>JBLHKB010000120.1:0-14158 GCA_047619315.1 Polyangiales bacterium
TAGAACCTCAGTCGCTCAGTCACGCCAATAATGGGGCGTCTCGTGTTCGAAGCATCACCACAAGCTCTTCACGTCTTGAGATGCCCATCAAGCGAAACGCTGCGCCAAGATGTTGCTTCACCGTGTGCACGGACAGCGAGAGCTCCTCGGCGCATTCGGCGTTGCTCATCCCGATGGACACCAGTTTCGCGACTTGCCTTTGGCGGCGGGACAAGATGCCGAGGGCGACTGAACTAAAGGTGCCAAGGGGCGCGTTGAGATAGACGAGGGATGAGGTTCCGTCGGAAATCGTCACGCCTTCAAACACGTATCGTCCGATGAGTAGCTGGTCCGGACCTTCACGGCGAATGTGTGCCGCGGCCTCGGCGACGCGCTGTCGTCGAGGAGGATTCAACCACGCTTCCACTTCTCTGCTCGCCGCAATAACGCGCCCGCGTTCATCGACGACGATGTGAGCCGGCGAGGTCCGTAAGAGCCCGTTTTCCTGACGGTGAAGTGCTCGAACCGTCAACGCCCAGTGTTTTGCTTCGGCCTGTGCGCGGCGAAGCTCGGCTCTTGTGAAGTCTTTGCCATCGATGGCCCGCAGCAGCCCAAAACTTCCCAAGCAAAGGGCGCCGTCATATATGAGCATTCGCAGTGTGTCTTCGACGTGAGCTTCGGCGTAGCGCTGTCGGAGCTCTCCTAAGACTGGGCTCTCGTCTCGCTTCGCGATCTGCATCGACAACACGAAGCGGTTGACCTCGCCGGTCATCGGGGTTGCGGGATCCCATGCTGTTGTGATCGTTTGCCCGACGGCACAACTTCGGATGCCTTCAACACGCGCGCGTTCGCCTAAGATCGTGTGTTCGGCAAAACGAGTGATGCCCTCGACGTTCTGTGTGATCGGCATCCAGGTCGCGACGACCGCGTCAAAGCGCTCCTGGAAGCGCGCCAATTCTTCGCGAAACGCCCCCATCCCCATGCGGCTTCCTTATCACGTGTCCGATCTAGATGGTAACCAGGGTCCTCCGCCAGGAGCGCCTAACTAGGGGTTTTGGCGTACGTGCGACGTGCCCACACATCCTAAAGGGGGGTGTGCCTGTGGAGCGCGAGTACCTGCGGAGAACCAAGAAGTGTCGAGAGGGCTTACGAGGCCGACGCCTGGCTCAAGAGGCTTCGCTTAGTTCTTTTGGGGGACAGCTAAAGCGAGCTGCTCTCCCTACCCTGGAGAAATGATCCGCGTTGTTCTCACCCCGGCATTCCGCGCGTCCATGGGTAAGAGCAAGCGTGACTCCGAGGTCGTCGCAGCAGACTTTGCGGGCGGCGCGCTGGTATTTGGTGGTGTGGTGATCGGGCTGCCCGGCCCCGTGACCACGCCAACAACTGTCATCGTTACGAAGCCGTGCGAACGAACGCCCTTCTACCGAGCGCTTTTAACTCATCGTTTTAGGCTGCATGGCCTAAGCATCGCTGAGCCCAGACTCGCTTGTCTGCCCTCTAGCGCTCGAGTCGAGGCCGCTCAATTCACCACGCTCTTCTGGCCTCGCGCCGCGCACGGCCGCGGTGGGTTTCGCCGCGATTATCTGGAGGTTGTGTGGCTTGAAGAGGTCGCGCTGAGTGGGGCGAGCCGACGCGTCAATAAATCCAACGCACCTCAGAGGCTCACCCGTCGACGCGCTCCTTATGAGCTCCCTGGTTCTGAGCTTCCTGTTGCCAAGTCGTCTGTTTCGTAGCGTGCCGATGTCGTCCAGGTTGCTGCTGCTCGGTCTGCAGATGACATCCACAGCGGAGCTGCTGATGGTCATATTTTCATTTGTGGTTCTTTTCAATCTTGCGGTCTTCGTCTCTCGCGAGAAATAACCTCGCCCTCATATTGGCGGCACCTCTGCACTTAGCCTTCATCCGCTCCCGGGTTTCGTGTTCGAAGCATCACCACAAGTTCTTCACGCCTTGAGATGCCCAGCAAGCGAAACGCCGCGCCTAGGTGTTGCTTCACGGTATGCACGGACAGTGATAGCTCCTCGGCGGACTCCGCGTTGCTCATCCCAATCGACACCAGGTTGGCGACCTGCCTCTGGCGAGGGGACAGGACGCCGAGGGCGACAGATCCAAACGTGCCAAGGGGCGCGTTGAGATAGACGAGGGATGAGGCACCGTCGGAAATCGTCACGCCTTCGAACACGTATCGTCCGATGAGCAGCTGGTTCGAACCTTCACGGCGGATGTGTGCAGCGGCCTCGGCCACGCGCTGTCGTCGAGGAGGATTTAACCACGACTCAACTTCTCGGCTCGCCGCAACAACGCGCCCGTGTTCATCGACGATGATGTGAGCCGGCGAGGCCCGCAAGAGGCCGGCGTCCTGGCGGTGAATTGCTCGAACCGTCAACGCCCAGTGTTTTTCTTCGGCCTGTGCGTGGCGCAGCTCGGCTCTTGTGAAGTCTTCGCCATCGATGGCACGCAAGAGCCCAAGCCATCCCAAGCAAAGGGCGCCGTCATACACGAGCATTCGCAGCGTGTCTTCGACGTGAGCGCCAGCGTAGCGCTGCCGGATCTCCTCTAAGACGGGGCTCTCGTTTCGTTTGGCGTTCTGTATCGACAACACGAAGCGGTTGATCTCGCCAGTCGATGGGGTAGCGGGATCCCACGACCTCGTGATCGCTTGTCCGACGGCAGAACGTCGAAGGCCTTCAACGCGAGCACCTTCGCCTAAGATCGTGTGCTCGGCAAAACGAGTGATCCCTTCAACGCTCTGCGTGATCGGCATCCACGTCGCAACAGTCGCATCAAAGCGCTCCTGGAAGCTCCGGAATGCTTCGCGAAAGAGGCTCATTCCTCTGACAGCAGCACGAGATCTCCGACGGATACCCGCGCTAACTCGGCGCGACTCTCCACGCCGAGCTTCGAGTAGATCGCCTTGATGTGGGACCGAATGGTCTCGTTCCCAACGCCTAGCTGCTTAGCGATGACATGGGTTGTTGTTCCCGAAGCGGCGAGCTTGGCTACTTCGCGCTGGCGTGCCGTGAGCGCGATGAAGGGGTCAGCGACATCGCTCTTGCGCTCCAAGTGCAGCTCATATTGGCCATCTTTGCCTTCGAGCTTGAGAACTTCGACGTTCGCGGCGGGAGGCTCATCGGTGCTCCAGGTCTGCGCGGAGTTCAGGTGAGTAAGCTTGGCCTTCATGACGAGGTGATCGCTTTGACGGCCCACTCGAATACGCGTTCGCGCTCTTCGTGGTGGAGCAAGTGGCCCGCTCCTTCGATGATCTCTAGCTCGCTGTTCGGTGCGGCTTCGTGCACGGCTTCGCTGAGCACTTTGGGTATCGCGGCGTCTAGCTCGCCGACGAGCACTCGCAGCGGCACCTGGAGTGACTTGAGCGCGTCGCGTAGGTCCGGCGCCGAAGTCAGTGAACGAACATCGGCGGCGATAATCGCTGGCTTGGCAGCCTTCAAATAGGAGCGGATGATCTGCCTACAGTGCTCAGGGTTTCGCTCCGAATATTCTGCCGAGAACCAAGAAACGACGAGTGGCTCTAAAAGGTCTGCGCCTTGCTCCAAAGCATCGGCTGCTTGATTCAGGCCCTCGATCATCGCCGGCTCGAGATGCGCGAAGCCAGCGATGCACAGGACACCGGACAAAGAAGCGCCGCTCGTCGCGAGGTCGAGGACCCGCCGAGCGCCGCCGGAGAAGCCAAGGAGCCACGGCTGCTCCAGAAGGTCGACATAACGTCGAAGTGTGTCGTTTGCGTGGCTCCAGTCGAAGCTCTCGCCAGCGCGTTCGCCATATCCCGGCATCGCGATGCGGTGTACCTCCGCATGTTTCGCCAAGACGGCGCAGAGTCCGTCGAGGTCTTTGGGGTCCTGTGGAGATCCGTGTAGGACCACGAGTGGCTTCCCATACCCGCTCACAAACGCTTCCAGCTGATCAGTCATTGTTTCCCCCCACGCGTCGCAAAACGAGTAACCCCGCCGACGCTCTGAACGATGGGCATCCATGCAACGATGGCCGCTTCAAAGCGCTGCTGAAAGAACCTCAGTTCTTCCCGAAAGACCCCCGTCCCCATATGTGGACAATAGCATGCGCTTGACCCTGCGTGAATGGGGGCGAAGCTTGTCTTTTGAGGATAACTAGGGCTTTGTGCATGTAGGATAGTCACACACATCCGAAAGGGGGAGGCCGACCCACGCCTCTGCAGGGGAGCTTCGATGCTGTGGTTGGGGTCGTCCCAGCGACGCGAAATTCCACGGCGCCCTATTACGGCGAGATACAGCTTCTCGGTGCTGGCAGCAGCACCCGCGCCTCTGCCCGAGGTGGGTTAGTTCGAACGGGGGATTGTTGAACTACTCGCTCAGGATGAACACTCGTCCTCATGAATACTCCGCGATCGAGGTTCGCGGTGGTTTCCTCCTACGCCGTGGTTTCACTTCTGTGTATCGGTCTATGAGCTGGATCTACATCATGCTCGTCATGACGGCGGTCCTCGTCTCGCCCATCGTCGCGCTCGTCGGTTTCAGCGAGTTGCGTAGTTGGATGAAAGAAAGGGATTCGTAATGCGTGTTGGCCTCAGCTCATTTTCACCGATTGCGAGTGAGAGCAGCGACCTGGGCCTGTGGGCTTAGGCGATCCGCTCTCCACTCTTGAATAAGAGCGTGAGTTTCCATGTCCGCCGAGCGAAACACTTGGGCGTTTCGTTTATGCTGGTTTCGATCATCGTCGTCGGATCTCGAACGAGACGCCAAGGTCGAGTCGTCGCGCAGAGTGCTGGTGCTGAAGCGTGGATGAAGGAGTCGAGACTTCAGCGAATATCCGAGGTGGCGGAGAAGGTCCGCGGCGACGGCGCAGGCGTTCATGCGATAGGGCGCTACGCGTTTCGCGGCGTGGAGCTTCACTCGGAGCTTGGCTCATCGGTCTACCTGAACGCGCCCTGGGTTCTTTTGGTTCCGGTTGCGTTGGCCGCGCACTTACGTCGAACGAAGTGGCCGAAGAACTTAAGATCTCTGTACACACGCTGAAGCAGCATCTTGCCGTGGTCTACAGACTGCTGGGGGTATCCCGGCGTGAGCAACTCGTCGCGATATTGCACGCGCGGGGCTTCGAGGCGTCTTGAGGCTCCGAGGTGGCTTTGTCCGCCCATGCTTTTGTTGCTAAGCGTTCAGGGTGGGAATCCGAAACCTTAGCGTCCTGCTCATTGGCTTCTTGATGGGCGGCGCATGTGGTGACGATGTGGACCCACCTTCGCCACCCGCGGATGGCGGAGGCGCTTTCGATGCGGCCGTTTTTGATGGCGGCCCGAACTTCGATGCGGGGCCCGTGGTCGAGTCACCTCTGCGCGTCGACGTGACCATCGACGCCGCGGACTTTGACCAGTTCTACATCGACCCGCAGAACCGCGAGTTTGAGCCGTCGGCCCAGGTCACCTTCGATGGCGCCGCGTACGAAGACGTGCAGATGGAAGTCCACGGCGGCTTCGCTCGCACGCGCCCGAAGCTCTCTTTTCGCTTTCGCTTCGACAATGACGCGCCACTCACCACCGACGCCTTCAGCGGCGACGCGATGGAAGAGCACCGCCGCGTGGTGATGCAGGCAAGCTGGGTCGACCCAACGTACGCGCGCAACTGCATCACCTTTGATCTGCTCCGCGCCGAGGGAGGCCTCGCGCCTCGATGCAACCACGCGGAGCTCTACGTCAACGGTGAGTACCACGGCTTCTACGCGCTTTTGGAACGCGTCGACGAAGTGTTCCTGGAGCGCAACGGGCTGAATCCAGATGGCCTGCTTCTCAAGGCCGAGAGCCACAGCGCCAATTGGGCGGACAAAGCGAGCTTCCTCGATGGCATGTCCTTGAAGGGCAACGAGGACGCGGACCCGACGCCTTACGCCGAGCTCTTGACGGCCCTCAGCGGCACGCCAGTCGATTACGCGTCCTTCGAGGCGGAGGTCGCATCACGCCTCGATCTGAACGACTGGATGCTCTGGCAGAGCATCCACACCCTCGCGGACAACCGCGATACGTTCACGAAAAACTACTATCTCTACTTCGACAGCGATCTGCCGGACACCCGCTTCCGTATCATTAGCTGGGACGCGGACGCGACCTGGGGCGTGAATTGGGATGCGATGCTGGTGGAACCCACGACGATGACGATCAATGGGCATGACCCCTTCTCCGCTCGAATCCTGCGAATCGAAGAGTACCGAAGCACCTACCTCGATGAGTTTGCTGAGCGCGTCGAGGAGCCGACCTCACAGCAGACCACGGTCCTCGCGCGACTCGAAGCACAGCAAGCGCGCCTCGCGCCCTTCATCGATCGGGACCTCGCGGCGTGGGAACGAGGGGTCAACGCCGCAGATCTTCATGCGGCGCTCCGGACAGCGATCGAGACGCGTTACGAGATCATGAGCGACGTGGTGTCCACCGAGCGGTGAACGCAAGAACCATGATCAAGCTTATAAACATTGGCGAGCCTCGCGATTCGACCCCATCAAAGCTGATGGCTCGCTCCACTCACCTCAGTCTCCTCGCCAGCCTCCTCGTCGCTGGGTCCTGCACGCCCGAAGCGCCGTATCGCTGCCCCGAAGGCGCGCAGTGTCTGATGATCACCGAGCTGTCCGCGGCGGGGACCGAGCTGCTGGACGAAGACGAGACGGTGCAAGACTGGGCTGAGATCTACAACGTTCACGACCAAGCCATTCCAGTCGGCGGCTACCAGCTCACGGACGGTCTTGGTGAATCTGGCTGGCGGATCCCGGAACGAGTACTTCAACCCGGTGAATACCTGGTCGTCTTCCTCTCACGGAAAAATCGCCGCGGCGAGACGCTTCACACGGACTTTGCCCTCAACGCCGACGGAGAGTTCCTTGGGCTCGTTCAACCGGACGGGGACCTTGAGTCGTCCATCGACACTTTTCCCGAGCAACGCTTCGGTATCAGCTACGGCCGCGCGTTTCGCGACGGGGTACCCAGCGAAGAGCTGCGTTTCTTCCCGGCTCCCACCCCTGGCGCCCCCAACGGCGTCGGCACCAGCGACATCGACCTGCCGGAGGTGATGTTCGACCCTCCCGGCCAGACCTTCACCGGTTCGTTGATCCTCAATCTCAGCTCCGACGAAGAAGACGCGGTGATTCGTTACACGTTGGACGGCACGTTGCCTACGGACGACTCGCCCATCGCGGATCGCCCCATCGAAATCACTGGGCCCGTCACCATTCGCGCTCGGGCTTCGGACGACGGCTTCATGGGTCCTCTGTTCGGCGAGACCTATCTTCGTGTTTCGGACGAAGTGGCCGCCTTCTCATCGGACCTGCCCGTGGCTATCGCGCGCTTTCCCGACACCATCGATGTCTTCGAAGGCGTCTACTATGAAGGCGTGATGAACATGTTTATGCCCAGCGAGGATGGACGCACGGTCCCCGTTGGCATCCCTTCGTTCAGCGGCGAAGTCGCCTTCCGTGGGCGCGGATACTCCAGCCAGTGGTTCGACAAGAAGCAGTTCACCATGGAGGCGCGCGACCTCATCGGTCAAGACCGCGACGTAGAGTTCCTCGGCATGCCCGCGGATGGAGACTGGGTCCTCAACGCGCCCTGGTCTGACAAGTCTCTCATGCGGAACCGCTTGGCCCTTGGGCTCGCCGCGGGATTGGGCGGTTGGGCTCCACGCACTGAGTTCTTTGAGATGTTCCTCGCCGAAGAGGGCGAAACCGTCACCGTCGAGGACTACGTTGGCGTGTATCTCGCCATCGAGAAGATCGAGCGCGGCAACGACCGCATCGACATCTCTCGCTTGGGCGGCGACGACGAAGACATCACCGGCGGCTACATCGTGGTTATCGATCGCGTCGATCCTGGCGACCGCGGTTTTCGGTCCAGCGGCGGCGCGTACATGGCCTTCGTGGAACCGAACGAAGAGACCATCACCGATCCTCAGCGCGCCTACATCGTCGGCTACATCAATGAGCTCGAGGAGCGTGTAGAGCGCGCAGACTTTGGCGCCTACGAAGAGCTGCTCGATGTGGACTCGGTCATCGACCAGCACTTACTCATCGAGCTGACCCGCAACGTCGACGGCCTGCGGCTGAGCACGTACTTGTACAAGGACCGTGGCGGGAAGCTCAAGATGGGCCCCGCGTGGGACTACAACCTCTCCATGGGTAACTCGAACATCCTCTTCGGCTGGACCACGGAAGGCTGGCAGCACGCGCAGTTCGATGCGGAGCCGCCGGCGACGGAGATGTGTAACTGCCCCGTCACCACCTCCCGCGAGTGCGAGGTTGGCTGCGCTCCGCTTTGGATCAAGCGCCTCTTCCAGGACCCAGTTTTTCAGGCTCGCTACCGCGCCCGCTGGGCTGAACTCCGCGCCGGCGCTTGGAGTGACGCCACCATCCTTAGCACCCTTGATGACACCATCCTCACCTTGACGGAGTCCCAAGCGCGTAACTTTGCGCGTTGGGATGTGCTCGGTCGCCGGACGTTTGGGAACCCCCCCGACTTCATCGCCAGCACTTGGACCGAAGAGCTTGAGTACCTTCGTAGTTTCCTGAACGGGCGCTTAACCTGGATGGACAGTCAGCTTCTTGAATAGTTCGCTTCTTCGCTACAGGTTTCGACATGCTTAATCTTCGTGTACTCCGCGCCTTCGTGTGCTCCTCGGTTCTTCTCGTCGCGTGCGGTGACGACGCTATGGCCACGGACACGGGACCTTTGCCCGACATCGGTGGTCTCGACATCGACCGCGCCGACACCATGGGCTGCGTGCCACGACCCGGGGCTATTTTTGAGCCCCTCTGGATCGCCGGCCAGACCGGCAGCTACGAAGAAGTCGGCGCCTTTGGGCGACCCGACGCCATCTTCGTGGATGGGGATCGACTCCTCGCCGGTGACGAAGATGACGAGCGCGACGAGCTTCACATCTACGATCTCACGAGCGACGACTCGAGCGTGCGAGGCGACTTCCTGACGCCGCTGGCGGACATTGGAACGAAAGGTCCAGGCGAACTTGAGTTCTGGGGCATCTCTGGAATTGCGCAGGACGCAGGGAGCGGCAGCATCTTCGTTGTGGAGAATCGCAACGCCCGCGTCCAAGTCCTCTCACGCCTCGATGAAGCGCCCTACTACGCCTACGAACGCGAGATCGGCTTCAAGTCCATGGACTTCGAGATGACGCCGCCCGGCGAGTTTCAGACGCCACAGGCTGCACGCACGGACTCCACGGGCCGCCTCTACGTCAGCGACGACGCCCAGTGTCCCTGCAGCGGCGCAGCTCGCCGCGACGTCCAGGTGTTCACGCCCGAAGGCGAGTTCATCAGCGTCTTTGGCGACGGTCCCCGTGAAGGCGTCGGCACCTTGGGCAACCTCGCTGAGCCGGAGAACTTCGTCATCGATGAAGCCCGCGACCGCATCTACGTGTGCGACGAAGTCCCCGACGACATCGCGATCTTCCGCTACAGCGACCAGACCTTCGTACGTCGCTTCGGCGACCTCATCGGCACTCCCAACGGCATCGACATGGACGCCAGCGGTAACCTCTACGTCGTCGACGAGGGCAACCAGCTCACCACGACGGTGCGCGTGTTTGAGCCCGACGGCCTGACGGAGATCTATAACTTCGGCGAGCTCAGCACCGAAGACGATCTGACGGGCGGCTACTTCAACTCGCCGGACACGCTCATCATCAACCTCGAACAGGACCTGCTGATCGTGGCTGACCAAGGCCACGACCGGATTCAGGGATTCTCGCTGTCGGAGATACGCGCTGCTGGCTGCATTCCCTGAGGCTTCTTCGCCCAGGCCGCTGTTGGCTGTGTTGCGCTTTGGCTTAGCATCCATAGATGCCGTCCGTGCTATTGGCGGCGGCCGGAGAAGCCTACGGACAGACCTAGGCTTGCCCATCGCGCGAGACCGTTGTGGGCAAGGCCTGCTTCAATGTAGCCGCCGACTCGCAGCGCGCCGGACGGAGACATGGGGCCTTCTGCGCGGAGCGCTAACGCATGGCCCATCGTCAGGACAGCTTCTGCAGGCGGGCCCCAGTTGAGAACGTCCCATTCGCGGAGACGTAGGATTCGGACGTCGTAGCCGAGGGTGACGTCGAGGGCGGAGCCGGGGGCCGTGAGCCGCAAGCGTGGTCCGATTCCTCCGAAGAGCGTGGTGTCGTAGTCGTTGAACTCGGCGCCCAGCGTGACGGCGAGCCCCGCGCGACGTGCGAAGAGAACCCGGAGCTCGGCGGAGGTACCGAAGGCGAAGCTTGGGTCCCGGCTCTCCGCGCCGCTCACGCCGACGTAGTGAGCGATGTGAAAGCTGGCTTGTGTGTTTGGCGGAGCTTCGAGGATGTCCTCGGCGAGGGCTGGCGCGGTGAGGAGGGAGAGAGCGATGAGCAGGCCGATTCGTTTCATACGGGTGCTCAATACAAGTACTGTACCAACGCAGAAACCGCTGACTATCTAGTAAGGAACCGTTTCCTGTGGTGAAAGCTGTGGTGAATCCGCACAAGGGTGTGGCCCGTCTTCACACCGCGTCAGGCCTAGCTCAGATCGAGGGGACCTGGGCAGATGGACGGATCACCAAAGGTCTCCGCCTCGACGCCCATCGCGTTCGCCAGTGTGACAAAGAGCTGCCCGTGGCCGGGGCCTCCAGTGTTGCGGCCGTAGTTTTCGTCGACGGCGACGACGCTGTTGTCGCCACGGTCACGGCGCTCAAGAATGAGCGATCGGTCGGTTCTGAACTGGCCCTGTGCGTCTCCAATGACATGCCAGTTGAGCAAGTTTGGCCGGTGTCCGGGGTCTGCCATCTCCGTCGCACAGAGCACGATGGTGTTGTCGAGGACCGACGTGCCGTTGTCTTCGGGAAGCGATGCGAGGGTGTCGAGGAGCTGCTTGAGGGTGTTCGTCGTCTGGTGGTGATAGCGAATCATCATCTCGTCACCGGCTGCGCCAAGATTGGGCTCGTTCTCCACCTCGTGCTGAAATGCGTGGAGGTTGAGGCGACCAAAGGTCCCGTCGATCATCCGCTCATCGTCGCCACCCTCGAAGCCGATCGATGCGTCTGGCACCCAATCGCTCTTGATGACGGCCACTCGCGTGATGTCTGCATGAAGAGCAGCCGCAACGAGGCCGATGTTGATGTCCTTGGTGAGCTGCCACATGCCAAGCTCGTCAACACCGAGGTCACGGCGGGAGTTGTCATTGATGTAGGGAAGCGCTTCGCTCCAGATGCCGAGGCTCGACTCCCGATCGGGGATCGCGCCGACGGTGGAGACTGCTAGGCGTGCCTGCAGGTCCCGGTGAAGTTGCATATGAGCTTCGGCGCGAGCGCGTTGGTCACGGCTGAGTCGCCGGGTCAGCGCGGTGCCGAGGCTTTCAACCAGGTTCGCCGCCGATGTTCGGCGTGCTGCTTGTAGCGCGCGTTCTTCGCCGGAGGCTTGGAGCTCTGACGGGAAGAAGCGGTCGTAGATGATCGGAGGCTGAACGAGACATGACACGGGTGTGCCGTCCGGTCGGAACACCGGCGATTGTCCGGTTCCTCGTCCGGAGATCGCGACGGCCGCGGAGGGGATGCGTGAAACAACGCCCTGCGCCGCAAGCGCGTCGGCGATGAACTGGTCGATAGAGGGGCCTCCCGGAGTGTTGTGGGAGACACGGGGAGAAGACGTGAGGGCGTTGGTTCGGTGGTGACCATGCCCGCCAAAGTCCGCCGTCGCGTTGGGCAAACGTGCGGATAGCATGTCCATGCCCGCGAGCTGAATGGTGCGGGACTTGTATTCCGCGATGGGCTCGAAGGCCGGGCCAAAAGTCCACTCGCCGCTGGCCTCGCCTGGAGGGGTTCCGCCCTCGAAGATAAAGTCTCCTTGGCCGGGTCGCCGAGCGCGAGCAAAGCGCTGAGCGTAACCATGCTGCTCATAGAAGATGACGAAACGAAGGGGGCATTCGTCTCCGGCGCGCGCGCGCTGAATGCTCGATAGAATTCCAGGGAGCCCGACGGCAGCGGCCGAGAGCCCGAGTGCTTTCATAGTGTCGCGACGGTTCATTGGCCGGCCTCCGGGATGTAGCGAAACGAGTTGCTCATGACGAGGGCGCGAGCGATGCCGCCGAGGCCGTCATCACTTTCGCCAAGGCTGTCGGCGAGGTGCTGTACTTGGCAGAGGTCCTCGTCGCCCATGGTTCCATTCGCCATGGCGTAGCGGTAAAAATGCTCGGTTACGCAGTAGCGAACCTCTTCTTGCTGGGAGAGCACTTCCGTAAACTCTATGGCATCCGCGACGTCGATGTCGAAGACCCGACCGCTCGCATCCACGGGCGCTCCAAACTCTGTGGTGCGGTACACACCCGAGGGGTCGAAGTTGTTGAAGGCAAAGCCAACGCCGTCGATGGTCTCGTGGCAGATGTTGCACTCGGCGCTGAGGTGCTCGCCCTCGAGTCGCTCGCGGTTTGTGGTGCCGCTTTCGGTGCCTTCGGTCACATCGATGGTGTCGAACTGCGGCAGCCCTGGCGGTATGCAGAGCAGCTGGTTCATGACGAAGACGCCGCGGTAGACGGAGTAGAAGGTCGCGTCGGCGGGGGCGACGGAAAGTACCGCCGGATGCGTGAGAATGCCCGAGCGCTCGCTCTCCGGTAGCATCACCTGCACCAGCTCCGTGGAGCCTGGAGCATCGACTCCGAAGATCGGCGCGATGTTGTCATTCACAAACGCGATGCGACTCGTCAGCAGCTCATCGAGGGAGCCGGCCTCGAGAAAAGCATAGCGAAGGAAGCGCAGCGCTGAGAGCCGAAGATCGTCGCGCATACTGCTCGTGATCATGGAGTTCCGCGCGAGGCTTCCGCCGTATTCCCCAGGTCGAAGGGGCATCCATTGAGCGGCGAAACGTTCGAGGCCTGCGTTCACGCGAGCATCGGCGACCATTTCATCCACCAGTCCGTCGAGCGTCGCGTCATCGCTGAGGTCGAGTTCGCCGGCGCGGATCACGAGCGCTTCATCTGCGGGCTCGTCCCAAAGAAGAAGCGCCATGCGTCCCACAAGCTCAACGTGCGTTAGAGCGCGCATGCCTTCAGGCGCCGCCAGTGACGAGTCGCCGGACTCCGGAACGTAGAGAAACTCAGGTGACTCCAGGATGGCTTGGATCGCGAGCGATAGCGTGTCTTGGGCTTCGCGTGCGCTCTCCGCAGCGAGGAAGCCCGTAAAGATCGTTCGTTGCTCGTCGCTCAAGGGACGGCGGAACGCGGCTTCGGCCACGTGAAAGACGGTTTGTTCAAGACAGCCTTCGGTTTCAAGGGTGCAGTCGAGCCAGCGACGGTCTGCGCTTACGGCGCTGGCGATCTGGTTAGCTACGTCATGAAAGCGATCGACGGTGGTCGCGATGGGCGCGGCGCGGGTCGCATCGTTGGCGTAGCCGTTCTTGTCCGCCACCACTTCAGGCAGCAGCAGGTTGCCCAGGTTTACGCCTTCGAAGATGCGAGTGACGGCGGCCTCATACTGCTCTGGCGTGAGTCGGCGCAGGAGGTGAGAGCTCGAGCCTGGGGTGTCGCAGCGCCGAGCTTCGGGCGTCATGGGCCGCTCGTCAGGAAGCTCTGGACGATAGTCCACGAGGGGGTCCGCCTCACCAATAGTCCCCGTGCAGGCGGCGAGGGTGACAAAGAGAAACAGGCGGGGGTTCATCATGCGGTAGGTGCCTCTTGGCGGACAAATGGCTCACACCAGAGTAAGCTATCTGGGCACCGAGACGCCATGTAGGAGGATGACGCACCTCTTCTGGACCCGCCAAAACAATTGAAAACGCCCTCCTGAATCGGCTCATGAGGACGCGCCACCGGCGAAATGAGACTAGATGCCGAGCGAGTGGCCCAAGTTGATGGCCTCGTTTCGCACCTCTTCGGCGCCGTGGTGAATGACCATGCCGAGAGCGAGGCCCGCGCCGAGGGTAGCGACGCTCAGGCTCACTGCGCCGAGACCATGCGCCGCAATGTGGCTGATGTGATGGGCCTCGACGGCGACATGAACGACGTCGATCACCGTCGTCGCGATGCCTTCTGCGGTCCCTGATGTGGCGAGGCAGGCACTGTTCGCGAGGCTCTGCTCACCGCCGTTGGCTCGAAGCCGAAGGCGTCCCAAAGCGGCGCTCGCGCTGTCTGGAAAGTCGCCGAGCTCCCACGCTTGGCCTTCGAAGCGATTCGAGAGGCCGTAGAGTCCGTCGATCGT
>JBLHKB010000121.1:0-14084 GCA_047619315.1 Polyangiales bacterium
TTCGTAAGAGGGGCGGCCCGGCTTTGGATCGATCATGCGGCCTCCTGAACCGTGGACTGATGAAGAAGGGATTCAACTTGTAGCGTCCGCTCCGCACCCACTGCGCGCTCGTCGAAGTCCACGAGATAGAGACCGTTGCCTTCCGACACGAGCAACAGCGAGCCTCCTTCGTGGCGCCACTCAACGGACGTGGCCGCTCCAAAGCCCAGCCAGGATGCTGCCCGGAACAGTCCGGGAATCGCTCGAAGTAGCGCTGTATTCATATGCGTAGGCGTTTCATCGCTGACTTCGCACACACCGTCCGCGATCCGACACACGCGCGCGGCTCTCACGACGGTCGCCAAACGTGAGAACTCGGCGCTTCGTTGACCGTTGAGAGGAGTGGATCGGACCTCGTCGTTGTGGGCCGAAAAAGGACGGCGCACTTCATGAAGCGCTCGCTCCATACCAAACGAGGCGATGTCTCCGCTGGTCTGCAGAAGCACCAGCGCATGGGTCGTGCCCACCGACGCGATGGCGACGGACTCGCCTCCGCGAAAGCGCGCGACGAGCAGGTCCGTCGGCGGGAGGGTTTGTGCGATGGGGGCAAGGGCCGCCGATTTCTCGCGAAGCGCCACGTCACCGACGCCATGCCATTCGAGACCTTCGTAGTCCGCAAAGGACGCGGAGCGGATTCGAGTGCTTGCGAGAAGCTCGCGGAGGGTGACGGACACGCATCGAGGCGCTCCGGTGAGGCCGAGTCGTTGCTGAAGAGTCCGCATCGCGGCGGCGACCTCGGTGCGTTGTGCGTCCGACTCCTCACGCTGACGTTTCGCCAAGAGCAGTCCGTCGTCCTTGGCTTGTTTCTCAGCGAGGAGAGCGGTGGTGGATGCCACGTCGGCGGCGCGCAGACTGTCCGCGGCTCGTCGCGACGCGAACGCATGGCCGGCGATGAAGGTCAGCACGGCGCCGGCGGCGGCGAATATCAAGGGGGTCACGGACATACTCCTGTTCGAATGATGGACACGGACGCAAACTCTTCCCCGACGGCGTTGGATTCTTCAATCCGGAGACGGCGTGGGGGGACGCCTGCTTCTGCGAGTTGAGCGCGCACGCTCTCGAGGCGGCGGTTCGATAGAAACGGTGCACGCGCTCCTTCGCCGGGAGCCGACTCTGCGCGCAACGTGTAGAGGCATTCCGGGGACTCCGCGTGGCGAGCGCCGGCCGCGAGGACTTCATGCGCTAGGCCTTCGTCCTCAAACGTCACGTATCCAGGCGCGAATGGGATGCGCGTCTGATTCGGGCCAGCCTGAGCCGGCGCTTCGTCCGTCGCGGGTGGAGACACGGGCTCGACGGGCGCTTCTTCGGCAAGCACACGAGGGGCCCTCGTTGCGACCTCGGCGGGGGGGAGAGCAGGCGTCGCGACCTCCGCCGTCAGCTGCCGGGACCCCGTCGGCGACGCGTCGTTTGCCTGTTCAGTGGCCGTATATCCGGCTGCGGCCCATGAGAGAACACCTGCGCCTAGGACAAGAAACCTCATAAGTGGAGCGTCGCCACGTATGCCAAGGCGACTCCGAGAGGTGCGTCGGCGGCCAGGAGACATGCGACGCTGGAGCCGTCCTCCTGATGAACGAGGACTACGCGCCCGGCGTCACCATCGAGGACGAGGCGACGAAGACGTCCAACGCCGAGTTCCGCCATAGCCCGGAGGCTCAGCGTGCTCAGGGACCCAAAGAGTGACTGAAGAACCTCAACGAGTTCTTCATCTCCGGAGCTATCAACGACAGCACCATTCGGTCCGAACCGAATCGCGGCCCTGGGTTGTGGCTTGGGGACTAACGAGATTTGAGAAATGGCGGGGGACGACATACCTCAAAACGGGTAGGGGCAAGCTCGAACAAAATCTAGCCCGGCTCGAGAGTCTATTTGCCTGGCGATGCTCACGCTGCCCTACCCTGGATGAATGGGGGCGGTAAGCTGCACGCCTTCTCGATGCCCACTGACGAACTGGCTAAGGCGTCCAGGTCACGTCCGCGCCCCAGTTGGTGTTTCCACCCGACACGCTCGGAGCCACGCTTCCGCTCACCTGCACGGAGCGGGGGAAATCGAGCTCCATTCGAACGCCCACGCTGGTGCCGCCGGACGATTGAATGTCTCCCTCCGTGTTGAGGAAGCCCTCGATGTAGAAACCCAGGATGACGTCGCGAACACTTTCGGGAAGGAGCTGCTCCAGGTTCTTTCCGACCCCGTAACGAGAGCCACCCGTGGCGTTGCCTTCGATGGTGATGTTCGGGACGTAAGCTCCGAACTCTTCGCGAAGCGTCAGAGTGAGGGCGCCACTGGCGACACCGCTAAGAAAGTTCGCGGCTTGGCGGTCCGCTTCCGCTGACGTGGCCTCGCGGACGTTGCCGCTGACGAGGAGCGCGATGATCTCTGCGCGGTCATTCGTAATGGTGCTGGAGAACACAATGGTGGGACTCGAGAGGCGACCCCCCGCCGTCACGGTCACGGACTCGCCGGGGCGGGCGCGGAGGTTGTGTTGCGCGACGAGGTTGACGTAGGGATCGATGGTGTCCCCGCCGTCAAAGCGCAGCCAGCCGCCTTCAACATCGAAGCGCCGGGAGAAGACCTCAAAGTTGCCGCCGAGCACTTGGACGCCGCCGTCGACGCGAAAAATCGGGTCACGGTAAACAACGGACAGGTCGGCCTGGAGTCTCGCAGACAAGTCTTCGCCGGCCAGATCAAAGCCGCGGTTTCCGTCGACGTGAAGCTGGACCTCAAAGGGGTCCGCCGGCCGGCTGCGGCGGTCTTCGCCGAGCACGTGGATCTCCGGATGAGGCGCGAGGGAGATGGGCTCACGGTTCTCGTCCGCGGGGAGCGTCACATCAAGCTCGTGGACCGTCAGCTCACCGCGCAGCGTCTTGGGTTCCATCACGGTATTGAACGCCGCGTCGCCGCTAAGGAGCGCGATGACGCTACCTTCTTGGCGAACTGGGAAGCTGTCCGCGGCCAACTCAAGCTGGAGACTTGATGGCCTGAAACCGTCGAGGCCAACGTCGCCCGCAATTCGGAGGCTGCCGTCGCCATCGGTGGCGCGAAGGTTCTGAAGCGTGATGCGGTCGTTCTCGAAGAGCAGCGTTCCTTCCACATCATCGAGGCGCTGACCGAGACTCTCGATATCCACTTGTCCCTGGGCGATATCGACGGATCCGGTGAGGCGTGGTTCGTCGATGCTGCCGGCGAGAAGCACTTCGCCGGACGCGACGCCGGCGACGTTGCGGAAGCCTGGGAGCCAGAGCAGCGCAGCCTCAAGAGGCATGGAGTCCAGGCGCACGTCAGCGTTGAACTCCGAGTCGAAGCCAAGGTCCGGAGTACCGTCAACGATCTCGACGGCTGCGTCGCCGATCGCAAAAATGGTCCCGCCGTTCCACCAGCGGCCGTCCAGCTGCATCGTCGCGGCGCCGTTGCCCACGCGGCTCTCCAGGCGCACGCGGAATGGCGGAGATTGGGCGGTGGTCTCGATGCGTTGCTCTCCGTTCGTTTCGAGAACGCTTACGCGCCGGACGATGAGCTCATCACCCGCGACATCGAGGAACGCGCGCATATCACTGGTAAAGAGGTCACGCGCCGTCAGCACTGCGCTGAGCGGTCCTGCAGCGTACTCGCACGCGTAAGGGATCTCATCGAGGGGAACGTTCTGAAGATAGAGCGCGATCTCCGTGGGCGGAAGCTCGGCCCGCCCGCGCCCAGCAATCCACTCGTCGAGGGGCGCCGGGGCGTCAACTTGGAGGAACATGACCGGCTGGTTTTGAATCAGGCCGCGGGCCTCAAGGTGCGCGATCCCCTCGTTGAGCCCGCCGCGAATGGAAACACGAGGGATACCTCCGCGGCCGCAGCGCATCTCCTCGAGGTCACCGATCCACTCGACGTCGGCGATGATGTCGGCCACCGGACGAAAGGCGCCGCCACGCACCGTCAATGTTGCGGATGCACGAAGCGCTTCGCTCATTGGGATCTGATCCGAGATGAGCGCCGGCAACGTCGAGAGATCGCGTGGCGCCATGCGGAAAGACGCACGCCACGGCGCGACCTCAAGCATCGGGACGATAAGTTCCGGGTATTCGAGCGCCGAGGCGAGGTCGAAGAGGACGCTAATTTCGCCTTCGAGAAGTTCGCCGGCTTCGTCGAGGGTCAGGGCGCGAACGATGAGTGCGCCGCTGTCGTAGCTCAGAGTCGACTGGACGCCGATGGGCGGAAGATCGGCGATCCTGACGGCGGCGGCATCGATGTTCCCCTCAAAGTCAAAGATGCCGTAACCACCGCTCGCCGTGAGCGCACCGTCGGCGCGGCCTTCGATCTCCGGGAGACCTTCGATGCCGAGGTCTTGGAGGAGAGTGAGGTCCAGATGTGTCGCGGCGAGTCGCGCCTCGTAGGAGCCGTCTCGCCATGAGTCGAGGAGTGGAACACCGTCGTCGAGGACGCCTTCGATGGCGAGGTCGAGGTCGCCGCGTTGAGCGTGATGGATACGTGCGTCGATGCCCAGCTGGCCGGGTCCGTGGGTCGCGAGGAAGTCACCGGACACGCCTTCGACGCCAAAGCCGCCGAAGCCGTCCACGTGGCCTTCGACGGAGATGTCGGGCTGACCTTCGAAGTCACCCCGAATCTCCGCCGTTCCCTCGAGGAGGCCCGCGAGGTGTGGCATATCCGGCAGCCACTGGAGAAGCCCGGCGATGTCGAGGTCGTCGACGCGAAGAGCCAGGTTGTCTTGGGAGCCCCGCCGGAAGCTCCAATCGGCGCTCATTTCGATGGACTCGTCGTTGTTCTCGAAGGTCGCGGTGCGGACGCCCATCGAGCCGTCACGCATCGCCAAGTCGGACACGCTGCCCTGCCAGCGTTGGTCGTGGCCAGCCAGGGTCACGCTGGACAAGTTCGCGATGATGCCGTCGGGGACGACGCGAAAGCCACCCTCAAAACCGAAGCGTTGAGCGGGGTGACGAAACGCTGCGCGCGTTTGGTAAAGTGTTGGGCCGCCGACGAGACGACCGTCGCCATCGCCGAGGGGAACCTCAAACGCCGTGACGCCGAAGGTGCTCAGCGTCAGCTGGACTACGGGCGCGTCGACGTTTCCATCGACGTGACCCGAAGCGACCAAGCGTCGAACGAAGACGGGGCCGTAGCGAAACCCGTTGATGATGAAACGGCCACGCGCGGAGAGCGCCCCGTCCTCGCCGAGGGTGGCGCGGCCGTCGATGTCTAGGTTTCCCTCAGCGCCGGGGAGGAGCTCGGCGAGCAGCGGCTGCTGGTCGATGCGACCGACGCTGCCTTGGATCTCCAAGTCTACGTTCCCCTCGTAGTCGACGGTTCCCGTAAGACGAAGGCCACCGCCGGCGGTGGCCACACGCGCTTCGTCGATCTCGAAGGCGTCTTCTCCGAGCTCGCCACTCGCGGTGATCGCCGGAATCGGCATACCAGCGAACTCCGTGGGCTCGACATCCGCATCCACAAGCACGTGGTCCCCGTCGACGCGTATCCGCACGCGGCCCGCGACGTGGAGATCGGGGGCTCCGCGGACCACGGGCAAGAGATCGAGGCCGTCCGTTCGCATGGTGACGACGACTTCGCCCTCGGAGGGGAGGCGGCCCAAAACAGCGACGCGGCCGCCCGCGGTGTCGAGGGTGGCGCGCATCGTGAGGTCGTCGGAGGGGCCTCGAAAACTCACGTACCCTTCTGTTCGACCAAAGATGATCTCCGCCCAGCCAAAGCCGAGCTCATGGAGGCGTTCCGCATGGAGCGGCTTGGCTCGAATGAGAATATCGAGCTCCGGCTCGTCTTCCGCATCGCCACCCTCCGGGACCGCGTAGCGAAGATTGACCGCGGCCTGGTCTTCGCCGGCGGTCGCGTTCGCGTGAAGCGTGGTTCCAGCGTACGGGTCGGAGTCGATGCGCGCCGTCAGGTCTTTGAGGTTTGCCTCAAAGGGCCATGGCGCGACGATTCGACCATCCGCGTCGAAGACCGAGATGACCATCTCTTCTTCAAACTCCATGCGTCCGTCGGCGCTGAGGTCCTCGATGCGGATCCCTTCGATGCCCAGGAGCTCGCCTTCGGCGACGACGCCGGCGAGATGCATATCGTCCACGACGGCGTGAAAGGGCTCAGCACTCGGCTCGCTGGATGGGTCAGAGGATTCGAAGGCCGCAAGAAAGCTTGGGAGGCCATCTGCGCCTTCGATGAGCTGCACATGTCCACCCTGGAGGCGCGCGTGGGAGAAACGCAGGCCACCGTTAATGGCGAAACCCAGGTCGATGATGAGGCGGATATTGTCGCCGTGAATGACCTCCTCGCCGTCCGGGTCGTAGAGCGAAACGTTGGAGACGAGGATTTCGGCGGCGCCGGGGTGCTGGATGACGATGCTGTCGATGCTCCCGATGTCGAGGGTGCCGCGCATCATCGACGAGACGTAGTCGTTGAGGACCTCGCGCGCCCCTTCGCGGACGAAATGGTTGTTGATATTAAACGCAACCGACGTGAGAACGCAGCCGACGCCCACAAGCAGCCACACGAGAGCGGTGAACGCGCGCCGGGCGAAGCTCGTCTTGGAGAGAGATTCGTCGACTTCGTCCGCGATCTCTTCGGCGAGCTCGTCGGCGACTTCGTTCGCGTCGAGGCCCACTAGAACGCCTCACCGATGGTGAGGTGCAAGGCGCCGCCGATGCCCGACGGTTCGTTGCAGTTCTCGGCGGGGCACATGACCGGCGAGGTGGGCGGACTGCTGAGCAATCCACCGTAGTTCTCCCACCCACCGACCTGCGCGCCCGGAACAAGAAACGCCATGTCCAAGCGGAACGGCCCGATGAGGGTTTGATAACGGAGGCCGAATCCAAGGGCGAGGCGCGTCTGAGAGAAGCGGAACTCGGGCATTCGGTTGATGTCCCCGATGTCCGCGAAGGCCACGGCGCCGAAGTCCTCGTTGAAGGGGAGGCGAACCTCCAGGGACGCGCCCCAACGACGAAGGCCGCCAGAGTTCTGCGCAAAAACCTCGCCGGGGTCGCCGCCTGGTACGGACTCAAATTGATCGCCCATGAACCCGGCCTGGAAGCCGCGATGGCTGCTCGCGCCGCCTCCTCGCAGGCGATACTGGATGGGTCCTAGGAGCTGAGATGCACGGTCCAGATCGTCGCCGGCGGAGAAGATATGCATGTACCCCAGACGAAAACGAGCGGCGAGAACCAAAGGGCCGAGGGGAACGTAGGCGCGGACGTCTGGAACGACGCGAAGGTAGGTCCAGTCGAGGACGCCCGCCTCCTGGAGATCGAGGCCGAAATAGAGTCCAAGTCGCGGATTGACGCTGTTGTCTCTTAGGTCGAGGGCGAACTGCTGCTTAAAAAAGACCAGCTGCGACTCCGACGCGAGGTCCTGTCGCTGGGTCGGAATGTAGAGATTGTAGTGGACGCCGATGCTCGCGTTCAGGCGACCATCGAAGAAGCTTCGCTGAAGGGCGATATCCGCGTCGAAGCTGTGACGAACGACGGCGCCAAGGTTTGGGTCGGGACCGAAGTCCCAGCGGCCGCTCACGACGAGCGTTGTTCGCGCTTCGATGAACGCCGGCTGGCGGAACTCGAAACGAAGCTCGTTGCCCAAGCTCGGGGTGAGCGTCTCGCCATCATCGGATTCGGCTCTGGCGCGAGGAAAGCTCGTGGGAAAGATCAGCTTGGGTCGCTCTTCGATGCGGAAGCGCCGGAGACCGCCGAGGAAATTCCGATGCTCGATGAAGCCGAGGAGATGGATGTCCCACTGATCCGAGTCGAGCTGTTGTGTCGACCCCGTGCCGATGACGCCGCTCTGAAGGCCGCCGCCCAAACCGTAGCGAAGACGCCGACCCGGGCTCACTTGCAGCGCCACATCGACCACTCCAGTGCACACATCGTCTTCACGACGCGGCGTCGGGATGATGTCGACGGACGCGAACGCACCAAGGGCGTAGACGGCGTGGCGCGCCTCGGTGAGAAGAGCATCGGTGAAGGGCTCGCCTTCATCGATATTCGCCGTGGCCATGATGGTGGCCCGTCTCAGGTCTCGTTCGCCGCTCAGCGTCACATCACCGATGACGTGTTCGACACCTGGGCTGACGGTGAACGCAACGTCCGCGATGCGGTTGTCTTCGTCGAGCTGCACCTCGCCCTCGACGGTGGCGCAGGCGAAGGTCGCGTTGTGAAGCACCCCAACGATCGCACGCTTCGTGGCTTCGTAGGCGTGCTCATCGAAGCGCGCTCCCGCCTCGAGGCTGATAGCGTCGGCGAGGTCTTCTTGAATAGCGGCGTCTAGCTCTTCGACGCCTTGAAGGTTAGTACCCTGGACCATGACCGGCTGGCCTTCGTCGATGACGATGCTGATCTCCAGTTCGCATCCTTCACCGCCGCGCACGTGCTCGCACTGGGAGTTGGCGTCGACACGGTCATCGACGGCGGCGTTTGGCGGGTCATACGAAACCGTCTGCACCGACGCGTCGTAGAATCCGCGGGCTCGATACCAGCGCTGAATGCGCTGAAGGTCGCGCTCGAAGACACTTCGGTCGTAAAGCGGCCAGTCCGAACGCCAAAGCGGGAGCCGGACTCGGACAGCGTCATCGAACGGGGGCTCGTTGCAGGCTGGCCGCATCGAGCGACTCAGATTGATGCTGGTTCGGCTGCGCTGGGAGGTGGCAAGGCACGCGCGGAGGGCGTACTCGTCCATCTCCTCCATGCCTTCAATTTGAAGGCGATTGACGGCATATCGATCCGCCGGGACGTGGGCACATCCGGCGAAGACAGCGCCCACGAGGAGGACTAGCGCCATGCGAGACCCGGTCTGTCGGGAGTCGCCTTGATATGGTTGGGATTTTTCCACGCGCGGGCCGGCGGGACCCTAGCTGAATTGCGAGGGCGGGTGTAGGCGCCGTGGCGCTGGAAAAGTGGTACAAAGCACCGGTGCGAATGCGTTTCTGGCTGGCTTGGCTTTTTGTGCCTGTGCTCATGGCGCCTTTGATGGGCTTTGAGTGGGAGGGGCGCATCGGGCGCCTGGAACGGCAGTACTCCGGGGGGAGCACCGCCGAGCGGCAGCAGGCGGTACGAATGCTCGGGGCGTACGGCGCAGCCGAGGTTCGCTCAGTCCTGCTCCGCGCCCTCGAAGACCCGGAAATCGAGGTACGCATTGAAGCCGCAAACACAGCCGGGCGAGTGAAGCTCTCGGACGCCGTCGCGATCTTGACCGGGTGGCTTGAAGATGTGGAGAGCGGAGTACGGGCTGCTGCTGCACGCGCGCTGGGCGCCATCGGCGATGCGCGTCCGCTCCCTTTGTTGGTTCGTGCCCTCGGCGACGCCGACGCCGAAGTCCGTAGGGCCGCGATCGGTGCGCTCTCAGCGATCGGTGCGCCGGAGGCTGTGGTCCCGATGCTCGGTCGCTTGGATGACGAGGACACGAGCGTTCGCATCGCGGCGGCTCACGCCCTTGGACGGTCGGGAGATGCCCGCGCGGTCGTTCCACTTATTGGACGTGCCCGCGACACACCTGAGATGCGCACCGCGGTGTATCAAGCGCTCGCCGAGCTCGGCGATCCACGCGGCGCTTCCGCGCTGATTCAAGGTCTGCGAGACGACGACGAGAACGCGCGCATCAGCGCCATCGCGGCGCTCGGACGAGTGGGCAGCGAGCGAGCGATGAGACCCCTCGCGGAGCTGGTGCACGAGTCCGACCCGCGCGCCGCGGAAGCAGCGATTCAGGCGATTGGCAATGTGCCAGGTGCCGTCGCCTCGCAGGTGCTCATTGAACTCCTCGGAGACGCCACGCTACGCCAAGCGGCGAGCAGCGTCCTCGACGACCGTGAAGACCCGGGCCTGACGCTTCGTCTGGCTGAAGTCCTCGCGAATGCGCCACCGCTGGAAATGCCGCCGTACGCGCGGACCTTGGAAGCACGGCTCCTGCGGCAGCCCGCGGCACAGACGGCGCCTCTGATCCTGCGGGCCATGAACGCTTTGCCTGACGGGAACCATTCCCTCTTGAGCGCGCTGGCCCTCTCCGGCGAAACGTCTGTCCTCGTCCAGCTTTTGGGTGCGCTGAACACAGCCCCCGGGGTCGCGTTGACGGCGCTCACGCACTACTTTCGACTGCACCCCGGGGACGGTCGTGCGGCCGACCCTTTGCTTGCGGTGCTGCCGCTCGTGGCGGCCCCGTCGCGCGCGCTGGTCGTGCGGCTTTTGGGGCAAGTCGGTGCACAACGGACGAGCCCGGCGCTCATCGCCCTCGCTTCCAGTGAGTCCGCGGAGCTGCGACACGCCGCCGTCGAGGCCATGGGGCACACCGGCGGCGAAGGCGTCGTCGAAGCGCTCCTGGGGTACCTCAAGGACGCCGAAGAGGCCCCGCTCCGACACGACGCGGCGCTCGGGCTGGCGCGACTCGGGGGACCCGAACACGTCAGCGATGTGCTGGATCGCCTCGAAGCCCCGCCGCCGGTGGACCGACACGCCTACTTGGTGGGACTCGCGGGCATCGCCAAGCGACATGGGCTCGGCGATGAAGGCCCACGCTTCGCTCGCCTAGCGGAGATATTCATGTTCGGCCAGGACCCAGAGCTGGCGGCTCGCATTGTGGAGACGCTCGGCGCTTGGGGCGACGAGACGGCGCTGCAGCTTCTCCAGCGAGCCCCTCTCGAGCTCTTGCCGGCGGCGGTCATGGCCGTAGGAGACCACGCGAGTGGTCAGAGCTTTGTCCAAGCACACCTAGGCCACGCGAGCCCGCGGGTGCGCGTCGCCGCGGCGGGACGTGCCGGCGAGTTTGGCGCGAGCGCCCTCCCCTTACTCTTGGAGCGCCTCGAAGAAGGCGCGTGGCCAGAGCCCGCCGCGGCGAGCTTTGCCATCGCGCGCATCGCCCTTCGTGGCGAGCTGCCGCAGAGCGCCGCGGAGGCACTCTGCGCAGGGCTTCGAAGCCGGGACCCCGCCGCCCGCGCGAACCTCTTGCTCGCTCTGTCGCGAATCGAGGCGCGCTGCGAGGACCTCCCGGTGCAGCGCTGGACGCAGCCCCCTCACGCCGCGGCGGTTCGTGGCGCAGCGCGACGCTACCTGGCGGCGCACAGCCAACCTTTTGGTGCGCAGTGCGAACGTGAATCTCACCGAAACGTGGCCCCTCTTTGCCGAGCGATCGCAGAGTCGAGCTATGAAGAAGACGTGGAACTCTACGTCTATGACCGCGACCGACAGGTGTCGCGGAACTCGCTCGTGGCGCTTTGGCTGTCGGATGGAACCGTGCTGGTGGCGCCTACGGACTCGCGCGGGTTTGTCTCGTTGCGGCGCGCGCCGGAGGGACGAGTCATCGCGACGGATCCGCTGCGCACGGCACTAGAGCCTTAGGGCACGTAAGTCGGGGCAGCGTTCGGCTGATATCTCCTCGAAGCGGAATAACGAGGAGATGAGCGCTCGTTCGTGAGTCCGAACCCGATGCAACGCTGGAGTCAAAATCATCCTCGCACGACGCTCGTCGCTGTTCTGCTCCTCGGCTGCGCGGGTCAGGGGCCACAGCTGCAGCCTCCACCGCGCCACATCGCTTCCGCGGCGACGGTGCTACCGCTCCCGCCCATCGGTCGTGTCCACTCCGGCCTCCTCGTCGATGGGGATCCGGTTTGGATCGTGCGGACCGAGGACGACGAGGTTCGCGTATTGGGCGCGAGAGTCCGGTTGGAACGTGACGGCAGCCCAAGCTTCGAGCTCGCGGCCTTTGACCCGGACTGCGCTTGTTTTCGAGCGCCGGCTCCTGTGATCTGGAACCTGGAGGGGGAGGTCGCCGCGTACACAGAGCCGAACTATGAGGCGGTCTGTACTGGATGCGCGATCGGCATCATCCGCGCCTTCGATGGGCACTCTTCGTTCTGGATGGATCGCTACGACTTCGAGCGACGTGGGGAGTCCATCGTTGTGGGGGCTCGATGGGCAGCGACGCAATATGCGCCAAGCCCGCGCGAGGCTGCTCCGCTCCGAGGCTCTGAGCTCGGGCTTGTTTCGGAGGTTTCGAGCCCGAATCGCGAGTGTCCTGAGTCGGTGATGCAGACTTCGCTCGAGAGCGCGTTGGGGCGGCGGGTGGGGCAACGTGTTTGCTTCGCGGGCCGCGTACTTGTGGACGACGGGATCGCGCGCGTCTGCACACCAGACGATGTCGTGGATGATCGATGTCCAGACGACGCGCCGCGGGTCTACAACCCGAGTTCAGATGTGCTGGAGTCCGGCGCGTGGGAGCCCGCGGATACCGCAGGGCTCATATTTCCCGGCGGACTCGCGTGGCCTCGCAGACTTACGGCACGGCGCGCCGGCGATGGCTTCGCAGAGATCTCCACCGAACAGTGCGTGGCGAGCACCCGGCCCATACCCGGCTCACGGGCGTCAGACCAACGCGGGCTGCCGGCGGCCTGCTTGTCGCCGAGCCACGACGAGAGCTGGGTTCGAACGCCCCTCGATGCCGGTTCAGGCATCTGGGTCGAAGCTCCCGTGGGCTGTTCAGAGCGTGAGAGACCCCACATTCGTATGCTACGCGTTCGAGGCCGAGGCTCACGGCGCGTGTCGAGAGGCGACTCCATCCCGGAGCGCTGCCACGAGCCGTCGGCGACGGACGATTGTCCGGAGATCCCGTGGGAAACACTTCAGCGATCGATCTTTGGTGCGATCGGTGCGCACAACAGCGCCCATCCAACGTTCAGCGCCCACTTCTCGTATGGCATTGGCGGTTGCTTCAACGCCGTGCCGTCCACGGACGGACGCCTCGCGTTGATGATCACAGACTGGCGCTACGCCGACGAAGCGATTCAACTGGTCAGCGAAGCGCTGGCGCGTTGGAACGTCGCAGAGACGTTTTGGGTTTCCGTGGAGCCAGCGCTCTGCGTGATTCCGGGTGCGTTCGGTTCGCTGAGCGGATCCGTCGAGTGAACAACGTCTATGGGTCGGCGCAAATCGTCGGGCCACCAAAGCCAATGGCTGGGTAGTGAAGCGGATCTATCAAGTCCACCGTATCGCCACGCACCTGAACGACGACGGGCCATGATTCGTTCACCGTTCCGATGAGAAACGCGTAGTCCAGGTCATTGGGGCCCGCCACAAGGGTATGCCACTGAAGCCGTGGGAGAAGTCGTATGGGCGCGTGCGGCGACGACGCGGTTGCTAAGATCACACCACCGAGACCGTCGATGGCTTCCACCATCCGCACATCGAACGCTGTCCGAAAAGTGCCAAGCTGAGCGCCTGGAATCGGAGGTGGCAAGGGCGTGCTTGGGTTCACTCCCTGCGCTTGCATCACTTCCATCTCGCGCTGCATCAGGGTGGCGTCCCTCAGAAACCCCGACTGTCCAAGCCTCCGAGCCCGCGCCTCGAACACACGAGCTCCCGCGCCACTCGGTGGCCTGAGTTCACCGAACGCCTGAACGCGGAGTGGCTCGTGTCCTTCAAACACCACAAGAGGTCCAGCTTGTGGAACGTGGCAACCGGCCAGTTCAAACCCCGCCCACTCTCCGCCCCCGCGCTAACAGTTCTGCACTGCTGTGACCCATCGCGCGTCCGTCGTTTGGCAGAGGCCCTTAGGAATGAGCACGGTAAGATCCGTCGGCGGACGAGCCCCCGGACCACCCTCGCCATATCCGTAAGTCGCCACGCCGTCGGAGTCCTCGCGCGGTGGCAAGTCGCGGAGCCGCGTGAAGACGAGGCGCCGATCTTGGTGGACGACGCTAATGTACACCTGTCGACGGCGCACTGCGACCTCGAGAGGACGTGCGGTTGAGTTGTTCGGGGCGGACTCGCGAGCGGCCGACGGACTTGGCGAGACCTGGGCCGCGTCCGGAGCATGCGCACACCCTACGCACAACACGCAGAGCAAAGAAGCAAAAGCATGAACACGCCGGGGCACCGCGTCAGAGTAACACTACGGGTCTTCGCGCCATGAGCGGACGTGCTGAGTCGGCGCCTAGCGAAGACGGCACTCGGTCCTTACTCCGGCGCTCGTTTCGAGAACAGCGCAATACGTCTCCGGCGCTGGCGCACCCTGTGAACGAAAGCACTCCGCTGGGCGTTCACACCCAGCGCTGTCGCACTGGCCCGTGG
>JBLHKB010000122.1:0-14069 GCA_047619315.1 Polyangiales bacterium
AAGCGGATTGGCCCAACTTTCGCTTCGACGAGACAGCTCTGCGGCCTCTGGAGTCGGAGTTTCGCCATCAAGCCGGCCGTGTGGTGGGCGCCTTCTCGCACCTTGAGGAGAGCGAGTCCACAGAGCTGACCATCGGCCTGTTGAGTGAAGAAGCCCTCAGCACATCGGCCATCGAAGGCGAGGTGTTGGAGCGCGCGAGTGTGCAGTCGTCGTTGCGCAAGCAGTTCGGATTGGTGAGTGAAGAGAGGTCGATCCATGTTGCAGAGCAAGGCATCGCGGAGCTGGCGACGGACCTCTATCGCCACTACGACGATCCCATCGACCACGCCTCGCTCTTTCGCTGGCATGAGATGCTGTTGCGCGGACGAACCGACCTTGAACAAGTCGGCGCGTACCGTTGCGGCGACGAACCGATGCAAGTGGTCTCGGGGCCGAGTTACCGCCGAGTCGTGCACTTCGAGGGGCCTCCCTCTGCGCGGGTACCCGGCGATATGGATGCGTTCGTTCGTTGGTTCAACGGGTCGCAAGCCGGCGATTTGGGGGCTCTAGTCCACGCAGGATTGACCCACCTGTACTTTGTGAGCGTTCACCCTTTCGAAGATGGCAATGGCCGCATCGCGCGCGCTCTCAGCGAGAAGTCCCTCGCGCAAAGTTGCGGAGCGCCAACGCTCACGGCGCTATCGATGACCATCGAAGCTCGCCGTCGCCAATACTACGATGCACTCGCTGCGGCGAATCAAAACAACGACGTCAGCGCTTGGCTCACGTGGTTCGCCGAAACCATCCTCGCCGCGCAAGAACTGTCTCTGCGTTGGGTGGGGTTCTACGTAGAGAAGGCGAAGTACCTTCGTCGCTTCGCCACCGGTTTTAGTCCTCGCCAAGCGAAAGCGATTCTGCGTATGACGCGCGAGGGGCCGATGGGTTTCAAGGGTGGGCTCTCTGCGGGGAACTACTCACGCATCACCGGTACGCCACCGGCGACGGCGCGGCGTGACTTGGTGAAGCTTGTGGAATTGGGCGCTTTGCTTCGCACGGGAGAACGCAAGGGGACGCGTTATTGGCTGCCCTTCGTGCCACCAGTAGACGAGGTCTAGAGAGACGGCTCCGTGCGCTGTCGAAGACTGTTTGCTCGACGGATTCGAACTCGGCGACGAGCATGCGGCCATCGGCTAGACCGCGTCGGGGCGCTGTGGGCGCAATTCATCCGCGAGCTCTTGGAGCGAGGCGTCGTCATCAAGAACAAAGGTGGTGGCCGAAGTACCTAGCTACCGCTCAGGGGGGTATCGACTTCAGGCGGTCGCGCCTTCACAGGAGGGAGTAGCCGCAGATCTCTCCAAACGGTTGGCAAACGCCGTCCTCGCAGCGCGTCGACACACAGTCGGCGGCGGCTGCGCATGTCGTTCCGTCTTCGCCTTGAGCGACGCAAGCACGCTCGCGGCAGACCGCGCCTAGGGCACACGCGCCACCGTCGCACGGCTGGCCGACGGCTGGCGCGGGCGCGCATGTTTCATCACGGCATAGGAGTCCCACTTGGCAGAACGAAACTGTGTCGGTGCGGGGTGGCACGCAGGCGCCGCCTTCTTCGACCCAGTTTGTCTGCGAGCAAGGCTCGAGGCAGCGTGTCGGCTCACCGTCCGCGGCGCCACGCGGAGTCGAACACGCAAGGCCGTCGCCACACGTGCTCCCGAGCTCTCCGCAGGTCGCTCCAGCTTCGAGGGTTCCTTGGAGCATGGGACACGACTCACAAACTCTTGGTGGGGTTGCGTCGCATCCGATCTCTTGGATGCGGTTCCAGTGAAACATCAGACACTCTGGTACTTCCGTCGAACCCGTTCGTTCGGCGCGAAACCCATAGTTTGGCTGACCTTGTAGGCACTGCTCGACCGACTCACATCCACAGGCAGCTCGAGCTTCGCACAGGAAGCGGACAAGCTCGTCCAGTGAGGTGGGTACCCGCCCAACAGAGCCGGTGTCTTGACGTCCAACCGTGTCGGAGGGCGCGGAGTCGGTGAGCATCATAGGCTCCGAGTTTCCGCAGGCGGCCAGGAGACACAGCAACGCGAGGCGAGTCATTTCACAAGGCTGCGAGAAACTCTATGCGAGGTCACACCACGGCCGAACGGGCGGTACATTCCGGCGGTTTCGCGCCGAGTCGGAAAATGGAACGAAGGTCCGCGTTCTCGTGCGTTGATGACGCGTACCCAGTCGGTGGTCTCAGCGCGACTTCGCGTCAAGACGGAAGGGCTCGCGGGGATGACTCCGCAGGGTGTCCTCAGAACTCGTCACGCAGGGTGGGGTGTCCTCAGAACTCGTCAGTTCTCAGCACTCCCGTTGGGTGCCAGTGCCATCGATATCCCGAGCTTGGCTCTCACATCATCGAGGCTCAGGGCGAGGTCTGGCCAGTAGTCCCAGTCCTCGCTGAGGTCGACGTTGACCTCCATTCCGCGTTTGGCGGCCCAGAGCGCGTCCTGGGCATCAAACGCCCCCGTCTCCGATGGGGCGAAGGGGGAGAAGCGCATGCCGAGGTGGAACTGGCAGACCACGAAGAAGATGTAGGTGAAGGGGTCCTGCCTGCGATTGCCGGCGCTGAAGGAGGCGGTGAGAACCTCGCCTCGCGCGTCTGTCCCATACCCGGCCACAAGGTGCGTTAGATCGTGAATGAACACGGCCTCCACCTGGCTTCCTTTTTCACCCGCCAGCGGGAAGCCCTGCTCACGCATATGGTCGAAGTAGCAGCGCCCGAGGGTTCCCTCTGGATACTCGCCGAGGGCGCGGTACTTCTCAGCCACCGGGGCATTGTCGGCGAGCTTCAGCGTGGCCAAGGTGCGGGCGAGCCAGCGGAATCCGCCCTCGCTCCATGCCTTCTTGAGGCGGTCCATGAACCACACCCTTCGTGCCACATCGAAGCGCAGCGAAAGAGTCTGACCCTCCACGAGTTGACGCAGGTTGTTGAGTTCATCGGGACGAACGCCGAGCCCATCGGCGAAGCGCATCACGCGCTTGTAAACCTCGGCGTCGGCGTTCTCGTCGATGAGGCTCATCACGACCATGCCCTGAATCACCTGACTGCGGATCGAAGGTCGCTGGAGATTCTTCGACAACTCCTCGGGAGTGATGGGCATGAGGGAATCGACGTCGACGTTTGCGCCGAGCACCGAACTGGCGGCTTGGATCATCGCCCGCTCTTGTGCGCCCAGGGCAGACACACTTCCCTCGGCGGAGGCGATGGCGACAAAGCCGTGAAGGATCGAGCGGGCTTCGTCGGGTGTGGGGAGCTCTAGGCGCATGGCTTATGATACGCATAGAAGCGCCGTGTACGGCGACGGATACATACCCGTCCCCAACGTCGTCTTCCTCACCGCTGTTTCCTCAAGTGAACCGCGTGCTTTTGGAGCGAAACGTTGGCATCAAGAACGAAGGTGGAGCTGGATTCGTGGCAGTGGGAGACGTCTCCGCGGGAACGTTTTTGGGCGCGATTGGTGTCACACCGTTGTGCGATCTTTTGGGCATGACCGCTGCCATCATCACGCTCCACGCTGTGCCGTCACCCGGCGAACTCGAGGCTGAACTCGCGCAGCTCTCGGCTCGCATCGACGCCGCGACGCACCGCCAGCTGACGCTTATTCGCGCCATCGACGAGGCGGAGATCTGGGCAGCGCAGGGGGCTCGGAGTTGCGCGGCTTGGCTTGGGTGGCGCATTGGGCTTGGCGCAGGTTCGGCTCGCGAACGGGTGCGAGTGGCGCGGGCGCTTGGCGAGCTGCCGGCCATCGACGCGGCGATGTCGGAGGGGCGGGTGAGTTTTTCGAAGGCGCGGGCTTTGACCCGGGTGGCGACGCCGGAGAACGAGAGGGACCTTCTGAACATGGCGCTGGCGTCGACTGCGGCTCAGCTGGAACGGATTTGCAGCGGGCTGAAACGAGCGCTGGACGGGGAGAAAGAAGAGGCGGAAGTGAGAGTGGAACGTTTTGTTCAGATGCGGGCGATGGCGGATGGGACGCGGGAGGTGCGGGCACGGCTTTGCGCGGATGAGGCCGCGCTTTTGATGGAGGTGCTGCATCGAGTTCGGGAGGGGCTCTCGCGGGGGTGCTCTTCGCGTGGTGGTGAGGCCCCGCGGCCCGGATTGGCGGATGCGTTGGTTCGTCTGGTGCAGCTCCGATCCGTGCAGGGCGGCGGAGCGATAGAGGGGGCCGCCAATAACGACGAGCACGTCACGTTTGCTGCGCCTCGCGAGGTAGTGGTGCATTTGGAGCATGATGCGCTGGGCGACTTGGCGGCGACCCTTGATGATGGCAGCCGCGTTCCCGCGGAGACGTTTCGGCGGGTGGCTTGCGACTGTGCGCTGCGCTGTACGTTGGAAGGGGCGATGGGTGCTGAAGGTGCTTCGGATCGCAGCAGCATTGATGTGGGGCGGCGGACGCGGAGTATCTCACCGGCGCTACGTCGTGCGCTGAGCCGGCGCGATGGTGGGTGTCGCTTTCCGGGGTGTGTTTGTCGACGCTACTTGGACGCGCATCACGTTGAGCACTGGGCGCACGGTGGGGAGACGACGATGTCGAACTTGATTACGCTGTGCACGTTCCATCATCAGCTGCTGCATGAGGGCGGCTGGCAGGTGCGGGTGGAGGAGGGTGAGTTTGTGTTTTCGGATCGGGAAGGACGTGTGCGAGATGGCTTGCCGCCTTTGGCTGTGGCGAAGGGCGACTTGGTGGCGAGCGTGGGGGTGCTACCGACGGATGCAGATCCAACTTTGACCATCGGCTGGGATGGTCGCGCGGTGGACTATGATCATGTGATTCATGCATTGATGAACTGAGGCTCTTTAAGCTCGCCATTGCCGGCGGATGCCTCGAATGATGTGACGGCCGGGCTTTCAAATGGGACAGTGAGGTCGTGACGAAGAGACGGGGCAGTCGTCAAAGCGACGGACATCGCGACAGTTCAGGCCCGGAGGGTTGTCTGCTTCGAGTTCTATGACCCGAGCGTTGGCGATGATAGAGGCGGACGTCCTTACCAAATCGCGAGCGGGCAAGAGCCTTAGGAGGACACCCGCTTTTGATGTGGAGCGTGGTCCACAAAAATGGGTGTCCTCGTCTTGCTGCTAGTCCTCAGAGAACTGGCATCTCAGCTTGGCCTGATTTCATCACTCTTGGGTCAGCTCGTAGGACTGGATGGTGTCACCGTCCTCAGTGAGGTGGAGGTCCACGGCCAAGGCGCCGCTCGCCGTTGGTGTCATTGTGTACCAACCCTCAAGGCATGCTCCCGTGCTTACGGCTTCGTTGAAGACCAGAAACACTCCTTCGCTTTCCGATGGTTTGCACTGTACGTCGAAGGTGCACAGCGCGGGACCGCCGTCATTTGAGAAGACGTTCGTGCCAATCGATGCATCAAAGTCTGCTTGTGCCTGAAGGGTCATAGATTGGTCTTCACCGAATGGGCTTGCCCCCGTCCATGTGCCCGCGATGGAGGAGAAGTCACAGCTCGTGGGCTCAACAACTTCATCATTCGTGTCGCAGCCAACCGTGAAGGAGAGGGAAAGGAGTATTAGTAGCAAAGATCTCATTGTTTACATTCCAGTGAGGGTGCGACATTTCACACATTTTGGAATTCAAGCTAACGCACTTGGTACACATCTGGAAGCGCTGATACGACTCATGCCATGACCGTCGACGCCCGTCCTCTGCCTTTTGGGGTGTATTGATTCCACACAGTCGAGAGTGAGTCATTTGCCACATTCAGCGCGTGGCGGGTTAGGGCCGGTCGGCTCGGTCGCGTAAAGCCGCAGAGATTTTATGAAACCGAGTTCGGCACCGTTCCTGCAGATATCCGTGCAGCGAGTTTTCGCCGACCAAGGACTTCATGAACTTCTCACGACCGATCACGACCCTCTCCATCATCCTGGCTTCTGCGTGTTACGGGTCGAACGACCCATACGTTGAGGTCGAGGAAGTCGAGGAACCCGAGCCACCAACGGCTACGCCACGTCCCCTGCCTGGCGAACCTGCGCTCCCTGGTCTCCAGGTCTTTGATACGTCTCGTGCCCTGACCGCCGAACAGCCGACCCTCCTCGGGCAGCTCGGCGATATCCGCACGGGCGGAGAGCCCAGCGTTGAGCGCATCCTGCGGGACTCGATCGGGCTGGGGCTCGATATTCGGACGCGCACGTCGGAAGGCGTCGTCATGAGTGGGCTGTGCATCCCAATGCCCATGGGCAGCCTCGTCGTCGGCGAGACTTACGAAACTAACGACGGCGAGTTGAGCCTGCTGACGGTGGATGGTGCTTCAGGGTCATCCGACGATGATTGGGGTTTCAGGGGGCTCTCGGACCACGTCACACTCAATGTCGACGAAGGGCCCGATGCGAACTCCGTCGAGGTGTTCTACATCGCGTACTTTTCGGAAGGGAGTGAGAGCTACACTTTGGAGGGGTCCGTCGTGATCTCGATGGAATGAGTCGCGCGCGAACTGCGGAACGGAAGTCACGGCGGCCCGGCTAGCCAAGCCCCATCAACGCCGAGGCGGTGACAGCTCCGGGTGCGCCGAGGCTTGAGCCTGTTCTAGCCTAAGGGGTCGTCTGGCTGAAGGCGTTGCTGATTTCCTGAGAAACGTTGCTCCAGCCCCATGGACCGGAGAGCATGATCTTGTTGTTTCGCTTCATCACCAGGCTGCTCAAGTTCACGCGCATGCCGAGGACTGAGTTCATCTCGCCGTTTGGATCTTGAAGTACTGTGACTCCGGGAGTGTCGATACCGTATTGCTCACGGATGCGCTGACAGGAGGCGTTGTTTACGGCGCCGCCGCTGGTCACCGCCGTGAGAACGACGTACGTCGAGATGTCGCCGGAGGACGCGTGGCTGAGATGCGCGTTTTCGATCTCGTCTCGGACGAAGGAGCGACACGGCGGGCACCACTCCGCAAAGTTGTAGAGATAGGATACGCGCTCGCCGCACAGAGAGTGGAGCTCCACCGGGTTACCATCGCAGTCGTAGAGCGTGACGTTGCTCGCAGTCTGTCCGGGTGCTGCGCCGAAGGGTCCGCTGGGCGGACATCCTGCGACGGGATTTGGCGTGCATGCACCGGCGGTGCAGGACTGGCTTCCGCCGCAGCTGCCACAGCTTCCGCCGCAGCCATCGTCGCCGCACACCGCGGCGCCGCAGCTCGGAGTACAAGCGCCCGCGTCCAGGGAAGGCCCGGCGTCGAAGCCTGGCCCAGCGTCGAAGCCTGGACCCGCGTCGACACCTCCGTCGATGAGCTCTATTTCGTCCCCGTCGGTCCGGATCAAACGACCTGTACAGCTCGAAGGCGAAAGCAGGGCTACTGGAATCAAAGACAGCGCAGCGGCGATAAAAGCGAGGGTGTGCACAACTCGAAGTACCAATGGCGGCGAGACCGGTCAAACGCGGCTCTCGAGCCGGTCGACCCCAATGCGCGAGAGTTCTCCATGATGTTGCTTCTGTGTCCACCTGCTCACTCGCTCGCTGGGTCAGAGTCACGAGGACGATCACGCGTTGTGTTCGGCGGGTGTTTCTGTGCGGCAACGACGCGTACACCGGAAAAATGGGAGTCGTCGTGACTCTGTTATCTTCGTGACTCTGTAACGAGTGGGCGCCTGACTCCGCGTGCAATGTGGTTTGAAGCCCTCGTCACCTCCGCTTGAGCCTGAGGCCTTGGCTCTCATACGGCGTATGGCGAAATGCCGAATGCGCGCTGGGTCTCTAGCGCATCGGAGGTGTACTCGGTGCCCGAGCGCGCCAGCGCCTGGTGCAGGTCAGGTCGGGGGAGGGTTCGAAGGCGAGGCGCGTGGCCGTCCAAAGAGGAGAACTGACAGAATTGGTCGTTGGGATGTCTTATCCGCACTTCGTGATGGTCGCACAGAGGGCAGTTTCCTTTTCGAATGTCGCGCATGGCGCCAGCATGTGGTTTCGCTGTTCTGCCAGTGATCTGCCAATCGACGATCTCATGGACGCCGCGTCCGAGACAGCTATCGTCTCACCTCCACAACTGTCACTTCCAGAAGTGACAGTCCTTCGAGAACGTTCTCCGGTCTTCTGTTTTTGGCCGGCGTTTCGCAGGACTCTGATGTTCCCAAAGGAAACGGATTCCGCATGGCCAGCAACCGTCGAGTGGATACGGCTTCGATTTCGGCAACCCGCACCCATCTGGTCGCGAAGCGAAGATTGGCCCGTGCATGTTCTCTTCCGTACGTTCGCCAATCAGGCAAGCGTAGTGGTGCCGGAGTTGGAGCGTTTCGATTCGCTCGTCGAGCCCGTCCTGGGCTGGCGTCTGATCGCGGATCTTCGGGCCAGAGTCCGATTAGTGGGCTTCTCTTGCAAGGGTCGCGGAACGGATACGACCGAAGACTCTGTGCCGATGGGCAACTGCACGTGTCCCTCTAAGTGCGCGTGAAGCATGCTGGGCGTGTGTTCGACTCGCGCCGTGCCCCCTGGGCTGTTCGCGCATCCATCGGGAGTGTCGACGACGAGGGTGCGTGCTAAACGGTCCGATGTGATCACGATACGCAGGATCAGCGACGTCGTGTGGGGCGTGGTGTGGGGCGTCATCGGGACCGCGATGGTCGTTGAAGCGGTCTCGAATTGGATGGACGGCGGTCCCATGTGGAAGTCGGCCTTGGGCGGCCTATTGGGTGCGGGAGTCGCCCTCATCGGACTCGATATTTGCCGTCGCATCCTTCGGGAGTCGCCCACCGCTTCGCCGCCTCGCAAGTCGCCCACCGCTTCGCCGCCTCGCAAGTCATTGCCCATGGTCCTCCGACTCGAGAGCTATGCAAAAGACGCCAAGCGAGCCATCTCCGCCGCTCAAATGTTGGCGGATGGACGACTCCATCCGAATGTGGAACCGCTACACCTTCTATTTGAGTTAGTGGAAAACAGCCAAAGCGTGAAGGAAGCTCTCACCGGAGGCGGCGTGGACCCGATGGACATCACTGTGGAAACGGAGCTTCTCCTGCGGAAGGTTCAGCCATCGAGCCAGGGGAAGGCATTTCTTTCGCGAGACATGCTGGAGCTATTGGGCCGCGCGGAGGGCGAATCCGCGCGCAAAGGCGGTGAGCCCGTTGGGGTGAAGCACTTACTTCTGGCGTGCGCTCAAGATGAGGGTCCCGTGAAGGAAGTGTTTCGCGCGGTGAGTCTTAGCGCGCCGGTGCTCCGCGAGATCGTCGAGAAGACGTCGACGATCGACCGAGACCGTTCAATCCGTACAATCCGAAGTCTCCGCGAATATTCCCGCGAGGCGAAGCAAGCCGTCGTGCGCTCTCAAAGAGTCGCCAACGACCTTCGTCATGAAAAGGTGACGGCGGTCCATCTTTTGTTCGCACTCGGTGGCGAAGACAACGAAGAACAACCCACGGTGTGGGACGACATCCGGACACGACTTGCGGACTATCCGAAAGGGGCTGAGAGGTCGTGTCTTTCCGCCGAGGTCCGCTCAATATTGAACGGCGCCGAACGGCTCGCGAAGGCGGAGGGCATCAAGGTCGCGCACACGTACCTTTGGCGTGCCCTCGCCTCGGAGTGCAGACGCTCCAGCAAAGATATCCTGGGGCTCGTCGAAGCGGCGATGCCTACTCGTGACACGCTGCAATAGACGCAAGACTAGCACTAGCTCTTGCGGGAGGAACATGGGCTGTGGTGCGGTTTAGTATTCCTCTGCTGCAGACGCTTGTGGCGTCACGAGCCACACGTGTTGGCAGCTGTGGACGAGAAGCGGCTTTCCCGGAGTCGACACGACGGACTCTACGTCTGCGGGCATCTCGAAGAGTTGCCATGCGTCATCGACCAGTCTTCCTACGAGCCGTCCGCTCCAGGCGGCAAAGTGACCCCCTGAGAACGCGCCGCCCTTGGTTGTGGGTACGCCGGCGAGCGAGTCCGGCAGCGTCAATGTGCGCTCCGGTCCAAAGCCGCGAAACGTGACGGTGGCGCCGTCCTCCGAGAACTCCGCCATCGCGTCGGAAGCTGAATCGTAGACGCGGCCGTAGTGTCTCGCGTCGAGCATTTCGTCTAAGAGTGGCTGTCCCACGATGTCGAGGACGTCCGCGTAGCCTTGGGCTTCTGTGGTCCATTCACCTTCCGACGAGCGCAGAACGATGCCTGGTGAGATGGCGCGCAGGACATTGCCTTGTCGCTGCAAGGTATAGAGAAAGGGGCGTGGGAGGCTTAGGTGTTCGCCCTCGATGGTCACGGTTGCGGGGGCGTCGCCCTCATGCCGGACTCGGACGATCATGCCGTAGCGGCCAAAGGCCACGAGGTCAGGGCCATCGCGGTCCAGCGCGTAGAGCGGCTCTGGTAGCGTGTGGTCTGTTCGTTGTCCGTCTGCGACGAAGGTGACTCCCTGCTGGCCGACGACGACGACTTTGTCACTCTGCGGAAAGAACGCAGCGTCTCGAACCGGGCAGCGTCGGGCGGATTGGGTTTCGTAGATGAGCTGGAGTTGTGGGGTCAACGTAGTGATGTACGGCGCTTCGGATTCGGATTCGGATTCGCTTTCGGTTTCGCTAGGGCGCGGCTCTTGACTCTCGCCTGGAGGGATCGAGACTTGCTCTTCGCGGTCTGTGGAGGGCGCCGTCTCCGAGCATGCGACGAAGGAAAAGCACGCGAGTAGGTACAGCCTCATCGGGATGTCATCTCGTCGATGGCGTGGGCTTCAGCGGCGCTATGCATGGCACGTGATAGTGCCCCATCGAGGTTCATTCGGTCACGAAAGTCACCCTCGGACAAAAGATCGCTTAGCTCGAGCTCCGGGCTATGGGCAACCTCCAGGGCTGCGCGGCGCGCACGGCCAGGTCGCGCGAAGGCAAACGCCTCCCACGTCCGCTGCACGCTCATGTCCGCGTCGTTCCAGGTCAGCTCGGCCTGCGCTTCGCCGAGCACTTCAGCCATTGGCTCAAGGATTTTTGCGTCGCGCGCCCAGTGGATATAGCCGGTCATCGCAGCGAGGTAGCCGCCCTCTTGGCGCCTCGGTATTCGCGCGGCGACGGATGTTTCGTGGGTTTCTGGGTTCGGAAATTCATCGCGTGACCAGCGGCGGACGACGGCCTCCGGGAAGTACCGCTGTCCGTTCGAATCCACAGCGTTTCGAATGCGCCAGAGTTCGTCCATCCCCCCGTCGTCGAATGAGTGATAGTGCGTCGGTTCATAGGAAGCGCCACCTCCAACCCCACGGACCCAGCCGCCTTCGCGCTGCAGCAGCGACATGACCAACGCCACGTCACTAAACCCATCGGACATGGTGGCGTTTAGATTCCGCGTAAAACGCTCGACGCGGCCGGACTCACGTAGGCGTCTCGCACTCAAGAATAGGTTCGGTGTTCCTCGGCCATTGAGCAGTCGACGAAGTCCATACTCGCGTCTCCCGCGTGAAAGGCCGACATGTTCCAACGCGTTGGAGATCAGGTTTTCCCCGCGCTCTCCGTGAACGAAGTTGCAGGCACTCTCGATCCGCTCAAGAGCGCCTCGGGATATCGGGTTGGTTTCGCCCCCGGCCTCCACATGAGCCAGCAGAGTGCGCTGGAGGGCCGACGCACGCGAGGTAGAACGCACCGCCGCCGAGGGAGTATTCGCGGGCAGTGCCGGCTCATCTGCGGCAGACCGCGCCCTCCGCGTTTGTTCAAGGGCTCGCTGGATGCGGGCGACTGTTTCACCATCGAACTGGCCAGTGACGTGGGTTCGCTGCACATAGGTGGAAGCGAGCTCGTGGCGAGCAGCCAGGCTGCACTCGGCGGATTGAGACTGGATTTTCACGCCGGCGCCATCGACCTCGATTCGTATGAGTTGCGCGTCGTTCTCCCCGCATCCAACAAGCAACGACACCGAGGTGACGCTTGATGCGCTACTCCAGGTGCCAGGCTCGGCCGACCTCGCTGTCGTCGAGTGCGAACGACGAAGTCCCGCAGGCGCCATCACTTGCGGTGAAGAGAGTGCCTACGCCATCGGCGTCGATGGAGATGAGACAACCCACGCTGACCATGTACTTGTTGCTCGATTTGACCGGCTGACCGATGAGCTTCTTCAGCTCTTCGAGGTTCGTGGCGGGCTCTTTGATGGTGTAGTGCGTCTCGTCGTAGAGGGGGAGGGTGAGGTTGCCTTCGAAACCTTCGAGGTAGTGGGACCAGTCTGCTTCGGGGGCGGCGGTGCGCATGCCCGCGTTGGGATCGTTCGAGACGACTTGGGGCCCTCTTGGCGGTGGCTGGTTGTACGACGCGTATGGGCTCTCGCTCACCGGCTGTCCTTCGCAGGTCGCGAGTTGCTCCAACGCGGCGTTGATCGCTGTGTTTTCCTCGAGGGAGACCGCGTCGTGAACGACGGAGAGGACTTCAACAGGTGAGGGTGCTCCCTCGAGCCATCCTGAAGGCGGGACGAACAAGTCGTGATTACCTCCGAAGCCGCGCGACTTGAGGCGGTCCATACGTGAATGCGGCCGGCCCATCGTGGCGATGACGAATGCGAGGTAGTCGCTCGCCAGCATCGGGTGGCCATCACTCAGCGCAGCGGCGTAGTCATCGGTCATGATCACCGGCGGATCGGGATAACGCGCTGAGACCACCAGCCCGGGCAAGTAGAAGGATGAATCACCTGGTTGCTGTGCAAAGTCGTCGATGTTTCGCAACGCTGTGCGCAACGCGTGCTGGTCCCACCCGCCAAGACATTTGTCGGTGTACTGCTTGGGTCCGCACGTGTCCGGCCCGAAGAGATAGCCGGGCCCATCGATGAAGAGTTCGCGCAAAGAAGGGACGTTGATGCGCCCGGCACTCTGAAGCTCTGTTTGCGCGTGGTAGTGCTCGATGGGGTCGTCGAACTTGTCAAAGTGCGAGGTGACCCAGATCAGCCGGAGTCCGTTTGTCGCGCGGAAGAAGCCCAGAAACTTCGGATCGAGTTCAAACCCGATAGCGTCGTGCACCTCCTTGATTTCGGCATCCGTCGCTGGCGCTCCAACCTCCGCCAACCGCACGTCGGTGCTTTCGTCGGCTTCGATGGCCTTCACCATCGCGTCGATTCGTTGTTTCCAATTCACAGACCCGTCCGGAGCGGCGGCGGCCTTCGCGGCGGCCGCGGCCACGTCTTCCTGGTCGATGACTTGAACCGAGTGGGTGATGCGTGGGTCCACAGGCGAGCCTTTGACGTCAACGAACACACTCACCTCGAGGATGGCCCGCTTGTCGATGACAAGCGCGTGCTCGCCGAGACCCAGGCTCTTCATGGCTTGCCCGACGTCAATGTTGGCGAAGGAAAATGGGACGTCACGTGCCCCATCGGGCGTCACTGTGTAGGTCGTGTTGTCTTCGAACGCATCGAGCTGTGCGTGGCGCCCTGTGAAGCGAACCGTGAGCGCGACCTTGTGCAGCAGGACGACGGCGTCCGCTTTCGTCGCTTGAACACGAAACACGCCCCGAAGGGACGTCGCATCCAAGTCCATCGTATGCGCATCCGGGGAGCCACCGTCCAGCTCGAGGAGGGTCACGGTTACGCCGTGGCCGCCGGCGAAGCTCTTCATCTTGTCAAATAGTCCCATGTACAACTGCCTTTCATGGTGTCTATACGCCTTTGCGTCGGCGAATCTTCCTCACCGGGGCGATAGGAGGTGAAGCCAGTAGCGAGTTCGCAGGCGTCGCCTCAGGACCGACTTCACGGGGACTTTACTTCAAGAGAGCTGGCTCGGGGGGCGGCGAAGATTTGGTAGACGGCTTGGTAGAAGTTGGTCGCGCCGCGGAAGTCGGGCTCGGCGCCGAGCATGAAGGGCGCGTTTACCGTCGCGACGCCGCAGAACGGGCGGAGGTACCAGCTCCATTGGCTGCCCACCAGCAGCGACAAGAGCATCCACGCCGCGGTGATGGTGCTGGCTCGCTGAGCGCTTAGTTTGTGTCGCGCGGCGATCGCGCGAGTCCGCCTGTACAGTGCGAGTGAGCCGCAGGCGGCGATGGCGAGGACGTTGATCGCCAAGAAAAGAGGGTAGTCGTTCAGGCCGCTCTCGTCGGCGCGTTCGAGGGTGAAGGCGAGGAAGAGCATGACCGGCGCTACCGCGGCGAGGAGCACGGAGGTGTCGGTGAAGATGGCGAGGAC
>JBLHKB010000123.1:0-13990 GCA_047619315.1 Polyangiales bacterium
GCGCTTCGTTGAGAGAAGCGCGAAGTGCTTCCGGGGTTTTTCCTCGCTCGGCGGCGACGACAGCGAGGGCTCGTGGAACTTCGAGAATGTTGCGCCCTTCAAAGTTTCCGCGCGCCGTAAGCGGGTGGTAGGCGCCGAGGTCTGCGCGGAGTTCATCACGACCGCGGAAGAGCGCATCGATCTCAGGAATGCTCCACGTGAAGTAATACCCCTCTTCGCGGTGCCCCGCCGGCGTCATGCTGTCGGCGTCGGTGGCCGAATAAAAGACGCCGTCGTCGTTCGTCATCTCTCGCGCGACATAGTCGAGGGTCTCGCGGGCGATGCGGATAAAGTCCTCGTCCCCCGTGGCCTGGTAGCCTTCGAGGTAGCTGACGACGAGCTGCCCGTTGTCGTAGAGCATCTTTTCAAAGTGGGGAACGAGCCAGCGAGCGTCCGTGGAGTAGCGATGGAAGCCGCCACCCGCTTGGTCGTACATGCCGCCCGCCGCCATGGCCGTCAGCGTCGTTGCGACCATCTGCTGCATCTGCGCGTTGCCAGTGCGGCGGCTGACGCGAAGCAGGAGACCGATGCGGCTGGGCTGAGGGAACTTGGGCGCGCGACCAAAGCCGCCGAGGCGTGCGTCGAAGCTCGACGCGATACGGCTCGCAGCATTGGCGACAATGGTCGGGGAGGGGACTTCCCCTGCAGGCTGCGGGGCGGCTTGAGCCTGAATACGTTGGCTGAGCTGCTGAGCTTCGGCGACGACATCCGACGCGGAGTTCTCGTAGCGCTCCACGAGCTCCGCGAGGATCTCCATGAAGCCACGCCGTGAACCGCGAACGCCTGCCCGTGGCGGGAAGTAGGTGCCTGCAAAGAAGGGGTCACCGTCGGGCGTGAGCACAACCGTCATGGGCCAGCCGCCACGTCCGGTGAGCATTTGCACCGCGCTCATGTAGATCTCGTCGATGTCGGGGCGCTCTTCCCGGTCGACCTTGATGGGGACGTAGTGGGCGTTGATGTACGCGGCTATCTCCTCGTCTTCGAAGGACTCTTCCTCCATCACGTGGCACCAATGACAGGTCGAATAGCCTATGCTCAAAAGCACGGCTTTACCTTCACGGCGAGCTCGCTCAAAAGCCTCTTCTCCCCAAGGCGCCCAGTTTACAGGGTTGTGTGCGTGCTGCAGAAGGTAGGGGCTCGTCTCTTCGATAAGACGATTGATGAAGCGAGGAGTGTCGCCGTCCATGTGGCGCGTGCGTGCTTCGTAGCCGTCTGCCTTCGCTGCCAGTGCTGCGCGAAGTCGCGTCATGAGTTCGTCGTCGACCAATTCAATACCTGGCAGTTGGGGGTTTCCGTTCACCACTTCGTCGCCCTGGGCTTCGGTTTGAGTCGCTACGCGACCGGGCGTCGGTTCGCATCGACAAGCCACCAAGAAAACGAACAACAACAAGAAGCGCATGGCTCGGTCATATGACACTCGTCTTGAGATAGCTAGGCCGCGTCCCGTTCTGTCGTTCTCGCGCGTGTCCGAAACTCCGAGCGGCTCAAATATGCGCGACGGGAGCGCTGACGTCGCTCGCAGCGGGTGCCTTCGTGCCTTGTGCCAGCGCTTGCATGATGATCGGCCCAGCAAGGACGAAGCCGTTGATGTTGGGCGCGAGCTGGGTGACGACTCCAGCGAGCAGTGAGAACGCCCTGCCATAGAGGACGATGTCTTGGGGAATGACCACGCCTTCCATTTTGTCGAGGAACACCAAGACCTGCGCTTTGAGGCCGCTGACGTCGAGTTCCTTCAGCTCTTCCGGCGTGAGCTCGAACAGCTCCTCAAAGAACTCTCGCAAGAGCGGCCTCGCGAGCTCGACGTCGCGTTCACTCAGGATGCCAAGCTCGACGACGGTGTTCGAGAAGCCATCGACGTCACGGACCATGAACGCGAAGGCAGAGCGCACGAGCTTCGAGTGAAAGTCCTTTGGCAGAATCTTTGATTGGCCAAAGTCGAGGACACACACCTCCGCCGTTCCGTCTTCACCTTTGCGGACCAGGAGGTTGCCGGGGTGTGGGTCTGACTGAAACACACCGTCGATGAAGAACATGGTCGCGTAGGCTCGCATGACCTTTTGAACGATGTCGTGCACATCGAGGCCTGCGGCATCGATGGCTTCGCGATCCGTGATCTTCATTCCTTCGAAGAACTCGGTGCAGATGACTCCGTTCGAGGTGTGCTCGCGAATGACATGAGGGACGACGACGCTCGCCACGGGTCGCATATTCTCTTCGATGATTTCTGTGAAGCGGGCTTCTTGCTCGTAGTCGAGTTCAGTGCTCAAGGCCTGACTGATCTCATTGTAGATGTTCTTGAGCGGCACCTTGGGGACGAAGCGATTGAAGAGGGGGACCGCGATCCGCATGGCGGCGAGGTCGCACTGGAGTTTCATCTCAACGTCGGGGTAGCGAACCTTGACAGCGACATCGCGTCCATCCTTGAGGCGCGCACGATGCACTTGGCCGAAGCTCGCGGCGGCGACGGCTTCGTGGGTTACGGTCTCGAAGATCGTGTCAGGATCGCCTCCCAGTTCACGCTCCAGGTGAGGGCGAATACGGCGCCAAGGAGTCGGCGTGACCTTGTCTTGAAGCGGGGCCATGGCCTTCAGCCACTCGTCGGGAACAATGTCGACGCGCGTCGAGATGATTTGACCGACCTTGATCAAGCCGCCGCGCATCCGTACGGCGGTGCGGTAGAAGCGAGCGGCGTTCTTTACGTGTGCCCTTCGAAAGCTCTCGTCGCTGGGAGGTGAGCCGAAATGCCGGCCGCGCACGTAGAGCCAGAGGTACGAAAAGTAGATAGGCACCATCGTCGTGAAGACGAGGAGGAACCGCGCTGGCATGTGCCACAACTTCCGCATCGCGGCGAGCCTAGCAGGCTGAGCGAGGAGAGGCGCAATGCAGCACGGCACTTTTTGCGTTCTCTCTTATCATTTCCTCGGGTGGCTACTTTGACCCTAGAACGAGGGATCCAGATCTTACGTAACTTTGACTTTCCAGTGGTATAGGGGCGGCATGGACGTGGTGATCATTGGAAATGGTGTGGCCGGTATCGAAGCGGCGCGTGGTGTACGCGCTAAAGACACCACCGCTAAGATCACCATCGTCAGCGAAGAGTCGGACCACTTTTTCTCGCGCACAGCGCTGATGTGGGTGGCGGCTGGGCAGTTGAGCCATCGCTGTATCGAGCCCTATCCGCGTGATTTCTACGAGGAGCACAACTTTGTTCGAGTGCGTGACCGGGCCGTCGGTGTCGAGGAAGGGCGGGTTCGTTTGCGAAGCGGTAGAGCTCTGCCCTTCGATCGCTTGCTGATTGCCTGTGGCTCTGCGCCGCGCGGCGGTCCGTGGCCCGGGAGTGACCTGCCCGGTGTTGGCCATTTTGTGACGATGCAGGATCTTGAATGGCTTGAAGACGAACTCCACGGCGGTCCAAGTCGCAATGGTGGGCCGCCTCGCGCCGACCATCACCTCGGCGAGGGCGATTCGCCCTACTCGCGTCGCAAGTCGCTGCGGAGTGAACGAGGCGGCCCGCCCAAAAACCCGTGCGTCATCGGTGGCGGCCTCGTCGGTATAGAGGCCGTCGAGGTCTTCCACGCCGCGGGGCTTCACGCGCGCTTCTTCATCCGAGAAGACTGGTTTTGGCCGATGGCCATCGACCAGCGAGAGTCGACGTGGATCGCGGAGCGCATGCGCGAGGGTGGCGTCGACATGCGCCTCGCCGAGGATGTGAAGACCATCGAAGGCGCTGGCAAAGTCACAGGTGTGACCACGGATAAGGGCGAATACGAGCAAGACCTCGTGATCGTCGCGATCGGTGTGGTTCCCAATACGCAGTGGCTCGAGGGCAGTGATATCGAGCGTGACCGGCGCGGCGGTATCGTGGTGGATGAGTCCCAGCAGACCAGCATGAAAGGCGTCTATGCCGCTGGCGACTGTGCGTCGGTTCGCTGGTTCGATGGACGACAGGGGCCGGAACAGCTTTGGTACACGGGACGTGACCAGGGACGTGTTGCTGCGGAGTCGATGCTCGGGGGATCCGCTACCTACGTGCGCGGCACTTGGTACAACAGCGCCAAACTCTTCGATATCGAATACACAACGGCAGGGCTTGTCGGCATGAAGCAGCCGAATGAACAAGACTGGTTCTACGAGGAGAGCGGCAAAGTGCGCAGCACAACGCGCATCGTATTGTCGAGTGCCGAGGACGACGAGCCTCATGTCATAGGGTTCAATCTTCTTGGGCGCCGCTGGGACCACGAAATCCTCGTACGCTTTATCGAAGAAAAGCGTTCCCTCAAGTACGTCCTCGACCATTTGGCGGCGGCGAGTTTCGACACCGAGTTTGTTCCCCCCCTTCGCATTCCGAAGGCCGCGCGCACCACTTCTCTTGGACCTGTAAGCGCGCCAGCCGCCTGAAGGACGAACGATGGATCAACAAGGCCAAAACGGACTCCTCTCTACCTTCCGCGAGGGGTGGCGAACGCGAAATATTCCAGCGATTGGACTCGGCGTTCTGCTGATGGCGTTCTACGTCACTCTCTACTTTACCGACGAACTCAACCCCGTCGCCGAGGCTCTTGGGCTGCGCAGTAAGTGGTTTCTCTACGGCGCGGTCTACACCGTCGCAATGAGCGCCGGCGCGGTCTACTATCTACGCCGCCACGGCAACAGCGCCTACAACCGCAAGCGCATCACCGTGAACCTCCTCGTTCAGGTGCTCTTGGCGTTCACGCTCCCTGTGGTGATGCCCTACTTCTTCACGTCGAACCCGGCCGAGTTCAGCCAGTACGAGGCGTATGTCTCGTACCTCTGGCCTCTCGCTTGGTATGACCTGCAGCCGGGGACCCTTGAGAGCAAGACCACCGCCATTGCCGTGTGGAGCATTGCAGGCGCTCTCGTGCTGGCTCCGATCATGGCGTACCGTTACGGCAAGCGCTGGTACTGCAGCTGGGTTTGCGGTTGTGGAGGTCTCGCCAACACCTTTGGCGATCCGTGGCGCCATCTGACCTCGTCGTCGAAGGCGTCCTGGAAGTTCGAGAAGGTCGCCGTTCACACGGTGATGGTTCTCGCGATCGTTTCCACGCTTTTGATCGTCGTCGACCACTACGTAGAAAGCGGGCTTCGTCCCTATATTTCCGGTGGCGAGTGGTACAGCGTCAAAGCGCTCTACGGGCTCATCATCGGTTCGATCCTGTCTGGCGTCATCGGCACGGCTGTATATCCCGTATTTGGCCCACGCATTTGGTGCCGTAACTTCTGCCCCATGGCTGCGATGTTGGGTCTGATGCAGAAGCTTGGGCGCTTTCAAATCAGCGTCAAAAAAGACATGTGCATCAGCTGCGGTAACTGCACAACCTACTGCGAGATGGGCATCGATGTCCGGGACTATGCGCAGAAGAACGAGAGCTTTACTCGAGCGTCTTGTGTGGGCTGCGGAATGTGCGCCCATGTCTGCCCCCGCGGTGTTCTCAAGCTTGAGAACGTCGACAAGCCCAAGAAGACGAGCCTTCCCATCATCTCGTAGACATCGTCGCTACGCACCTCGCCGGTCGAGATCATTGACGATGTCCTTGTCGACGATGTCCTTATCGACGGTGTCCTCTTCGACGGTGTCCAAGTCGAAGTCGTTCCTGCTATCGCGGTCGTTGTTCTGAAACACGCGCCTCGGTGAAGGCAGGCGAGTCGGAAGGTGGACCGTCGCCATCGCGTCGTGGATCTGACGGCTCAGTCCTTTTGCACGGGATACCCCGGCGTTCGTTGGCTGCCCATCGGGGTTTACGAGACCGCGACCTTGGAGAAGGCGAAGGGCTGGGTCGAGGGAGCCGGGCCGTGCACCCAGGGCTCGCTCGACGACCTTGACTCGGGTGGTGTTACGCTTCCCGCCGCTGGCCACCAAGAGTTGGAGGACTCCAAGTTCGTATCTCATAAGCCCACTAAAACGGCCGCGTGAAGGGACTCTGTAGAGGCGTTCTACGAATCAGAGGAGACCCGGAAGAATGGCTCGACGGCCATTCGGGTAGTTCTCGAACTTTTCGCGGTACCAGCGATGATGAGACACCGCGCGAGGAACAAGATTGGCCGCCGTAAAGAGAGCGAAGGCTGCTGCTGCGCCGGTCCACGCGCAGAGGGCGAAGCCGCACCATTCAACGATCTCGCCCAGGTAGTTCGGGCTCGTCACGAAGCGAAATCCGCCACCATAGGGGATCTTGTATCCTGTCTCACCGGGCTTGCGGAGTGAGCGCAAGATTCCGTCGCTGTGGAGATTGAGTGCGAATCCGAAGAAGAAGAGCACGGCTCCAACGAAGAAGAAGGGGCTTAGAACGTGCGTGCTCCCCTCCAAGTGCGGAGCGAGGTTTGTGATGGCGAAGGCGTTGATGGAGCCATTGGCGCCGTTGAAGAGGATCGCGAGTAAGACGGTGAGCCACGGTTTGGGTTTGTCCCCGCCGCGCATTCGAAAGGGAAAGACGAACGAGCGGTATAGGTAGTGGGTGAGCCACATTCCGCAGAGCACGAACGCAGCGGTACTGCGCGTGCCCGTCGTCGCGAAGACGACGAGAAAGCTGAGAGGGGAGGGCGCCTCCATCAAGACCCAGCCCCACTTGGCTTTCAGCGTCGGGCCAAAACCCGCTCGGTGGTGTCGGCCGTAGGGGGCGATGACGAAAAAGAGGACGGGAAAGCTGAGTGCAGCCGCGCCCAGTATCGCTACAAGAGTGCTGGCGTAGACTGGGTGTGTGGAAAAGAGATCGCTCATATTCGAGGTCCGGGTACTAGGGGCTCAGGCGGCGGTAGTAGATGTCGGCGTTTGGCGTCGCAGTGCGAACGTCAGACCAGATTGTGTGCACGCTAGTGCCGGAGACGGTGACGAAGGGCGCCGTGCTGTCGCCCGTGCCGCTGTCCATCCGGTAATCCTGAGGCTGCCAAGTCGCGCCGCCATCCAGGGAGAAGTTGGCCCGAATGTCGAGATTGCCAGAGCGGTCGTCGACCCAGGCGGCGCCGATGATGCTTCCGCTTCCGTCGAGGCTCACATCGAAGCTGCCTGAGGTGCCGGGGGAAGTGCCCGTGTCGAGTCGCTGAGCGGAGTCGAACGTCGCTCCGGCGGAGCTGCTGCGGCGTGCGATGATGTCGGCGAATCCGAAGCGATAGTCGACCCAGCTGATGATGACGAGGCCACCGTCGGGTGCGGTGATCGTCGGTTGCGACGAGTCATGAGGCAAGGGGTCGTCGTCGATGCTCGTCGCCGTTGTGAAGGACCCGCCGCGGTTCGTGCTGCGGGAGAAGTTGATGTCGAAGGAGGTGCCGCTGCGGTCGTCGACCCATGTGATGTAGACGTTCCCGCCCTCGGCGGCGACGACGGGGGCGAAGCTCGCGCCGGTGCCAATGTCGAGGCGCCGATCCGTCGCAGAGAACGAGGCGCCGGAGTCGGTGCTTCGCACGTGGTAAACGTTGAGGGCACCTGCACGGTTGTCTCGCCAAACGACGTGAACGTCGCTGCCGGCGGCGGCGATCTGTGGTGTCGCCGCCACGAAGTTCGCGCCGGAGCCGTGGTCGAGCTGGACCGGAGCGCCGAAGGAGCTGCCGTTGTTCGTCGAGCGAAGCAAGAAGATACGTCGCGAGCTCGGCGTCGTGAACGACTCGTAGACGGCGTAGACGTTCGAGCCACTGACGGCGAGCTGAACGTTGAAGCTGTCGGTGTTCATGGCCGGGTTGATACGCGTCGTTGACTGAAACGAGCCACCGCTGTCGATGGACCGACGATGCATGATCTCGCGGTACGCCGTGCCACCACGGAAATCCGACCAGAGTGTGTTCACGTTCGCGCCGCTGACCACCACGCGTGGTCCGATGGCCGCGCCGCCGTTGATGTCGAGGCGGAAGGGGCTGCTGAAAGTGCCGCCGCCGTTTGTGGAGCGCGAGAAGTAGGTCCTCGCTCGGCCGCCGCCGCGGAGATCCATCCAAGCGGCGTAGAGGTTCGACCCGCTGGAAGTGAGAAAGGGCTGTACGGAGTTTGCCGCGCCGGCTCCATCGCCTGTGTCGATCCGTATTGCGCTGCTTGGCTGTACCTCGAGGCAGCCTTCGTCCCTAGTCCCGTCGCAATCATTGTCGAGTCCATCGCAGAGGGTCTCGGTGTTCTGATAGGTGTCTGGGAAAGTACAGCGCCAGCCCGAGGCGCCATTGCAGACCGGCGCGCGGCCTGCGCAAACGCCGCGCGTCTGGACACAGGAAACGGGCGTGACCGAGGGGGGGGCGGGGCCGTCGTCGATGTCGCTGTTGCAGTTGTCGTCGATACCGTTGCAGAGCTCTGGGGTGCGCTCTACGTAGCCGCCACCGCAGCTAAGTGCGCCGCTGGCGCAAACGACACTGCCGTACGCACACGCGCCGACATTGGTCTCGCCACATCGGACGCCGACTCCAGGCAAGGGTGACGCAGCGGTGTTTTCATCGAAGCGTCCGTCGCAGTCTTCGTCGAGGCCATCGCAGGTCTCTGGGGTAGAGCCACGTCCGCCGACGCAGACCAAGCTGCCGCGCTGGCAGGTCTGGATTCCGGGGGAGCACTCGCCTGTGGAGGGTCCACACGCTGTGCCAACGCTTGGGTCGGCTTCGTCGATTCGGCCGTCGCAGTCGTCGTCAGCGCCGTTGCACGAGTCGATTCCGCCGGAAGGCGTACAAGCGTATTCGCAGCCCGTGGAGGCGTTTCCGTCAACGTCAACGAAGCCGGCAGCGCAGGTGCCGATGGAGCAAACGCTGGCTCCACAGGAGCCAGTCGCGTTGATGAACGTGCAGGCGTTGCCGCAGCGGCCGCAGTGGCTGGCGTCGCTGCTGAGGTCAAAGCCCTCGTCGATGCGCGAATCGCAGTCGTCGTCGGCGCCGTTGCAGGTCTCGGCGCCGGTCACGGTGCACGCGAGCTCGCAGCCGTCGGCGGGGTCCATGTTCACGTCGACAAAGCCTGGATTGCAGACGCCGATCTCGCACACCGAGTCGCCGCAACTCGTAGAAGCGTTGTTGAACGAACACACATTGCCGCAGAGCCCGCAGTTGCCGATGTCCGTGGTGACGTCGAAGCCCTCATCGGTGTTCCCATCACAGTCGTTGTCACGGGTGTCGCAGAGCTCGTCGCCAGTCTCGATGCATGCGTATTCACACCCGTTGGTTTCGTTTCCGTCGAGGTCATGAAAACCAAGTTCGCAGCGTTCGACGTTGCACTCGCCATCCCCGCAGCCTGGAAACGCACCAGGGATGACGCATTCTCGTTCGCACATGCCGCAGTTGCGGGGGTCGTCGTTTAGGTCGAACTCTTCATCGAAGAGGCCGTCGCAGTCGTTGTCGATCTCGTCGCAGAGCTCTTCGCCTGTGGCCACGCAGCCGTCTTCAGCCCGCACGTCGGGTCGGCCAACGTCGATGACGCCGGCATCTTCGCCGCCACAGTTTTCAATGCAGTACGGCTCAACGTCACAGCCATAGGTGAAGAGGGCACAACCAAGTGGGAGCAGCACTCTCAGGTCAAGGGAGCGACGGCGAAGGGCAAGGGCGAAGAGCCCCAGGAGAAGGACGAGGCCCAAGGGAGCTTCATCACGGCCGCCGCCTGCGGCATCGCAGGCACATCCGCCGCCGCCGGACGCGAGACCCAGCTCAGGTTCGACAGGCGGAGCCGCCGCTGGGTCGGTGCACTGACCGTCGCCGGTGCACACAGTGTCGCCCGGACAGCGCACTTGAGCGCAAGCATCGTCGATGCATTCGGTGCCCTGGCAAACGCGCTCGCGACCACAGCTCATACCGCAGTCGTTTACGACGCAGCTACCGCCGGTGCAGCTCTCGGACGACGCACAGCCGCCGCAGGGCGCAGCCACACAGGTGTTTCCGTCGCAGACTTCACCGTCGGAGCAGACCGTTCGGCAGACGTCCACGCAGCTGCCTTCACGGCAGTAGGAGTCGCCTTCGCAGCTCACATTCAGGCATGGGTCTGCTTCGCAGGCACCTTCGGCACAGCGCTCGCCGGCGTCGCAGCCACGGCCGTAGCAGTTGTCCTCGACGCAGCCGCCGCGGACGCAGGCATCACCCTCGCCGCAGTTGACGTTCTCGCACAAGTCTCGGCACATCCCGTTTGTCGGGTCGCAAAGCTCGGTCTCGTCGCATTCCACACCAACACACATACCCGAAACGCAGTAGCCAGGAATCCCATCGTCGGGGCGGGCCAAGCTGGTGTCGCATTCTCGACCGGGAGGACAAGGGAATTCGAAGGACGTGCAGGGCGTCAGACATGAACATTCGACGCAGGCGCCTTCGCCGGGGCAGAGGCCATCGCCTTCTTCGTCCACGAGGCCGTCGCAGTCATCGTCTTCGCAGTTGCAGATTTCAGGGGATGGGCTCGTCGCGCCTCGGCATGTTAGCTCGCCGCTGACGCAGACCACGTTTCCAGGAACACAGCGGTCGTCGGGCGTCGCCGGGTCGACAACGTCGAAGCCGCCCATGTCATTGGGCACGCAGGTCGCACCACCACCGGGGTTGCCATCGTCGATGACGCCATCGCAGTCGTCATCGATGTTGTTGCAGATCTCAACGCCTGGGGTGGGCGCGTCGCATCCGCCCCACGCGCCGACCATGCAGGTTTCGCTGCCGATGCCGCAGGCCGTTGAACAGGTGCGTGTAAGCTCCTCGTCGACACTTCCATCGCAGTCATCGTCAATGTTGTTGCAGGCCTCAAGGCTCGGTGTGGGCGCCGTACAGCCGACGAATGAGCCGCTGATGCACACCTCGGTGCCGTTGCCACATGTCGAGCTGCACATTCGCGAGAGGTTCTCGTCGGTGCGTCCGTCGCAGTCGTCGTCGGAGGCGTTGCAGGTCTCCACTGTGGGCGTGGCGGCGGTGCAGCCTACGAATGACCCAGCGTTGCACGTCTCGGTGCCAGCGCCGCAGGCCGTTGAACATGCGCGCGTGAGCATTTCGTCGATGCGTCCGTCGCAGTCCTGGTCATTGCCATCACACGTTTCGATCGATGCGCTTGGTGCTGTGCACTCGACGTAGGTCCCGCTCCGACAGATCTCGCGCCCTGTTCCGCAGTCGTTGGAGCAGGCGCGGTCGTTTCCTTCGTCCGTGGTGCCATCGCAGTCGTTGTCGTTGCCATCGCAGATGTCGGACGTCGGTCGAGGGGCTGTGCAGCCGCTGAAGGTGTTAGCGGCGGTGCACGTTTCGACGCCCGCCCCGCAGACGGAAGAGCACGCGCGCGTAATGCCCTCGTCGACGTTGAGGTCGCAGTCGTCGTCCTCGCCGTTGCATGTTTCAAGGTTCGGCACGCAGGTCGGCACCAGTCCGTCAACGCGCGTGAGCACGTCTTCGAAGTCGTTGTCGCCACCGCGGAACAGATCTTCGAAGCCAAAGTAGTACGAGTCCGTAAAGCGTATGGACTGATAGATGAGGAAGTGAACGAAGTCGCCGTCATCATTGAGGGCCTGGCTCGTGAAGTACGTTCGGTGGCTTTGGTTCGCGGCGGTGGGACCGCCGCAGTGGACGTTGTTTCTCGTGCCATCGAGAAGCTCGGGCGTTCGGATGAAGAACCCAATGGCGCGGTCGTTGGGAAAGTTGATGGTGCGCTCCCACGACAACGCATCGTTGTCCGTGTTGCGAATCGAGAGAGGGTCGCAGGGGCACTGGCAGATGGATGAGTTTGGCCGGCAATCGAAAACCATATGAAGGTTTGCTGGGTCCGAAATGTCCTCATCAACGTAGTAGTAGCCAAAGACGTTCACGAACCCGGCGCCCTCGCCGATCATGCGAAACGTGACGGGGTAGGTGATGGCTCCGCCTCCACCGACGGTGCGGTTCGCAGGGCGGAACGCCTCGGGCAAAACCTGGGCGTCGCTCTGCGCGTTGACGCCTGCGTTGCCTTCACCGGTGACGGCACGATTCAGACAAGCCTGCATGTTGCCGCCGACGGGCAGAACGGTGCCATCCACCTGGCTGATATACGCGTGGGCGCTCAAAGGAAGCAGGGCGATGGCGGCGGCGGCGAGGGCCCAGCGAAGCCGAGAACGGGAAGCGTGTATCACGCAGAAAGGGTAGCAGTTTGGACCAGCGGCTGGGCGCTTCTTCAGGAGGCCGGTGTCGGTTTTACAGCGCCGGCGAGGACTTCCTTGCCGCCGAGATCCAAGGCCCAGGCGGAGAGCGCGTTCATGCCCTCGGCTTGGCCCGTCTCTGCGACGAATGCGAGCTGGTCACGGGCCCTCGACGAGTCGAAGGAGTGGCTCTGAGCCCTCCGCAAAATATCTGTATCCGGAGTGCCTCCGCCGCCAAACCGGCCAAACCAGGCAAGAGCGCGTGAAGTGGTGAGACCAGGGCCTCTTCGAGGCGGGGGCAACTTGAGGGCTTCGGAGAGGCTGCGAAAGAACTCTCCGGCAAGCGTCATCTCAGCATCGACGATGTGAAAGACACTTCCCGCCGCGCCCTCGTGCTGCGTCGTCAGCCATGCCGCTTGCGCGACGTTCTCGATGAAGGTGACGCCGACGAAGCGCTCGCCTTTGGAATAGAGTGGAAGTCCGGCCTTGAGCCCTTCTTGGCATATCTCCGCAGCGGTCCCCCAGCTGCTCTTCGTCTCACCTCCGGGGCCCCATACGAAAGCAGGGCGGAGCACGACCGTGGAGAGAGCGCCGACGCCCGCGCCGATGACTGATTCTTCGGCCCGCGCCATCGTCTCCGCGTGTGCGTCAAAGCCTCGGCTTGGCAGCACTCGGTCTTCGTTCCAGTTGACTCGCGGCTTGGGGCTCAGCGTGACGTCGGCGCACGAAACGTGGGTGAGGCGGCGAATACCGGCGTGTCGGCACGCGGCGATGACGTTCTCTGTGCCAGCGACATGTGCCCAGCCCAGTACCTTTCGCGTCGCTCTCCGGTCACGGATGCCCGCCGCGTGAATGGCGTGGGAGCAGCCCTCTGCGGCCTTCGCAAGGGAGCTTGGGTCACCCAGTTGGGCATCGAAAACGCGCATGCCAGCGGCCTCGAGTACCGCCGCAGAAGTGGCGTCGCGGGCCGTCGCGTGGACCTCGGCGCCTTCGCGAAGAAAGCGTCGGGCGATGGCCCCGCCGATAAAGCCCGTGGCTCCGAAAACAACAACACGCATCATTGATGAGTAGACCACAAGTTGCGGCCTTTGTTCCGTTTCCTTCAGGTTTTGACGGCATCGCTAGCTAGTGACCGCCCCCACACTTGGCGCACGCTGTCACGTCGAGGCTGCTCTCCGGGGGAGTGGCGTTCGTTTGTGCGTAGGAGCGCTGAGCGCGAGCAGAGTTCAGTGGACCTTCTTTGTTCGGGCCCGCTTCTTGAGTCTCGACGTCGTCCGGCGACTGGGCGCGCGCGTCTTGCTGCGTCATCTCTGCTTGGAGCTTCGCCATTTTGGCCCGTGCATTCGCCGCCACTTTCCGGTCTTGGCCTGACGGGTCGGCGGGAGCGTTGGCCGCTCGCACCACCTGCTGCATTTTCGAGATGCTCGCCTTCGGATCCCCCGCCACTTCAGAGGTGTCGATGCTCACCTCGCCGCCAACGGCGTAGCGTCGGCCATCGGGTCCTGTTTCGAATTCATAGCTCGGCGAACCTGCGTGGCTTCCGCCGGCGGAAGCGTGTGCCTGCTCGTGAGCCCGCACATCAGCGTCACGGCTCTTCAGGCGCTGAACTTCCTCCCTATCCGCGGCGCTGAGCTCGGTTTCGGAACGCGTCTGGGAACCTGGGGGTTCGGGCTCCGAGGCGCGTGCCGCGGACGCTGATTCAGCTGAGCGAATGGCCTCGACGCGTTCATCGGCGCGGACTTGGAAGGCGCGTTGTTCCGGGACCCCTGGCGAATGAGCCGCCTCCTCGGCGCGAACTCGTTCTGGGACCCGATGCGATAGACCTGCAGAAATCACTCAGAGAAAGTACGACCGCCAGCCTCCGCTTTGAACCCGGCGGCTGGCGGACGCCGGCGTCTGCCGGCGTCGGCACCTCAGGGCCA
>JBLHKB010000124.1:0-13973 GCA_047619315.1 Polyangiales bacterium
TCGAGAGTTTCACGTTCGACGCCGGTGAGGACCGACAATCGCGCAGCGGTCGCAACGGTGTCGACGCCTTGGGCGAGCATCTCGCGTGGGTTTGCCCAGACGCTCTGAATGTCGACGCTGACGGCAAGCTCCGAGCCGTTGCGGTCGTAGATTGTTCCGCGTTTCGGTGCGAGACGAATGTGGCGCAGGTGTTGGTCCTCGGCCATCTCGCGGAGAGATGGAGCCCGCTCGACCTGCAGGACGTATGCGCGGAAGGCGACGCCACCGCCGTAGACGATGAGCGCGGCACCAAGGATGCCGATTCGGATCAGGCCCCAGCGGCGGCGCGATGGCGAGAGGTTGTGCACTAGCGCACCCCTCCGGCGGTCTGTCGCTGCTCACCCGCAGGGATGATGGGAACGATTCTCTCGGCGTCAGGGGTGTCCATCTCCAGGACACCGCGGCCCACGGCTTCGACACGCTCGGACTGACGCAACGTTGCGGCTTCAAGACTCAGGAGACGAACCTCTTCGATAAGGCGACGCTGCTCCCTACGTTCAGAGCCGACCTCATAGCCGAGCTCGATGGTCTCAAAGCGCATCGAGAGATGAACGATGAACGCAGCAGCCGTCGCAAGGACGGCGGCGGTCCACAGCATAATGAACGAAGCGCTGCTCTTCGGCTTCTTCCGAGTTTCCTCTGGAGGACGCGAGTTGACGTTCTTCGTCATCGGCTCGCCCCCCGCACTTCACGCCGACCGACGCGGAGCTTGGCCGTTCGCGCGCGCGAGTTGAGAGACTTTTCTTCCTCGCCAGCGACGATGGGTTTCTTCGTTTTCGGCGCGATACGCGCGTCGTTTCGGAACGCCCACTTCACGCGTCGGTCTTCGAGCGAGTGAAACGAGATGACCGCAAGGTGTGCGCCATCCGCGAGGACGTTAGGGACCTCGTCGAGGAGACGGTCGAGCTCGCCAAGCTCATCGTTGACGGCGATACGAAGCGCTTGAAACGTACGCGTTGCAGGATCGATGCGGCTGTGTCCGCCGCCGAACACACGACGTATGGCGCGAGCGAGGTCCGCCGTTGTGCTGAGCGCGTCTTCTTCTTCGGCGCGCTTGATGGAACGAGCGATAGGTCGTGACCGGCGCTCTTCACCAAATTCGTAGATCAGGTCCGCGAGGCCTTCCGCGTCGAGGGACGCGATGAGCTCTTTGGCGCTCAGACCATCGCTCGGGTCCATGCGCATGTCGAGGGGACCCTCATGGCGAAACGAGAACCCGCGTTCGGCCGTGTCGATCTGGTGGGAGCTGACACCGACGTCGGCGATGACTCCGTCGAAGAGTCCCCAGTCTTCGCGGACAGCGCGTTGGGCAAAGCCACCGAAAGTACCCTGAACGAGGATGGCTCGGTCGCCGAAACGAGCAAGTCGCTCCCCTGCTGCTTTGAGCGCGTCAACATCGCGATCCACCGCGATCAAACGACCGGTGGGCGCGCAAGCTTCCAGAATCGCTTCGGAGTGGCCGCCACCACCCAGCGTGAGGTCTGCGTAGAGGCCTCCGTCGCGGGGCTCAATGGCTGCGACGGTCTCCTGAAGGAGAACGGTCTTGTGGGAAAAGCTCATAGTCCCAGCTCCGCTAATCGCTCGGCCATCGCCTGTCGCTTGTCGTCGTCTTCGAGGACGCTCGCTCGAAGAGCGTCGAAGCGCTCGCTCGACCAAAGCTCAGCGTGATGACCCATTCCGGCCCAGAGCGCGTCGCGCTCGAGGCGGGCGTGCTTGCGCAGGGATGCCGGAATGAGCACCCGGCCCATCTTGTCGGGTTCGCACTCGACGGCGCCGGAGACATAGATGCGCCGGATCATCGCCACGCTGGGGTCAAAGCGGGGAAGGCTCGCAAGACGCTCTTCGAACGCGAGCCACTCCTGCATCGGGTAGGCGACCACACAAGGCTCAAGACCACTTGTGAGGATCAGCCGAGAGTCCCCAGACGCACCGAGGACTTCGCGAAACTTCGCGGGAAGAGACGTGCGTCCCTTCTTATCGATCGCGTGTTCGTAGCGGCCCCGAAACAAAGTCGTCTTCCAATCCAGTGATCCCGCCTCTTGGCGGCGGGCGAACATGGCACTTCTTGCCACTTCTTACCACCAACGAATCTACGCTCCTGGGTTTTCGGGGTCAACTTCGTGGAAGATGTGCGATAAAAACCTCGCAAACACTTGAATTCTTTAGACTTTTATTCCTAAGGGGTAATTGAGGGGCAAAAAGTGCCAAGGACGGGTCCTTTTGTCGAACACAGCGTCTCTTGAAAAGCCGGCCCCGTCATGCGTTCGGTCTCGTTTAAGACATTTTTGTCTTATTTGAGACGAGAAGAACGACTTTTCATGCATTGATTTCTATTCTTGGCAAATTCCCCGCGCAAATCTAGGCTCCGTGGGTGTCGTACGAGCCTCAAGCCGCCAAGCCCCACCAGGAGGCCATTCAGTCCGCTTGGGATGCCCTCGCGGCATCTTGGGACAGTGATGACGCACACCGAAAGTTTTTGGCGCTTTGCGAGAGCTTCGGCCGACTCGATGCGGCGGGTCTGCTCTACCGAAAAGTCGCGGAATCGAAGGAACCACAGGCGAAGGACGCGCAAAAGCGCATCGATCAGCTCATGGTTCGCGCCATGGCGAACATGCAGGCCCTGCGAAAGGAGCCCAACGGGCGACCACGGTCACTCGTTCTTCTGCTGGGGGGCGTACTCGTGGTTGTTCTGATGACCTTCGCCGCGAGTTTTTTCTTCTAAGGGCTCGATTTCACCGCGCCTGAGGCGCCGTCTGATAGACTGGCTCGCACATGCAGCTGGACTTCAAGACCCGCGAAGTCACCGTGAAACTCGTTTACTACGGGCCGGCATTGAGCGGGAAGACCACCAATCTCCAGGCGATTCATCGCCTCGTCAGCGACGACGCCGCCGGGCGGCTGATGACCCTAGAAACCAGGGATGATCGAACGCTTTTCTTCGATCTACTCCCGCTGACCTTCGAAGGCGGCGGAGGCATCCAGGTTCGCTTCAAGCTCTTTACAGTTCCGGGTCAGGTCATCCACGACGCGACTCGAAGGCTCGTACTACAGGGTGCCGATGGAACGGCGTTCATCGCCGATTCCCAGGTAAGCGAGACGAAAGCGAATCAGCAGGCGTTTCGGAATATGCAGCGCAACCTGAAGGAGAATGGCGTCGACCCGAAGACACATCCCCTCGTTCTCCAGTTCAACAAGCGCGACCTGCCAGGCATTCGGACTGACGAAGAGATCGACTCGATGGCCGCCAAAGGCAAAGAGCCCGTGTTCAAGGCCGTCGCACTTCGTGGCGTCGGCGTCATGGAGACCTTTCTTGGTCTGACGGAGCTCACCTGGCGACGCCTTGAAGCGATGCACAAGCTCCACGACAAGTTTGGCCTCGACCCAGATGAGTTTTTGGCCGGTATTCGTCAGCGACTCACGGCTGGGAGGGCTGCATGAGCCCTAAGCGCCAAGGCACGACCGAACTTCCAGCCCTGGAAGGCGTGGGCGAAGCATCGAACATCGATATCGCCATGGGGGACATCTCGCGACTCGAAGAAGTTGTCGATCGCGATGCCCTTCGAGATGTCTGCCATTCGTTTTTTGACCTCTTTGGTCTTTCGATCCGCATCTACTCATCCACTGGCGCGCTCTTGGCAAATGTCCATGAGCAGCCAGAGGTCTACAAGTACGTGGACGCTTTCGCGGGTGGACGACGCGCCGTCGCTCACACCGTCGAGGCCGTCAAACACCTGAAGCCGAAGAAAGAGGTCGAGCGTTTCACCTGTTTCAGCGGCGCCATCTACGACGTCCTTCCTCTGACATACCAGGGCCGCACCGTTGGCCGCATCGTGGTTGGCCCTTACCTGCCTGCCGAGCTCAAAGAAGTTCCGAAGACGTTGACGCGCGTCGACCCCGACGTCGACCGCGAGCTTGCGCGAGACGCCCTCGCAAAGATGGCGCGAGTTCGTGGCGAGACCATCGAACGCATCGTCGCCCACCTCCGGCGCATCGTCGATCTCTTGCTCTTCTCAAGTCATCGGGCTCATCTGACAAGCGAGATGCATGTCGCGAGTGTCCGCGCTAGCTACCGCGAACTCGCCGAGAAGACTGTGAGCCTTCAGGGCGCCTACGAGCGTCTGAAAGAACTCGATCAGCTCAAGTCGAACTTCCTCGCCACCGTAAGCCACGAGCTTCGTACCCCGCTGACATCGATCATCGGCTACAGCGAAATGCTCGAAAGCGGTATCGCCGGGGAGCTCGAAAGCGAGCAGCGCGAGTTTGTGGAAACCATTCGCACGAAGGGTGAGCAGCTTCTTGCGCTCATCACGAGTCTGTTGGACTTAAGCAAACTTGAGCAGGGCGTAGTGCGCCTCGATGCGACGCCCCTCGATGTAGCTGCCATCGTGGACGACGTCGCGAAGACGTTTCACCCCCACGCCGTCAAGAAGGAGATCAAAATCGTCTCTCATGTGGGTGAAGACCTGCCCGTGGTGATGGGTGACGCGATGCGCATGAAGCAGATTCTTTCGAACCTCGCCGAGAATGCCATCAAGTTTACGCCGCGCGGTGGCACCGTCACATTCGTCGCTGAGGCGAGAGAAGTCGAAGACGAGGACGGCCTCGGGGCCGCGCTCATGGCGGAGCCGCGGCGTGGCGTAGCGTTCTTGGTTCGGGACAGTGGCCCAGGAATGCCAAGGAACGAGCTACCTCGCATCTTTGATGCGTTCTACCAAGTCGACGGAGGTTCCACACGTGAACACGGTGGAACCGGCCTTGGACTCTCCATCGTCAAACGCCTCGTCGATGCCCATAAGGGCACCATCACCGTCGACAGCGCGCTCGGGAAAGGGACTGAGTTCACCGTGATGATTCCCGAGCCAGAGGACGACTAGTGTTCCGTCTCAGAACATCTTCCTTCGGCGCGTGAACGAACACGAACGAATCGCGTGGCTTCTTCGCCAGCCTTCAGAATCACCACACCTGGCACTTGCCAACGGGGATGATGCCGCCGTCGTGAAGGCACCGAGTGGCGCCGTCATCAGCGTGGACGCGCAGGTCGAAGGGACGCACTTCAGACGTTCCTTCGCGGACTGGGAGACGCTTGGGCGACGTGCGGTCGTCGCGGCGTTGAGCGACTTGGCCGCCATGGGCGCGTCGCCTCGTGCGGTCTTCTCGTCGCTCGTCCTACCCGCAAAATTTGAAGAAGATGAATTCAAAGCGATCACACGAGGGATCGGGCGCGGCGCCGAAGAGTCCAACGCCGTTGTTGCGGGAGGCAATCTGAGCGGAGGTCCCTGCGTGATGATCGACACGACTGTCGTTGGCGAAGCCCCGAATGGTGTCGTCACACGCTCCGGTGCATCGCCGGGTGACGGCGTGTACGTGTCGGGGATTCTAGGTGCAGCAGCCCTCGGGCTTGAGGCTCTACTGGCGGACTGTCACGACGACGTCCTGCGCCCATACATCGACGCCTGGCGCGCGCCTCGCCTCGACTTCCAGTTTGCCTCGACGCTGTCTAGCCACGCGAGCGCCGCCATCGACATTAGCGACGGGCTGCTTCAAGACCTGAGCCACCTTTGTCGCGCTTCCGGCGTGAGCGCTGAACTCGACGAGGAGGCGATCACGCCGTCGGATGAATTTCGCGCCGCGGCAAAACACATGGACCGCGATGCACGAGAGCTCATTCTGTCTGGCGGCGAAGCGTACTGTCTTCTCTACACCTCAGCGCGACCCGTCAGAAACGCGACGCGAATCGGACGCATCGTGAAAATCGCGGACGCTTCAATTTTCAACGCACGTGGAGACGTTCTTGAAGCGCCAGGCTTCGACCACTTCGCCCGCTAGCGCGAAGCGTTGGCTAACGCTGGATGCCAAGTCGCTTCATCATTTTCTGCAGGCCGTAGCGACTTAGGCCAAGGTCCGCCGCGCTTCGAGTCACGTTTCCGTTGTTTCGAACAAGGGCGTCTTTGACCAGGCGCGCCTCCAGCGCGTCGACCTGTGACCTTAGATGGCTCGACTTCGAGCCCGCGCCCCGTAGCTCGGGCGAGAGATGTTCGAGCTTGATAACGTCGTCCGCCAAAACACGCGCTCGCTCAAGCTCGTTCTGCAGCTGCCGTACGTTACCCGGCCACGAGCCAGCGCTCAACGCATCGAGCGCGTCTTGATGGACCGTGAACGCGCCCGACTGCGCATGGAGCCAGGCATCGACGAGGGGAGCGATGTCGCCCCGACGTTCTCGCAGCGGAGGCACATCGATGGTGACCACGGCAAGGCGGTAGTAGAGGTCCTGACGAAACGATCCCTCCTCGATCCGCTTCGCGATATCCTGATGCGTGGCGGTGATGAGGCGTACATCGACCTGCAGTGAATCCGTGGCGCCGACTCGGCGAACCACGCCGTCTTGAGCGACGCGTAGGAGCGCGGCTTGTAGAGAAGGGCTCATCTCACCGAGCTCATCCAGAAAGAGAGTGCCTCCATCGGCGGCCTCAAAGAGTCCGACCCGCGTGGACTCCGCGCCGGTAAAGGAACCGCGCTCATGGCCAAAAAGAAGGCTCTCCATGAGCGCGTCGGGAATCGACCCGCAGCTCTGCGAGATGAATGGAGCGCCCGCTCGCGCACTCATCGCGTGAACGTAACGAGCGATGTGCTCCTTGCCGCTCCCGCTTTCGCCGCGAATGAGTGTTGGAACGTTCGCGCTTGCGACGCGTGCAGCAAGAGCCAACACTTTCTTCATGGCGACGCTCTCTGCAACGAAGCCCGGCGGAGAGGCGCGCTGTGACTGGAGTTCAACCTCTTGGCGAGACGCGCGCTCTTCAAGACTTCGCCGCATGCCGCGGAGCTCACTCGCTTGAACGCGTAATGTCGTCTCGCGTTCGCAGCGCTCCAGACCGGTGGCACCGAGATCGGCAAGATCGACAAGAAGCGCCGTGTCCTCGGCGTTGAACGCTGCCGGACGCAACCGGTCCTCGATGTAGATGACGCTCGCTCGCCGGGGAATCGGTACGCAAAGTAAGGACCGCAACGCCAAGGCGTGAATGCTCGCGGCGCCAAAGTGCTCATCGCTCAGAGCATCCATCGTGGAAACCGCATGGCCGCTGTCGAGGGCCCGACTCACCACCGAACGCGACACCGCGGATGCGCCTCGAACCACCCCGGCTTCGGCCACGACGCGAAGCTCTCCGCTGGCCAGGCGCTCGACCACGCAGGCACGTTCTCCGTCGACGAGTTCCAGCGCGGATTCCGACAGTGCTTTTGTTATCGCGTCGATGTGTTCTAAGGCCGTGAGTCGACGCGCGACTCTCGTAAGGCGGCGCCAACGACGGCTATCTTGGACGGCCGCGTCGCTCGGTGCTGCGGACAGCACGCGCGCGTAGGACGGAAGCCGACGCATGCGTTCTCGCTCCGGCGCTGAAAGCGTCGATGCGGCGAGGTCGAGCAACGTGCGCGCTTTGGATCCAGCGCTGGAGTCTCCGTGTTCAGACAGGACGATGGCTACGCGAAGCGCGTCTTCCCAGGACAGTGTTTCCCGGCTGCGAAGTTTCTGAAGCGCCGGGGCGACGTCCACCCCCTGCGCAGCGTTGCGACGAAGGTCGGCCAAGGCATAGTCGAGGCCGCCAGGCTCGCTCTGGGACAAGAGCTTCTCCACCATGTCGGGAGCGGAACCGGCGATCGCAGCCGCGAGGCGTAAACGAGCCGTCTCACTTTGGAGCGAGAGGCGCCGCGCCACGCCAAGGTCTCCATGGTGCGCAGCAAGCTCAGCCTGTGCCTCTTCGAGCATTTCAACACCCTCAAGATCCGTCGCCGCGCGACTCGCTCCGAGACCTTGAGTGAGGTGAATCGCGGCCGAGCCGAGATTGCCGATGAGCATCTCAGCGCGAGCGAGGTTGTGAAGCGCTCTGCCGACATCGCGCTCTCGCCCGAGTTCCGTCAACGTATGCGCAGCATTTCGCAAAGAGTCGAGGGCTGGCCCAAGCTGCCCCAGAGAGAGTCGCGCCGCACCCAGGTTTCCCATCAGGCTGGCCTCGACGTGACGCTCGCCACAGCTGCGCGCCAGACCGATTCCCTCTACGTAGGCGCTGGCGGCGTCCCGCGGGTTCGACACGATACCGAGAACGATGAGCAGCCGCGCGCGTTGCCGAATGCTCGTTTGGCCAAGTGCGTCGCGAACGATCGCCTGCGCTTCGCGTCTGTTCCCGCGTTGAAAAGCAAACCACGCAAGAAGCTCAGCGCGATGAACTCCTGTGGCGGCGTCCGTAAAGCGTTCGGCCTCATCCAGCGCTCCGTCGCCGAACGCCAACCATGCGCGCGTATACGCCAAAGATGGATCTTCACCCAAAGTGGCGAGCTTGGCCTGGGCCTCATCTCTTCGCCCCGCTCGACGCAACACCTCCGGCACCTCCGAGGGCTCAGCGCACAAGAGGGCCGAGCTATACCGGCCTGCGGAAACTCGCGCGGCGAAGAGGACTCGTACTTGAGCAGGGCTGGACGCACCCAAACGCTCCGCGTCCACGCTGAGCCGTTCGACATCGGAAGTGCGGCCCAAGTCATACGCGTGGCTCATGGCGCGCTCGAAAAGTTCAGGCGCGCCTTCCTCATTGCGATGGGCCGCCAAGTGAGCGCGTTGGCGACGCGTCGCTCCGACAAGTTTGGCGGCAAGCGCCTTTCGCCTCTTCGTCGGCATCGCGTCGCAAACCTCCGGCACGAGGTCGTCGCGAAGATGCCACTGGCCGTCGGCGCTCACGATCGCCAAGCCTTCCGAGGCGAGACGAGAGAGAGCCGCGCTCGCGTCACCCAAGGCTTCCGCGGAGAGTCTTCCCCCCGCGAGGGCGAGGCGCTGCGCGACGTCTTCGGCGGCGCTTGGAACGAGCTGGCCTGGACCTCGACATTCGCGCTTCTCACTGCGGCCAAGACCATCGGCCAAGAGCCGACAGAGACGGCCACTCAGGCGTCCCGAGCGCCGCTGCGCTTCGATTCTCTTGGAGGCGCGCAGCGCTCCACCGCTGCGCGCGGCGGCGCTGGCGAAGAGCTTGTCGAACTCGTCGTTCGAGAGCGGTCCCAGCGAGACGTTCAGAACGTCTCGCTCCTCCGTCAACTCGGCTCGTTCAAAAACCCAGGCCGCCGCCTGACCGTCGATGGCTGCCGCACGGAGCGCGCGTCTGGCTGCCTCAAACGTGGTGTCGCCCGCTTCCGCCACATAGGGCGATCGAGGTAGGTGCTCAGCGGACGCGTTCGCCACAAACGTCACACTCTCGCCACTCTCCGCGCCGCTGCGTTGCAAGCGGCGCACGGTCTCGGAAATGAGTCGCGTCTTTCCGGCACCCGCGGGCCCATGAACACAGATCAAGCCACCCTTCGTAAGGGCCCCGAGCAGCTCTTGAAGAGCGACCTCATGTCCGCAAAATGGAAGCTGCAGCGCCAGCTCCGGCGGCATCTTCGGAGGCGCTCCCAAACGGTCGCGCCCAGACGCCTGCGAGAGAGCTTGAGCAACATCGTGGGCAGACGCCGGGCGCAGCGCCGCATCTTCTTCGACAAGGCTCGCGACGAGCGTCCGCAACGCGTCTGGAACCGTGGCTTCAAGCGGCCCCGAGTCATCGGCCAACCAGCACCGAAATGTCTGACCGAGAGCGTAGAGATCGGTCGCGGCGGTTCTCTCACCAAACAAACACTCCGGCGCGAGGAATCCGATGGTGCCGGAGACGTGAGGCGAGGAGCTCCGTGGTGGGCCCGCCAACCCGAAGTCGACAAGGGACGCCGCCAGGCCGGTGGCGACGATGTTCGCAGGTTTGATGTCTCCATGAATTACGCCGGCCGCATGCACGCGTGAAAGCGCCAGCGACACACCAATGGCCAGCGGCCAGAATGCTTCGACGCGCGCTTCGGTTTCCAGCCCAGCAAAGACCTCGTCACTGCGCGTGCCCTCAACGAGTTCTTCTACGAGGACCCCGGTGCCAGCGGCGAGGGACCAAGGTGCGGGGAGCGGTTGGTTGAGACGAACAAGTTCAAGTACCTGAGCCACGCCCTCCCCGCTCAACGTGCGCAGCGCGTCTTCTTCCGCCCGAAGCAAACCCAAAGCCTCCGGAGGCACCAGTTTGAGCGCGACGGACTTGCCGCTGAGGGTGTCAGCGGCGCGCACGACGCGGCCGCCACCACCCTCGCCAATCTCGGCTTCGTAGCGATAACGCCCGTGAAGCGCCAACTTGGATGGCAGTTTCATTTCGGGACTATGTCTCCAAAACAGTATCAAGATCAACTCGATAGCTCAGCACGCCGCCAACGATGTTTGCAGTCATACTCGGCCTTAGAGACCGTTCTTTTGGCTAACTTTGGCTACCAGAGCGCATACGGTGTCTTGATATGCGCATTCTTATTCTCTTGAGCTTCGTTCTCGTCGCCTGCTCAGACGACGCACTCCCCGTCGCAGACGTGCCAACGGCGGATCCTGATGACGTCCGAGAGCTCGACGACGTCCCATCCAATGACGTGCAAGAGCGCGACGACGTGGAAGAACCCGATGTCGGTGTGCCAGCAGCGGTCTGTCCGACCGTCGATCCTGAGATCGTTACCTTCCGAACGGAGGACGACGTAGAGCTCGAAGCCGCGTTCTTTGCAGCGCCCACGCCAGGCCGTCCCGCGGTGGTTCTCTTTCACATGATTCCCCCTTCGAACACCCGCGGCAACTACCGCCGCCCCTTCATCGATCGTCTTGTGACTCAGTGCATCAACGTGCTCAACGTCGATCGTCGTGGCGCTGGTGGGTCAGGAGGCGTCGCTCTTGAAGCATACGAGGGCCCAGCGGGGGCCATCGACGCACGAGCCGCGTTCGACTTCCTGCTGGCCCATGCAGCCGCGCCGGCCCGGACACGTTTGGCGATGATCGGAGCATCGAACGGCACGACATCGCTCAACGACTACGCGTCGCTGGAGGCTCCGCCCGCTTCTCTCGCAGCGGCGGTGCTCTTAAGTGGCGGTCCGTACACAGAGAACCAGAACTCGATGACGGAGAGCGGCTTACGCGCGTTGCCTGTCCTCTTCGCCTATCCCGATTCGGAAGCCGCGTGGAACAACGGCGTCGAAGAAAACACAGAACCCGCTTGGCGATTCATGTCCCACACGGCGAGCGCCCACGGCACCCAGATGCTCAACGACGAAGACGCCGCCATCGCCGTCGTCGCATTCCTCGCCGAGCTCTTAGTCGGGCCGTAGCCAACGCGGGGTTCGCCGCGAAGCTCAACCGTAGAGGTGGAAGCGTGAGCCGTCGAAGGCACTTCGCTTCGTCTCATCGTCCTGTAGATAGTCCTCGATGGCTTCGAGGGGCTGCTGGTCGTTGAGCATGCGGTTCACGAGTTGCCGGTAGGCCGGCGCTCCGGTGAGCAGATCGATGGCTGGGCGGCGGAAATCGTATTCGTAGACTTCGGTGCGCCACGGTTCGCGATGGCCGCGCTGCACCATCATCGCCGCTATCAATCGATAGTAGAGCGACACGCTACGAAAGAGATGGGGGTTGGTTACGTGCACTTGCACCCCACCGCAAAGCTCACCGGCGAACTTCCGCACCGTGGGCTCAAAGGTCAGCGGCCGAAGGACCGCGCCGGGGGTTTCGAGGTCGCGTGCGAGTGCGACGCCGTCTACGCCGGGGGCACCGAAGATCTCAAAAGGCCGCGTGGTTCCTCGGCCTTCCGAGAGGGTCGTGCCTTCGATGATGCAGCCGCCGGGGTAGACCGTGGCGGTGTCCGTCGTCGCCATATTTGGAGAGGTCAGCACCCATGGAAGGCCCGTGTCGGCGAAGAGCATCTTGCGCTCCCAGCCCATCATCTCGACGACGCTGAGGCATGCTGGGTCGAGCTTCTCGAACTCGACGACCATCTTCATCAGTTCGCCGATGGTGAGGGCATGGCGCACAGGTACTGGGTAGAGGCCCACAAATGAACGGTACGCCGGTCCCTGTGGCGCACCTTCAGTCACCTCGCCGCCAAGTGGATTGGGGCGGTCGAGGACCATGACCTCAATGCCCATGCGGGCCGCAACGCGGAGAACGAACGCTGTCGTCCAAACGTACGTGTAGAAACGGGCGCCGACGTCCTGGAGATCGACGATGATGAGGTCGAGGCCTTCCAGGTCGCTTGTTTTCGGAGAGAGGTCCGCCGCGGTCTCGCCGTAGAGCGAGACCACACGATGACCCGCTGCGGATTCGCCATCCACACCGATCATGTCTTGGGCCGTTCCCGCGTAACCATGCTCGGGCCCAAACACGACCTGCAGGTCGACGAGGGGTTCGATGATGGAGAGCGCATGCCGGTAGTCGGCGGCTACGCTCGCCGGGTGCGCCAAAAGCCCGGTCTTGCGTCCGTGGACTCGCTTCTGGAGTTCAACGTCCGTGGCGAGCCGATCCAGTCCTGTTTGTACCCTCATGCTACATCTTCCACATCCGCCGCCAGGCGATAGAGAACCGCCATACGAACGGCGACTCCAGCTTCAACTTGATCGAGAACGCGACTGCGCGGGCCGTCTGCGACCTCCGGCGTAATTTCCACGCCACGGTTCATAGGACCTGGGTGCATAACAATGGCATCTTCCTTCGCGAAGGCGAGTCTCTCTTCATCGAGGCCAAACGTTCGCGCATACTCGCGAAGGCTGGGAAGGAGCGCTTCTGCGAGACGCTCCTGTTGAATACGAAGCATGATAACGACATCTGCGCCATCAAGGGCTGGCTCCATTTCGTCGTAGACCTTTACGTCGAAGGCTTCTGCGAAATGCCGCGGCACCAGAGTTCGGGGCCCGGCCACGCGAACATCGCAGCCGAACTTTCGGAGGAGCCGGCAGTCGCTGCGCGCGACGCGCGAGTGCGCAACATCTCCACAAATAGCGACCTTCAGCCCTTCAAGAGTCCCCTTCGCCCGGCGAATCGTGAAGGCATCGAGGAGCGCTTGAGTCGGGTGAGCGTGCATACCGTCCCCGGCGTTGACAACGGCGCAGCCCATGTTCTTTGCGATGTAGTGAGGGGCCCCGCTGGCCGAATGCCGAACGACGACGACATCTGGATGCATCGCTTCGAGGGTCTTGCACGTGTCGTAGAGACTCTCACCTTTGCTAACGCTGCTCGTCGCCACGCTCATGTTGACGGTGTCCGCCGAGAGCCGTTTACCCGCCAACTCGAAGCTTATGCGGGTCCGCGTGGAGCTCTCATAGAAGAGGTTGATGATCGTCTTGCCGCGAAGCGTCGGGACTTTCCGAACCCGTCGACGGCTCACCTCGAAGAACGCCTCCGCCGTGTCGAGGAGGCTGATGATGTCGGCGGCAGACATCGTCTTGAGGTCGAGTAAATGTCGCAATGTCATCCTCGCCTCCCGCGAAGAAAGGCGCCATCGTCATCGGCGGGCGTAGCGCCGAGTTGCACGTCAACCCGCTGACGAAGAGGCACTGAAAGTTCGCGCCCGACGAAGTCAGCGGCGATGGGAAGCTCACGTCCACCTCTGTCGAAAAGCACCGCAAGGAGGACGCGGCGTGGGCGGCCATAGTCGTTGAGGCACTCGAGAGCCGCTCGGATGGTCCGCCCCGTCTGGAGCACATCATCGACGATCACGACGGTCTTCCCTTCGAGGTCGAACTGCACGTCGCTTGGACCTACGCGAGGGTCGGGCAGTGCGGTCGAGGCGTCATCACGATAGAAAGCGATGTCTACGGCGCCGACGGGTAGTGGCCTGCCTTCGAGCTTCTGAACCTCCGAGGCGAGACGAAGTGAGAGACCGATTCCGCCGCGGCGAATGCCGATCAGCACAACTTGCTCTCGCGCGAGGTCCTCGGCGAGTCGTTCGACCATCGACGACGCCATGCGGTGAACAACACGCCCCAAGGCCGCTCCATCGAGCAGTGCGTCGTCGTCCGCTGTACCGCCACCCACGTTGGCGGTCTACGCCATCCTTTGGCGATTGGTCAATGGAAGCTTAGCTGCTCCC
>JBLHKB010000125.1:0-13964 GCA_047619315.1 Polyangiales bacterium
CGGCCTAAGCGCTCTTAGCCGCGCCGCTTCCACTGCCGTACTTGGTACCCATCGGTGTCGCACCAGGGGCCAAGGCGAAGCCAGCCATCGTCGTCGCTGCCTGGCAAGGCGACACTTTCGAAGCCAGCGGTCTTGAGCTCATCTTCGAGTGGCGACATAGCGCTGACGCCTTCGTCTTTGGCGAAGGAGCAGACGGCGTACGTCAGAGTGCCGCCGGGTTTGACGAGGCGCGAGGCGTTCCTGGTGATCGCGCGTTGAAGCTCCACAAGCTCCGGCAAGTCGTCGGCGCTTAGCCGCAACAAAATTTCCGGGCGTCGGTGCACGGTTCCGAGACCACTGCACGGCGCGTCGACAAGAACATGGTCGAAGTCCGCTTCGAGTCCGCCGGTGCCCACGGAGAGGTCAACGGTTTCGGCGCTGAGCGAAGTTTTGAGCCCGAGTCGCGCGAAGGCGGGAGCAATTTGTTCTACGCGTGCCTCGTGGATCTCGATGGCGCTGACGTGCCCGGTGGGACCGACGGCGTCCGCGAGGGCGACGGTCTTTCCGCCTCGCCCAGCACAACAGTCCGCCACGCGCTGCCCAGGCAACGCGCCCACACACTCGCTGATCATCTGAGAGCCGCCCTCTTGAACGACAAAGGCGCCTTCGTCGAACCCAGGAAACAGACGGGGGTCGCCGCCGCCGTGAAGTCGAACGCCGCGGAGTCCGAAACGCTCGGCATGTACGTCGGGGCGATGTTCCGCCAGCGTCACGAGCCACGCGTCGCGGTCAACATAGAGCCTAATATCAAGAGGGGCCTTCGCACCGCGATATGCCGCCGCGCGTTCTGCGCCGACGCTCCGTTTCAGTCGATCCCGAATCCACTTGGGGAGCTCAAGGGTTGGTTCCTCGACGGGATCGGGGCGCTCGATCTTGCGAAGCACCGCGTTGACGAAACCCGCCACGCGCGGACCGCGAGCGGCGTGCGCGAGGTCGACGGCTTCATGGACCGCAGCGCGAATTGGCACCCGGTCGAGATAGAGGATCTCAAACACTGCGCAGCGGAGAATGCTCCGGACGATGGGATCTGTCTTCTCCGCGTGAGAGTCGATGAGCCGGTCAATAGACACGAGGCATCGAAGCGTGCCGTAAACGATTCCCGTGGCGAAGGCCGCATCGCGCGCGTCGAGACCGGCCCGACCGATTTCCATATCAAGAACACGGGATGCCCAAGCGCTGTCGTCCTGGACGCGGCGAATGGTCTCCGTGGCTACGGCGCGAGCAGTCATCATGGGGTGTTTTTTTCTTTCGAGTTCATCGAACGTTTGCGCTTTCGTCGCCCGGGAAGAGGCGGTCGACGTCGTTCTTGATAGCGAGGCCCATCAAGAGCAAGAGGATGAAGAACCCAATGATCGAGGCAATGCGCCGAATGCGAACGCCAATACGTCGCCGGGAGGTCGCTTCGACGGCCAAGAACATGAGCTGACCTCCGTCCAGAAGCGGAATTGGCAAAAGGTTCAGCAGCCCAAGGTTCACGCTGATGAACGCCATGAGCTTTAGATAGTTGGTGGCGCCTTGCTCCGCCGCTGCACCGGCGGCGTCAAACATCATCAGTGGACCGCCGATCGTCGAGACACCGACGCGGCCCTGAAAAAGACGGAGCACGGACGTCACGGTGAGGGAGACCATCTCGGAAGTTTCTTCCCACGCGCGCCGGCACGCGTGTGTAAATATGCTCGGGTTCTCCACGGCGTCATCGACGCGCAGTGGCATCCAGCCGCTCATGGCCAGATGGGTGCGTTCGTAAGCCTGGCCGTGTTCCGTAACGCCGCGCTGCTGCTCGAGGGTTAGGGTGCCCTCGTGGAGCTCCAGTCCGCGGCGCCACAGAAGCGTGTGATCTTCACCGGGACTTGCACGAAGCCCAGCGACAAAGCTCGGCCACAGTCGCATGGGCCGACCGTCGAGGGCGATGATTCGGTCTCCCGGCTGGAGGCCAAGTCGTGCTTCGGGAGAGTCGAGTTCGACGCGATGCACGTAGAGGTCAGCGGGCTCAATGCCGATGCGAAGGGGGCCCGCTGCGCGTGTTCGCGTTGGGTTCACATTCGCCACGTGGGGCGTAAACGTAGCGAGCTCGACGAGGCCGCCGAGAGCGCGCATTCGCTCGGGTCGCAGGTAGGTGATGGAGGTCAGCGAAGGCGTGGTCTCAAGAGCTAGACTGAGGTCTTCGTAGTCCTCGACTCGGGTGCCTTGCACCGCCACGACGACATCGAAGGAGCGCAGGCCGGCGGCATGGGCGGCTCCGCCCGGGACGACGCCGATCACAGGGCTGCGGCGATAGGGGTCGATGCCAACGCGTCCGATCGTCTCGACGCGATCGAGTTCAAGGTAGTGCTCCGTCTCCGCCGGCGTCAGCTCGACTTGAATCTCCACCTCGCCGCGCCTGAGGGTGACCTGCAACCTTTCGCCGGGACGACCCCGAATTTCGTTTCGAACATCTTCGAAGGTGGCGACCTCCTCGCCGTCGATGGATAGAATTTCGTCGCCTGTGAACAGCACGCCGTCAGCAGGGCGCCCTGGAAAGACAGTGCCAATGACGGGCGGCGTCAGTCGGTCGTCGCCGAGGAAGACGACGAAGAAAAGAAGCAGTGGAAAGAGCAGGTTCATCGCCGGGCCCGCGAGGACGATGGCCGCTCGTTGCCACAAAGGTCGGCCTTCGAAGCTCCGTGCTCTGTCTTCGTCGCGAACCTCGTCGCTCGGGAGCTCACCCCACATGCGCACGTACCCGCCGATGGGGACGATACCGAGGACGTATTCGGTTTCCCCGGCTCGAAAGCCCGCGATGGCTGGACCGAAGCCAACGGAGAACTTCAGGACTTTAACGCCGAAGGCCTTCGCGAAGAGGAAGTGCCCCAATTCGTGGACGAACACGAGTGCCCCAACCAGCACAACGAAGTAAACGACGCCCATTCGGGGGGACCCTACCAGTCCTCCACGGAGAGGCGAGGCGAGGCGAGGTCAGCGATTGAGCCTATTCGTCGCACTTTGCTTTGCTACTGAAATGATTAGATATTTTGCGTGTCGCCTTCAAGAAAAAGAGTGCAACCGTGTTTGGTTGCGACAGGATGTCATGGTAGGTTCCGCCCCCCATGGCTGAATCCCACGCAGAAACTCAGCTCAGCGACGGCACAAAGGTTCGCCTTGAAGTCGATTCGCCGGAAGCCACTCAGCGTCTAGCTGTCGCAGGTCTAGACGCGGCAGCGGGCGCTATCGCCCGCGCTCAAACAACGGAAACCTTGGAGTCTCAGGGTGCTCTCTCCGAAACGGGCATCGTTGGCAAGAGCGCACCGATGCTCGACCTCTTTCGAATGCTCCAGCGCATTCGAAACTCGAGCGCCACGGTCTTGATTCAAGGCGAAAATGGTACCGGCAAAGAGCTGGTGGCCCGCTCGATTCACGATCAGTCCACGCGCGCCAAGCAGCGCTTCGTGGCTACGAACTGCAGTGCCTTCAACGACAACCTGCTGGAGAGCGAACTCTTTGGACATCGTCGGGGTGCGTTCACGGGAGCCGTGAGCGACAAGCCGGGCCTCTTCCAGGTCGCGGACAACGGCACATTTTTCCTCGACGAAGTGGGTGATATGTCACCGGCGCTGCAGGTGAAACTCCTCCGCGTCCTTCAAGAGGGCATGTTCCTTCCTGTCGGCGCGACGGAGCATCGCAAAGTTGACGTTCGCATCATCGCGGCGACGAACCGCGAAGTGCAGCAGATGGTCCGTGACGGAACATTCCGTGAGGACCTTTATTATCGCCTGCACGTGGTGGCGCTTCGCGTCCCACCTCTTCGTGAGCGTCTCGACGACATCCCTCGCTTGGTGCAGCACTTCCTCGAACGGTTGAGCGAGCGCGACAAGCGCACAAAGACGCTGAGTCGTGGTGCGCTGGACCGTCTGATGGAGCATCGATGGCCGGGCAACGTACGTGAGCTTGAAAACGAGATCGAGCGGCTCTGGGTCCTGAGTGGCACCGACGAACTCGTCGGCGAAGAGCACCTCAGTCCTGCGGTGGCTCAGCAAAACGGCGGCAAGGGTGGCGCTGCGAATGCACCCATGAGCGGTCCAGCGATCACGCCGGGTCAAACGCTGCCTGCAGCCGTCGAAGCTCTTGAGCGGCAGATGATCGCGGAGGGACTTCGAGCATCGAAGGGAAACAAGACACGTGCCGCCGAGGCATTGGGTATTTCGAGGCGCAACCTGATCCGTAAGGTCCAGACCTACGGGCTGGAGGGCGCAGGGAAGAACCGGCCTTGAAGTCCATTGTTTTGGTGGCGGTCTCCGATCCGTTTCGCATGGAGCTGATTCAGGAGGCCTGCGAGACCGTCGGTCACCAGGTGGTCCTCGCGTCCGACACGGAGACCGCGCTCACGGTGATGGCGCGGGACCCAGCGTCGCTGCTCATCATCGATGAAGAGTGCGCCATGCTCACGCCGATCCTGCGCGCGGATCGCGAACTTTGCGATGTTCCCATCATCGGCATTGGAGAACCCACAAAAGGCCTCTCGGCATGCCTCGGAGAGCCCCTTCGTGTCGATGAAGTGCAGCGCGTGGTTCGACGTCTCTTACGCAACGCTCAAGAGTCTCGCCGTCGTCGCCGTTCAAGTCGGGCGATGCGTGCAGTCACCGGCGCTGGAGCCGGAAGCCTATCTCAACTTCGTGTTTCGCTTCCCTATGAGGTGACGCAGGCGCAGCGTTATAGGCGCCCACTTGGGTGCGTTGTGATCCACGGCGAGCAGGACCTCGTGAGCAGCGGGTTGCCGCGGTGCCTCGGGTTGATTCGAGAATCGGACCAAGCGTTTCGCACTGCGCCCGGAGAAGTCGTGGTCCTACTCCCAGAGGCGGACGAAACAGGAGTGGCGCTCGTCGTAGGCCGCATCGCTGGGGTGTGTGATTCGTTCCGTTTTGGCGTGCTGGTGGTCAACGGCGATGACGCGCCGATGGACCTGCTGGAAGCGACACGCGCGCGCGTCTGCTAGTCGCGGACTGGCGTATTTACTCAGCAGCTTCTTCATTGGTGTGTCCGGGTGCGGATGAAAGCGCTTCCGCCGCCGCTGCGTAATGGGAGGAGCTTTCGGGAACGCGCGTCAGGTAGCTCGCCGAAGCCGCCGCATCTCCAAGTCGTGCGGCGGAGAGCCCAGCCCAGTAGTTCGCTTCGGCGTCACCGTTTTCGATCGCTTCCAGGGCCTCGGCGAGGGTGAGCTCAGCCTCGCCACAGAGCCACCACCATTCAGCTCGCTGAGACGGTGATGCTGTACCAGCACGCGACAGGACCAGCGCTCGGGCGGCTTCCTCTTGGCCGGTCGCTGAGAACGCTCGAAGGCGCAGAGGCATCGCCGTCGCGACGTCAAGCGCAGGATGTTCGAGGAGCCGGAGCGCCATCATGGGGTGTCCTTCTTCGACCTGCGTGCGTGCCGTGGCGAGGAGCTCGGTGGCGAACACCGGGGCCACGCGCATAAGGGCCAGTGCGGTCTCTGCAGCCAACGGGGCGTCCGCTTGGTGAATGGCGAGGGCGAGGCGCGCGCGAAGTGCGACGGGTCGGCTCGCGGTCCGGGTAATCCCTTCGAGAACCTCGGCGGCCTGCTCGCTCTGCGGGAGAAGCATCGCGAGTCGCTGTGCGGGCTCCGTGGAGTTCGGCGCAAAACGATGCGCCTCCGCGTAGTGGCGCGAGGCACCATCGAAATCACTTTGGCTCTCGGCGACGCGACCCATCATGAGCGCGATTGGTTCGGACTCGGCGTCGAGGGCCCGGCCTGCGCGAAGCAGTGAATCCACGTCTTCCATTCGGCCGAGACGGAGGGCCGCCGCAGCCTGGCGCGCGATGACGTAGGTATCGTCGGCGGGGCCGGTTCGAGCGAGGGCATATTCGCGCAGCGCCGTCTCATCATCGCCACCGGCCACGGCAAGCTCAGCGCGCATGAAATGTTCGTAAGCGTAGGGTGAGACGAAGACGCCCTCGTGGACTTCACCGTCCACCACACGTTCGATCGGATATACCCGACCACCGCATGCGGCGAGGAGCAAGATGAACGATGCCGACAGAGCGCGAGCCCTTTTGGACGCTATCAGGCCGCGCATCTAGGGGCGCTCGTTGGCGCACTTGGGCTCGAAGCCGTCGGTGCAGCTGAGGACAAGGGAAGCGCTTCCGCTGGTGATGGGCCACGGAATTGTATCGCGTCGTACGGCGATGGTCTCGGTACCGTCGCTGTTTCGTTGGATGAATTCGATGACCAAGATCGGAGCGGGCGAGGTACCGCTCATCGACGACTCCATGGCCAAGGGCAGCGAGATCGAAAAGCCATCGCCGACGACGGTCGCATAGCTGTCGAGGTATGGGCGCAGGAGTGTAACGATAAACTCGCCTTCGGCGGAGACACGTGTGAGCAGGTCGCCGCCTTCCTGGAGCATCTCGCTACGGGCATCGAAGCGTACGTTGGCCACTGGGTCGAGGCGTACGCGGATCTCGTCGACGGCACTGAGGGCGACGGCGCTGCGACCACTGTCCGTCGAAGCGGACACTAGCTCTAGGATGAAGGCGTCAGGGTCTGAGGAACCACAGCTCACTGCGAGGAGGGCGCTTACCAGTAGGACGCTACGCATCATGGACCTCCTGGAATCGGTGGGACGGGGATCACCTCTTGACCACCATCGCCTCCGCTCGCCAGAGCGATGGCGGCGATGACTCCGGCGACGACGACGACGCCTCCACCGATGGCGGCCCAGAACCACCACTGCTTGTGTACGCCAGAACTCTCGTTGGACTCGTTAGTGTCCCCGACGACCAAACGCGCCGCGAGGGCCACGCTTGGGTCGAGGAAAACATCAACTCGTGCACCTTCACTTGGCACCTGGATGGACTGTTCAAACACGCGGTAGCCCTCGGCACTCACTTGGACGGTGTGCGACCCAGGCGAGAGGCGAAGGGCCGACGCAGGCGCCGCGACGGATTGGCTCTCATCGACGACGATATTTGCGCCGGGGACATTGACCGTGATGAGGAGAAGGACGTCGGGCGGCGGCGGGGGCGGGCTCTCCGCTTGGCGCTCGATCTCAGGCTCAGTCTCCGCGACATCCTGCGCTTGGGCCAGACGCGCCGATACAGCGGTGATCAAAAGAAGCAACACCGCTGAGAGAGGTCTCATGGGCGCAGCATACGGAACCGATCGCCAGCCGCGCCAGCTGAAATACGTGCCCCCGTCCAGAGTGCGGCTATAGAGCTGGCATGCGTACGCTTTGGTACATTTCGTACTCGCCTTGGTCCCGTAAGGCTCGGATGGCGCTGGCCCATCACCAGGTGGAATACGAGCGCCGGCCCTACAAGATCCCGTTTGACGAGCTCATGCTGCGTGCGCGTCTTCGTCAGTTCGGGGGCAAGCTCACGGTGCCGGTGCTTTTTGACGGAGAGAATATCGTGCGCGACTCGTACGATATCGCGCGCCACGCTGAAGCGCTGGGCAACGGAAGTCCGCTCTTCGAAGACGAGCCGAGCTGTCACCGATGGAACGCGCTGAGCGATGAGGCCCTCGCTGCAGCCAGGCGTGGCGCGCTGGAGCGTGTTCTCGAAGACAAAGAAGCGCAGCGAGAGAACCTACGCGGCCTCGTTCCCAACCGGCTCGTCATCCCCCTGACGCCGGTGGCGCGACTGGCCACTCGGCGCATGCTAAAAAAGTACCCAGGCGGAGGAGAGGCGCGTCTGGTGACGATCTTGGAGGAGCTTCGTGCGGCCCTTGCGGGCGGAGACACGATATTGGATGAGTTTAGCTACGCTGATATCGCCATGGGTCTCGTCGTCGACTTCGTGAAGCCCGTACCCCTTCGATCGCGAGGTCCCGCCACGGAGCGTATTTGGGCGGTGCCTGGTCTGGAGGCGCGATTCGGCGACCTTGTGCAGTGGCGCGATCGCGTTCTGAACCGCCACGGCAATTGACGTAGGCACGACGCCAACCGAATATACGAGAGCATGAGCAGACAACGCCAGCCTGACCCAAAGGGGACCGTGATCGCCGGTCGCTTTCGCGTCGAAGGACCCCTCGGGCAGGGCGGGATGGCGCACGTCGTGCGCGCTACGGACTTGGCGACGAAGCGACCCATCGCGCTCAAGCTGCTCAAGCCAGAGATCGCCAAAGACGAGCAGGCGGTCGCGAGACTGCGCCGCGAAGGCGAGGTGCTCAGCAAGCTCGACCACCCAGCCATCGTGGGCATCGAGACTTTTGGCAAGCTTGACGACGGCCGTATTTTCATCGCGATGGAGCTTCTCAAAGGAGAGACCCTTGGAGAGCGTATTCGTCGTGAGCGGAAACTCTCCGTCGAGGACCTCTCGCTGGTGGTGACGGGGGCCGCCGCTGGCCTGAGCGCGGCCCATCGAAACGATGTCATTCATCGCGACCTGAAGCCCGACAATATATTTCTTGTGGGCGAACCGATGCAGGTGAAGCTGCTTGATTTCGGCATCTCCAAGGTTTTCGGTCTCGCAAAGCTCACCCGCACGGGGCAGATCCTTGGGACTCCGCGATACATGGCGCCGGAGCAGTTGGCGGCGGACGACGATGTCGACCAACGGATCGATGTGTACGCCATGGGCGTCATCCTCTACGAGGCCCTCGCGGGCACACCACCCTTTGGTGGGGCCAACGCGAGCGAGCTTGTCGTGGCGATCATTCGCGGACGGCCTCCCTCTCTACGTACCTATTGTCCAGACATCGATCCAGCGCTGGAAGCGGTGGTGATGCGCGCCATTTCCCGCTCACGCGAAGCCCGTTACAACAGCGCCCTCGAGCTCGCCGAGGCTTGGATGAGCGTCGTCGATCCGCGGCCGAAAAAGAGCTCCCAAAGAGGCGCCCTTGCCACGAGTTTCTTTGGCGGCATGGAAGCCGTCGAATTTCCTGAGGCGACGGCCGGACCGTCGCAGCAAGCACCACCGTCCGAAGAGCGCCTTCGTGCCGGCACCTTCCCGGAGATGAAAGAGCAGAAGCCGATTTTTCCTCCGGCGAGCGGCGGCTGGACCGCTGCCGTCGAGCCGTCCGTGGGTCATGTTCTTCCAAGTGAGCCCGCGCCGGAAACTCAGCGGGCGAAGCCGTTCGCGGCTCCGGCAAAGCCGAATGAGTCGCCTCGCTTTGAGCCCGCACGTTTGGAAGCTGCGGTTCAACAAGCGTTACCGCACTCCGGGGCTTACGCTCCGGTTGTCCCGACACGACCGACCTGGCTGCTGGTTTTGGCTGCCCTCATCGGCGGCGCGCTGACCGCGGGTATAACCCTTTGGTTCCTAAATAGTGGTGATGTGAACCCTCCCGAGACAGCGCCCGCGCCGGAAACGCAGCTTCCCCTGGGGAACGTCGAGCCCGCGGCGCCGGAGCAGCCGGAGGACGAGCTGACGGACAGCGAGCTAGAGCCAGTGATCGCGCCGGATCCGGCGCCCGCCGAGGTCGAAGAACCCGAAGCGCCGCGCATGTCCGCGACCATGAGACGACGACGCCCAGAAGCGCCAGCCGAGGCAACCGCTCCACGAACAACAGGCGCTATTCTCTCGGATGCCCGTCAGGCACTCTCCGTTGGGAACACGGGAGCGTGTCTGCAGTTTCTCGACGAAATGGGCAGCCGGCGAACGGCGGCGGCGTTGAAGCTTGAGGGCGACTGTCATCAACGAGCCGGCGACCTTCGACAGGCGTTGCGCACCTACACACGTTATTGCTCGGTCTTCCCGAACGGACCGGCGGTCGATGAGGTGCGAGGGCGCGTCGTTGGCGGCGGCGGCACCTGCCCCTAGGCGCTTCTCCGCATTATTCGTAGGTGCCGTTGGCTTGTGCGCCGTGACCACGACGCTCTGGACGAAGAATCGCCTCGGGGATCTGGAGATCCTGGGAGCCTTGTTGATGTTCTCGATGGCGAAAGTACCTATAAATTGACGTGTTTGAGGGGTCGCGGTGGGACATCTTGGGTGCTATGTTGCGCCCCATATGGGCCGCATACTCGTCATTCTTTCGCTGGTTCTGACAGCCACACTGGGCTTCGGCTCCACTGCGAGCGCGGACGCTCCGAGCCGGGACACGGTTCGGGCGATGTTGAGCTCTTTCGAGCAGGGTCCGAGTCAGATCCAGTGGCGGGCCCTCGGAGCCGAGACCGTCGAGGTTCTTATCGCTCTCTACAACGATCCGAACGAACCCGGGTTCGTTCGCATGCGTGCTGTCGCAGCGACGGCCAACTTCCCGATTCCCGCGACTCGCGTGTTCCTGCTGCAAGTCTCCGCGGCCCCAGGCCAGGGAGACCTCTACATTCGCCAAGCCGTGTCGAGTCTTGGTCGGGCATTTGGTGACCGCGCCCTTGAGGACGTGCGTCCCTTTCTTGTCCACGGAGACTATGTGGTTCGCGAAGCGGCGGTTCGTGCCCTTGGCGCGATGCGCGCGCCGATCGCGCGTCAGCTTCTTGAGGCGCGCATGAGCGTTGAAAATGAGGACGCTGTTCGTAGCGCCCTCATCGAGGTTCTCGCGCATTAATACTCAACCTGCGCCGGAAACCAACGTTTGATTCTCCGCACCGAAACCGTCGAACAGTCCATCGATTTCTCTTTTCGCGACACGTTCGTGAAAGAGGTGCTGATGACGCAAGGGCAGCCCATTGGCATGGTCAGGAAGCGTCGCGCCGCGGATGTAGCGGAGGGCAAGCCGTCTCGCGGAGCCGTGATGTTGATTCATGGGTTCGCACAGAATCGCTACACTTGGCATCTGCCGAGCCGCTCTTTCTCGGCGTATCTCGCGCACCATGGGTGGGATGTGTTCAACATCGACTTGCGCGGAGCGGGTCGCTCGATGTCCTTTGATGGCCGTCGTCCTCAAGCGCTCGATGACTACATCGAAGAGGACATTCCAGCGTGCGTGGATGAAGCGCTGGCTCTTTCGGATCAAAAGAAGGTCATGCTCGTGGGTCACAGCATGGGCGGGCTCATTAGCTACTGCGCGGGCGCGACGTCTCTGAAGGGTCGCGTCTCGGCGATTGCGACTCTCGGAAGCCCGTACCGTTTCGGTGCAGGTTCCCGACTTCTTCGCGCACTTTCGACGGTGCTTGAGACCACACGTCTAACGGGCGCCTTCGACCGCACTATCGATCTTCCAACCCGCTTGCTGGGCCGGCATCTGCATCGCCGCCGTCGTCTCTGGGACAGCAAACTCTTCCCGACGCCCATTCGCGCCTGGCGTGCCGGCAACGTGGAGGACCAAGTCCTCGATGAGTACCTGAGCAGAGCCTTCGATCGGACGAACCTTCAGATCGGACTCGACATTATCGCGGGAGGCGATCGGGTGGCCCTTCGAAGTCGCGATGGTCGTGTCGATTACGGGACGGCCTTCGAAGCCATCAAGGTGCCTCTTCTTTGCATCGCCGGAGACCGCGATGACCTCGCGCCACCAGAGTCGGTGCACAAGGCACTCGAGACATGCGGCAGCAAGGACAAGACGTTTCGTGTCTTTCCTGTCGGCCACGCCGACCTGACGATTGGCCGAGATGCGGTGACGACTATTTGGCCGCTCGTGCACAGTTGGATGTCGAGACGCGCACTAGCAGCAGCAGACTAGCTAGTCATCGTCTGAGCCCGGCACATCGAGAAAGAGCGCCTTCAATACCTCATGGAGATTCTTCTTCAGGTCCGCCCCCTTGTGAATGAAGCGGTGGATGCCTAGCTGATGCAGCAACTGAAGGTCGTGCTCCTGTGCACCAGCGCTAATCGCAACGATCTTCATGTCGTCGGCGATTCGTTCTCCGCGGACATGCATGCAGACTTCGACGCCGTTCATCTTGGGCATATGAAGATCGAGGAGCATAAGGTCCGGGGCCTTTTTGCGGAGCATCGCCACGGCCATCTCGCCATCGGTGGCGTGCCGTATCTGAACGCTATTTCCCAGGCTTTGGGTGACGTAGAACTTCATGATCTTCGCGACGTCCGGGTCATCTTCGACGAGCAATACCTCGATGGACGGTGGAGATACGGCGACGCTCGGCGCTGGACGAGAACCTGTGTCGGGGCGTCGTTCGTGGTCCGAGCGCATACGCTTGAGACTCCACGCGATGCCCTCGGAGCTTTGCGGGCGTGCGCTGGGGTCTTTGGCGAGTATCTCCGTGATCAAGGCGGCGAGCCCTTGGGGCAGGTCATCGCGCTCGTCGGCGATGTCGGGAATGAACCCCTCCGCATGCATTTGCCAGAGCTCCGTCACATCGTTGGCTTTCCGGAAGGGGCGGTGACCGGCGAGCATCTCAAAGGCGAGGACGCCAAGTGCATAGATGTCGACAAGCTGACCGTCGCCGCGCTCGACGCTGTTCGAGAGAGCCTCCGGTGGCATGTAGGGGGGGGAACCAGCGACCAGCTGTTGGGAGCTGACATCGAACTCAGGCAGCACCAGCCCGAAGTCCATCAGGACGACGCGCGAGTCGGTAGTGAGCATGATGTTGTCGGGTTTGATGTCTCGATGGGCGATGCCTGCGCGATGAACAACGGCCAGACCCTCGGCGATGTCGATGAGCGGCGACAGAACTTCGTCGACCTCGAATCGAACGCCGGCGTTGAGGCGCTGTTCGATATGGTCCGCGAGGCTGATGCCGTAGATTCGTTCCATCACGATGAACTCGATGCCGCGGTGTTCAGCGAGGGCATGCACCGTCACAAGGGACGGGTGGCGGAAGGCGGCCAAGGCGCGCGCTTCATTTCTCAGGGGTGGATGTAGCGGATTCGGCCAAGCAGCCTTGAGTGCCACTCGCCTATCAAGGACGTGGTCTCGAGCTTCCCACACCTGGGCCATTCCTCCCTCGCCGAGGAGGCATCGAATCTCGTAGCTCTCCGCCACGATCTCTCCTGGCGCAAAGATGGGCTTGGACTCTCCTTCGTCGAGCTCGTCGGTGGGCGAGTAGCCCTGCACGGTCGGCGCGCGAGACAGCCCTGACGCCCGCGGCGGCGGCGGCAATTCCGTCGGAAGCAACGGGGAAATAGTCCTTGGCCGGCGTGTGGGCCGTTCTTCGTCTTCCTGGGCGATGCGGAACACTAGCATGCAGGGACGAAGTGCTGAATATTTCGCATGCTTTCCCCGGGCGTCATGTGGTGCAATGCTCACAATGTGCACCTCAACGTGACGCCTACGCTCCTAGTCGGAGCGGTTCTCATCCTCGGTGCGAGCGAGATCCCCTCGGCTCATGCCCACGGAACCTCGGCGGAGGTGTATTCGATCATCCCGAGTGATACGGCGTTGCCGGCGTTTGCGACGACCTACGGCTTGGTGCTCCACACCGACTCGGAGTGGAGGTGGGTCTGCACCGGCGCGATGTTGCGAACGCCGAACGAGCGAGTCCCCGTGGTCCGCGCACCAAGTGGCGAGTTCTTCGGCGCGACCTTCAGTGGACTCCGCCGAGCCGACGTCAACGCATGCGGTGGTTCGTTGGCGACGCCATTGCTCGATCGCATCGTCATCGACGTCGTGGCGAACGGGAATACGCCGGGCGTACTCTGGGCTTTGACATCCGACGGTCGCGAAACGGACAACGGCGTGTTCCGTTCCCTCGACGGCGGCGACACTTGGTCCGCGACGAACGACGCGGTGTCGACGATCCTCTTTGAGCGACTCCGCATTTCGCGGAGCAACCCTGACGTGCTTTACCTGAGCGGCGCGTTTCCGCGCACAGAAGCGATGCCCGAGCGAAGTGTTTTCACGTTTCGCAGCGACGACGCCGGAGCGACCTTTGATCGCTTCGAATTCCCGTTGGCTGAGGGAGAAAGGAATCTGTTGTTACTCGACGTCGATCCAGTTTTGGAGTCCACAGTCTACGCGCGTGTCGTGCGTACCGCGGATTCCTACGATCGGCCGGAACGCCTCGTAGTTTCCCGCGACGGTGGGCAGACATGGGAAACGCTCCTCGAGGTCGACGCTGAGATCTCTGGCTTTGCGATGCTCGACGGCCGCA
>JBLHKB010000126.1:0-13936 GCA_047619315.1 Polyangiales bacterium
AGCGGGGCGGCCGCCACACAACGCGACTCGCTTCGCCAGCTGTCAGGGCTTCGGCACCTGCGGAACCTGCGCCGTGCAGATCGAAGGCGAGGTTGAACCAAAGACACCAAGCACCGTCGAAGCGTGGCGTCTCGGTTTTCCACCGCACGATCCGAAACGAGGGCTGCGCTTGGCCTGCCAAGTGAAGCCTCGCTCAGACCTGCAGGTGACCAAGCACCCGGGCTATTGGGGCCAAGAAACTCCGTAGTGCTAACTAGCCTCTGCCGCGCTGCTGGACCGACGAACGCGGAGTCCGCTCAACCTGGGAGGACCTGCGAAGCGCTTGCCTACGAGTTGAGCCAGGCGCCAAACTTGCGAAGCCATTCGCCTTCGGCGCCGCCGACATGGTCCTCCCCAGCGAGGGCAGCCCGCGTTGCTTCACAGGGGTCCTCAAGCGACTCCAGGACGGCGCGAGCGACGCGTTGGGGTGTGATCGCGCCGACGCGCGCGGAGAGATCGCCCTGCGCGGGACCAGGCGTCTCGTCCCTGGGTCGCTGGTCGCCGATCGCGCGCAGGACTCGCTCCGTGCGTTCCTTATAAGGAACCCCACGCAGCTCGTCGGGATAGATGGGCTTGCCCAAAGAGAACGTCTGCTGCCCGAGTCCAATGGGAAACTCAATGCGCTCGTTCAGCGCTCGCACGGGAAGCCCGCCGCCGAACGATACAGGAACGATGGGCAGCTTGCCGACGAGGGCGAGGTCGACGAACACGCCGCTCATCTTGTCCATGGGCTGTCGCGCGCTCAACTGGCGCGTCCCCTCCACATGCACAAGCAAGCTCCGCTGGCTGGTGTTCGAAGATGATGCAGCCATCGACGAGAGGCCCTTGACGATGCGCGGAAGCGAAGCCGGATCTTCGCGGTTGAAGAACGCGATGACGCCCGGATCGTGTGCCCCGGGATACTCAAAGCCGAGGGCGATCAGTCGACCCAGCCAGCTCTGCCGGTGAGCGTCCTTGGCGAGCGTGAGGATCGGCGTCTTCTGAAGTCCACCCGCCAGGATTCCAAAGAGGAGCGACTCGATGCCGGTCTGGTGGTTGCCTAAGAAGAGCGCGCTCTGACCGGTGATCGCGTCGAAAGCAACGGGGTCTTCAATGACTACGTCCTTTACGAACTGCTTGCAGAGGCCGTAGTAGAGATCCGCGATCGGCCACTCCCGAAGGCCAAAACGCTCGGCCCAGAAGTCTTCAATGTCGCTGAAGTCGACGAATGAGCCGCCACTTGATGTGGCCGTGGTGTGCTCACGTTCCACAGAGGAAATGAAGGGAAAGGAGCGCAGCGGCTTCGAGCGGTCAAAACCGTACGTCGAGCCGTCGCGAACGCCGCCTTCAGGAACGCCGTGTTCACGGACGCCGACGCGGGAAGGGTGACACGCCGCCCGCGCCGCAATGTGGTCACCGATAGACACGTCACGGGTGAGCGCGTCGAGCGTTGACGCCGTGCTGCCGTACAGAGACTGCACCGTGCCTGGTAGCCAACCGCTTTGGGAGACGGTGTCGCGGTACGCGCGATGTGAAGTGCTCCCATCGTCGTTCGCCGACGCCTCGGAGAGGCCCACGCCTGGCACGTACTCGCGTTCGCGCATGAATCGAAGCCGCGAATCCCGTGGTGCCGATCCGAGTGGTCCCTTGGGCAAAAGGACCTCCGTCATGCGCAGCCGCGCCCACATGGCGTTGCGCGCCTCGTCGAAGAGATCGATTCGAATCACGGGGAGCAAACGCGGATCGGTTCGAACTTCCTCGAGGCGTGCCGAACATTTGACGCGGCCCGTGGGCAACGGACCACAAAACGAGAGATCAAGCTCGTACGGATAAGCGACGACGTCGTCAGGAATCGCGTCGCTCCAGGTATGAAGCGCGTCATGGGGAATCACGTGCGTCGCGGCGTCCAAGAGCGCTTGGTGCACCGTGCCGATGGGAACGCTTCCGTTGGCGCCTGCTGGCGTCGCCGCGTCAAGCCATCCGTCGGCGCCATCGGGTCCAACGCGCAACTCCTTCAGAAGACGAAAGGCCTCGCCATGAAAGAGCGAACCGTTCTCATACGGATCTTCGGCGACCTCGCTTGAGCTTAGCGGCGCAAGCTCAAGCATCGGCGCAGGCGCTCCCAGCCGCGCCGTCGCGGCAACCTCAAAGCGACTGAGCCTTGCCTCGGCTGCCTCACGCCACATCAGAAGACGCAGCTCATCGCCGTGCTGCTCGACGCGAATCTTCGCTTCCGGAGCCACCGTCACCCAGCGCATGACACGCACGTCACGCAGCTGCGCACTCTCTGCGTCGAGCTTCGCCGCCGCCACAAAGCGATCGACGAGCGTCATCAGAGGAAGCGCCGCGACGCTAAAAGTCGGGCAGTGGTCTTTCACCCACGGCGTCGACTCAAGACTCAGCACCTCTTCGAGGAGAACCGCACCCTGGGGGCTCGCGGGCTGAACGCCCGCGTCAGCTTTTGGGCGTTTGGGTTCCTGCGGCGTGGACTCGGAGCCACCGTCGGAGCCACTGGGCAGGCCACCGTCGATGACGCGCATTCCGTCAACGACACGAATCCCGATGGCCGGCGCCTCGTAGATTCGCTTGCCATCAACCCAGAGGCTCGCCGCCCCGACCACTAGTACACCCACTTCATCGCGGGTGATTTCGAGGATCTCCACCGTTGAGCCGATGACCTTGTTCTTGGGCACAACCTGTCCGCGGTACTTCCACGAATGCTCATGGTTTATGGCGATGGCTTCAAAGCGAGGCGCCTTCATGCCCTCGCCTAAGTTCTCCTCGATGGCGAAGAACTGCATCAGCTGAAGGAACGCCTCGATGCCCAAAGAGCCCGGCTGGACGGGGTCTTGGAAGAAGTGCGCCTTGAAGAACCACTCTGCGGCGTCCACGTCCTTTTCGCCTCGGACGAAGCCGAGGCCCTCACGTCCACCCTTGGCGTCGCAGGCCGTGATCCGGTCGACCATCAGAAGCATGGGCTCCGCCATGCGCAGTGAGCCGGAACAGTAGCGCTCGGGACGAGGTATCAGGTCGACGCGAAACGGGCTTCCCACCTCCAGGAGTGCGCGCTGTTCGTCCGTCGTCGAAAGCCCGATCTGATTCTCGAGAGCGGCGCCCGGGAAGAACCCAAACACCGTCTTCAGCTTGTACGCCGGCGTGCTTGTTCCGTCGGCGTGGTCGACGTAGCTCATGACATCGAAGGACTCGATGATCATCCCCGCCGTGGAGCTGACGTTCGTGATCTTCACCACGGTGCGGAACGTCCCCATCGAAGGGAAGACCTCCGTGAGCACGGTTCCTGTACCGTCTAGGTTGCGGAAGGAGACATCCTTGTCGCCGACGGTCAGAGCGCTGCCGACAAAGCTAGCCAGCCAGCCACAGGGCTGAAGTGCGGCTTCGAGCAACACCGCAAAAGGCATCACAGCCTGAGCGTTTTCGTTGAAGTACCAGATGTTCTCCGGCACGTCGTAGGCGATCTCGATCTCCGCGCCGGGCTTGCAAGCGCCAAGCTCCCCGTCGATTCGCGTGACGCGCGACATGAAGTGGTACGGCGGCCCAGGCAGACGCGCGACGCGGCGCGTGGAGTCGAAGATCTCGTACATCGGGCCAAAGGCCTCGGACGGCCGACCCCAAGCGCAGGCGAGGAGCGACGCGTAGTCGAAGACGAAGTCGCGCCGGCTCGGGTCGAGAGCCCACACGGCGCTGGCTGCCGTCGGTGCAGGCTTGTCGAGCATGACGATGGCGTCCTGGACTTCGCCCGTCAGTGCGGGTGCACAAGAAGGGTCTTGCTCGCTCGGGGGCGACTTGCGCCATTCCTCAAGCGGCCAGTCGGGGACGAGTCGCAGCGCCATGCGTCGTGCGTGGAACGCCTTGTGACCGTCGATGGTGCAGAGCAGGTCCGCGTAGAGCGTAGGGATCGGACCCTCGACGATCTCTTCGACGAAGATCTCGTAGGTGAGCTTCTTCGACGTAGGCAGCACTTGGCTGCGACATCGGAGCGCGTACTTCTCTTCAGGCACCGGCTCGAAACGCCAGCCGTCCTTGTCGAGGGTGTAGCCAAGGCTCGTGACGAACGTCGCCATCGCCTGGAGACAACCTTCAAACATGAGCGTGCCCGGCATGCAGGGATCGTTCTTGAAGTGACCCACGAAGAACCAGTCGCTCGGCGCGATATCCAAGGTGGCGCGCAAGTAGCCGCGTCCCCAAGGTCCACCTTGTGGGAGGCACTCGTCGACGCGGTCGAAGAAGTGCATCTTGTGCCCAGCGATGCGCGGCGTTCGGTTGTGAGGCGCCGCGTACTCGAACCCTGGGCCAAAGCACTTGGACACGTCGCCGGCGGCGAAGGCCGCGAGGTCTTCTTCGTTGAATGAGGTCTTCGTGCAGTTCACGGCGGGCTTGTCCAGGCGCGGCGTCTGTACGATCTCTTGTTCTTCCGGCGACCACAGAACGCCTGCGGACTCGGCGAGCTCTTCCTTCGTGAAGAAACCAGCCTGCCCATTGCGCACGCTCAACGCAGGTCGAAGGCTGCCGTCGGGACTCCGAAGTTCGCAGTCGTAGTGGAAGAAGAAGAGGCGGATGTCACCCTGGTTGGCGTGGCCATCGACGTGAATATCGTAGACCAGCGTCTCGCCGATCTTGGGCAGCGCGCCGTGATAAGTAAGCTCGCAGCCGAGGAGGCGGTAGGCGCGTTCGCCGCAGTTCAGAAAGTCGACGCCGAGGTAGCTGATGAGAAAGAGGTCGGCCTGGCCGGACTCGATCATGACTCCGGCGGGCATGCGGCCGCGGTGCAGGTACCAAGAGTCCGGCAACACGTCGGTCTCGGTCCAGACGGTGCCCTTCTCCATGCTCCCAGGTTCGGCATCAATGCCGGTCACGCGGTCGGCGAGGAGCAGCGGCGGCTCGGGCATACGTACCTGGACGTCGTGCACATCTTGCTGCCTAAATTCAGCGCCGAAGATCTCGGAGATGCGACCTCCAGCGTGAATCGCCAGCGCGGCGCGATCGAAGGTGGGCCCAACGGGCGCTCGTTTACCGCTCGCCGTTTTCGCTGCGGGCTTCGCCACAGCTGGCGCTGCCACATGCTTCGCAGCGACAGGTTTTGCCGGAGCAACGGACGCCACTGGCTTCACTGCAGCGACTGGCGCTACGACCGGTGTCGTCGCGGGCAAGGGCGCACTCACTGGCGCGTGCAAAGCCGGCCTCGGTGCGGGAGCGGCAGTCCTCGGAGCGGCAGTCCTCGGAGCGGCAGTCCTCGGAGCGGTAGTCCTCGGAGCTGGCGCCGTGATCGGCGCCTGAGCGGCCGGCATCCTCTGCGCCGCCGGCCTTGGTGCCTGCATCGCAGGCGGAGTAGACGCATGCGTGCGCATCTGCATCATCGTCTGGTTTGCGTGGGCCTGCATGGCCAAGAACTGCTGATGAAGCGCGACCTGTTGCTCGACGAATGCGCGGTGCATCGCGGCGATATTCGCCTGGTAGCTCCCGAGGGCTGCGACCTGAAGGCCGCCGTGGGAAGCGGGCCTCGCGGGCGGTCTCGCCAGCGCGCTCGAAGGCGCCGCCGGAGCGGGCGCCGCCGGAGCGGGCGCCGCCGCCTGGGCTGCCGTCTGGGCTGCAGCGATGGGCGCCGCTGGAGGGTTCGCGGGAGCTTCATTGAAGACGGAGGGGAGCTTGGGAGCCGGTGCCATGGATTGCATAGAGGTCCTTGCGCGCGTGCTTGAGGGCGCCGTTGCCGTTGCCGTTGCTGAGTGAACAATGGGAGGCAAAGAAACTTGGGGGTAATGAACGGGGCGCGTCAGAACCGGCGCGCTCGCCTCCCACGCAGAGAGCGCCTTGGGCTCAGGGACAGGGAGAAGGGTAAAAGCAGGGGTCGTGCCTTGGGGAGCGCCAAGGGGCGACACCCGTAAGGTGGATTCACTCCCCGCCGAAGCCGCCGAAGCTGCGGCGTAGGCGAGGTCGACCATGAAAGCCGCGGCATGAGCCCGCGGCAACGGAGACTTTGAAAGAGGACCTTCCGCGGGGGCTTCATCGAGAAGCGCGTATGCGCCGCCGCTGGCTGCATCGCCTTCGCGCACGAGCACAACGAGGACCGCACCATCGGCTGCGCCATCTTCTCGGCCGAGCGCGGACAGCGCTGCGCGGGTGACGTCGTCGCTCGCGATGTCGACGGCGCCAACCAGGGCCACATCGATTTCGCCAGCGAGGAGCGCACGCCGCGCCGCCGCTAGGGCCCAAGCGCCGCTGCCTTCTTCGGCAGAGAAAGTAAAGCTGGGTCCACGAAGATCGAACTGGCTTGAGAGTCGATTCGCCGGGATGTTTGGCATGGTCCCGATGACGCCGGCGCTCTTCAGTCCATGAATGAACGCGTCGCCTTCGATGTTCTCGCCGAGCTTGCGTGACCAGCCCTTTGAACGCCATCGCGCTCCGTAGCGAGTGACATCCGAGTCGCAGCCCATGCCGACGAACACGCCGGTTCGCTCGGCAGGCAGCTCGAGCCCGTCCAATGCTTCAAACGCCGCCGCCAAGAGAAGCGTCTGTTGTGCGAGGGTGTGCTTGAGGTCGTTGGGCGGGAAGCGAAGGCCCCGCAGGGGGAGCGTCACGGATTCGGCGCGAGGCGCGCAGCCGGAAAGTAAGTCGGCGGCGTTCTGGCCGCTGCCAACACGTGCGCCGAGTCCAACGATGGCCAGACGTCCGACCAGGGGCACACCTGCAGAAGCCGTGGCCGGCGAGAGCGACACGTCTTCCACGATGAGGTGGGCGTCGTTGCCGCCAAACCCAAAGGCGCTGACCGCGGCTCGTTTTGGACCGCTCCAAGCCTCCCCCGCGTTTGCGAGTCGGCAGCCAGCTTCCGCCAACGCCGGCGTCGGCGTCGAGACTCCCGGCGTCACTGGAAAGACGCCGTGCCGCATCGCTTCGAGGACTTTGATGAGACCCGCGGCGCCGGCGGCGGTGATCAAGTGTCCCAGGTTTGCTTTGAGCGAGCCAACCACGAGAGGGCTCTCCCCGTAGGCTTTCGCCAAAGAAGCAAGCTCCGTGGCATCGCCGACCTGCGTACCTGTGGCGTGGCATTCGACGTAAGGCACGTCACGCGCTGTCAGACCTGCCTGAGTGAGCGCCTTGGTCATCGACATGACCTGGCCGCCGCTTGTGGGCGCCAGCAGGCCACGGCCTCGGCCGTCGTTCGCGAGACCGACGCCACGAATCACGCCGTGGATCACTCGGCCTTCACGGCGTGCGTCTTCGAGGCGCATGAGGGTGACGAAAGCCGCGCCTTCGCCCGGTAGGAGTCCGTCGGCGTCGGCATCAAAGGGCCGGCTCTGGCCACTCGCGCTCAACGCACCAAGAGCGCTGAAGCCCACATGAATAAAGAGATCGTCGGCGCGGTTCACGGCGCCGGCGACCATCATGTCCGAGCGGCCTTCCTGAAGGGAGCGGCACGCAAGCTCGATGGCGTAGAGCGACGACGCACACGCCGCGTCCAAGCTGTAGCCGCCCGCGGCAAATCCAAGCTCGCGCGCGATCAAGTGCGCGGGAAGTCCCGAATGAAAGCGGTCCTCGGGGCGCGCCGCGATGCCCAAAGTCTTGCTTCGTTCGCCCAGCCACTGGGCTTCGGCGAAGCGCGAGTGACCTTCGCTTGGGAAGCCGAGGTTGCCCATCACCAGCCCCACGCGGCCCTTGGCGCCGCCGCCGTCCTGCAGGGCTTCGCGCACAACATCACGGCTCAACGTAAAGACGGGGTCGAGGCCTCCATCCGGGGTTTCGACGTAGCCACCACGCTTTGAGTACGCGTGGTCTTCTGTGGCCACCTCCGACATCACATCGGAGTCCGGCGCACGCCAGCGCCCCGCCGGCGCTTCGGAGAGAGCGGACTCGCCGGCTGCGACGAGTCGCCAGAGAGCTTCAGGAGAGCTTGCGCCGGGCACACGACAAGCGCGGCCCACGATGGCGATAGGTGCAAATTTCATCATGTTTGAACTAGCGAGTTCCAGGAAGAACGTGCGTTGTCACGCCACGAAGCTCGGCGATGGTGTCGCCGTCGCTGTCCATAAAGACCACGTCGCAAACCCCCTTGTCGCCTTCTGCTTCACGAGCGCGAAGCTCCACGCGGGACGGTCCATGGGGAAGCCCGCGATGATGAAGAGTGAGTGACTCGACGCCGGTTGGGAGCGAATGTCCGCCGAGGCGAGCGCTCGCCCAAAGCAACGCGAGCTGAAGTCCGCCGTCCATGAGCGCGGGGTCTGTTTGCCAGTCGCTCTCCGCGCCTGGCCAGCCCATGGAGCGAGCGCCAAGCATCGTCGCCGCGGCGCCGCTCGGGCCCACACCATCGACTCCGCGAATGACCTGGAACTCCGAGCCGTGGAAGAGCACGTCGCCGTAGACCTCGCCCTGAAGTGGCGCGAGCCCCGTCAGCTCTCCGCGGGGAGTGTCCCTTGGGCCTTGACCCGGATCCGCCATGTGCGCCGTTGCGCGATAACAAGCGCGGCCGCTGGCGTCGCGTAGCTCAAGAGCGACCTGCGATCCGTCACCCTTGATCTGCTTCGCTGCCACGACAAAACGATGTGACTTGCCAGCGTCAAAGTCCGGCAGAATCAGGCCCTGGAAGACCTTCACGTCGTCGCACGAGAGGACACGCTTGTCCGGGCAGTGAAGCTGAGCCGCACGCGCAAACCACTCAAGAACGAGCACCACGGGGACGACGACATCGCCCTTCACGCGGTGACTCGACAAGAACGACTCGCGGCTCTTGTGCACGATGACGTCAAACGTCGACTCGTCCGCGGCCGTCGTACCTTTCCATGCGTCAGGGCTTGCGCCGGCGACGAGCTCGACGGCGCCGGGGTCCGCCATCTCGGCGGCGAACATCTTTGCCCCGCCTTCAATGGGAATGAGCGGCACACCCTGGGACTCGAAGTGAGCCTTGAGCGCAGGAGTCACCATGCCGCCGGCCCAGGGGCCCCAGCCGATGCTCTTGGCGACCATCGTGACTCCGCGCGCTCGGCGCGAAGCCCCTTCGTAGGCCGTGACCTTGTTGAGGACCTCGTTGGCCATCGCGTAGTCGCACTGACCGACGTTGCCGGCGCGCCCAGCCACCGACGAGAAGCAGCAAAGGAGCTGAATCGGGTCTTCGGCGCAGGCTTTCAGGAGCGCCTCAAGACCGAGCACCTTCGTGTCGAAGACGCGATCAAAGTCGGCGTCCGTCTTGTCTTCGATTCGCTTGTCCGCCAGCACGCCGGCGCCGTGAACGATGCCTTCGATGGGGCCCCACTCGCGGCGAACGGCCTTGAAGGTCTCGCGCAGCTTCGCTTCGTCCTGAACGTCCGTCGCTTCGTAGCGAGCCGCGCCACCGGCGGCCTCAATGGACGCCAAAGTCGAACGAATCTCTCGGCCCGCGAGCACACGTCGTGCCCGCGCGCCGATGTCTGCGGGCTTGAACTTCTCGCCAGCGGCGCGAGCTTGTTCCATCAGCAATCGCTTCAGCGATGCATCATCGGCTGCGGCGGCAAGCGCGGGGTCTTCCGGCTGGAGCGGCGTTCGACCGAGAAGAACGAGTCGACACTGACTCGCCGCCGCAAAAGCGATGAGTGAGCTTGCCGTGACACCACGAGCGCCACCAGAAGCGACGACGACTGCGCGGGGGGCCACGGGACGCCGCGACGGGTTCACGCGTTCAGCGCGAACGCGAGGCATGCGCCGCCGACCATCGGCGCCCAGAGCGATCTCGACCTCTTGGCCGCCGGTGTGCAGCTCGTCGTCGATTCGTGCGGCGAGGACTTCGGCGCTGCGTTCATCGATGGCGCCAGGTTCGGTGGCGATGTCGATGGCTCGGCATCCGACGTTTGGCCATTCAAGGGCCGCTGTCTTGATGAGCCCGGGAATGCCGCCAACCCAAGCGCGCGCGCCGAGTCGTTCGGCGCCTTCGAGACCAAAGGTCCCGCCGGTGTCCTGGATGCTCACGAAGAACTTCGGCGCGCTTTGCTTGGCGAAGTCCCGGGCGAAGCGGAAGACTTCGCGCTGAATTTCGCGAGCCGTGGCGACGTCAGGGATCGTGCGAAGGCCGCCGAGGAAGATCACAGCGTCGGTGCTGCGGTCGAGCTCGTGACCGATGCGAACGCTTCGCTCAGCAGACCGCAAACGCGTCTTCAGCGCAGCCGCAACGCTGCCGTCCCCTGGAACCAAGAGAAGCGACTTCGCTCCCGCGAGTCCCTGAAGAGCAAAGCCCGCCTTGGGCGCCTCCGCCAGGTACGTGACGTAGCGTCCTACCTCGTCTTCGGAGGGTTCGTTTGCGGCCGCCGAAGCGGCCTCGCTAAAATCCGCAGGTGCCGAACCTCCGGCGCTTCCTTTGAGCAGAGGCTCGTAGATGCCCACGATCTCCGCGAGGGTTCGAGTCTTCGAGAGCGCGGCGGCGTCGACCTCGGGCAGCCCCTCGATCTTCTCTTTCATGCCGCTGAGGATCTCAACGCGCTTGATGGAGTCGATGCCGAGGTCGGCTTCCATGTCCATATTGAGGTCGAGCATCTCCGGCGGGTAGCCGGTCTTCTCCGCGACGACGTTCAACAGAACGCCCTGCAGATGATCGATGCTCGCGCCGCCGGAAGGAGCGGACTCCGCGGCCGCAGGTGCCGAAGCCGGCGCTGCTGGCGCGCCAGCTGCAGCGAGCAGTGGTTCGTAGATGCCAACGATCTCCGCCAGCGTCCGCGTCTTCGAAAGCGCGGCGGCGTCGACCTCGGGCAAGCCCTCGATCATCTCCTTCATGCCGCTGAGGATCTCAACGCGCTTGATGGAGTCGATGCCGAGGTCGGCTTCCATGTCCATGTTGAGGTCGAGCATCTCCGGCGGATAGCCGGTCTTCTCCGCGACGACGTTCAGCAGAACGCCCTGGAGGTGGTCGATGGTCGCGCCACCGGAAGGGGCCGCGGCTGGAGCGACCGGTGCTGCAGTGGCTCCCGGTGCTGCGGGTGCTGAGACTCCCAGAAGAGGTTCGTAGATACCGACGATCTCCGCCAGCGTTCGCGTCTTCGACAGCTCTGCGGCGTCAACTTCGGGCAAACCGTCGACCTGCTCCTTCATGCCGCTGAGGATCTCGACGCGCTTGATGGAGTCGATGCCGAGGTCGGCCTCCATGTCCATGTTGAGGTCGAGCATCTCCGGCGGGTAGCCGGTCTTCTCTGACACCACGCTGAGAAGCACCGTACGGAGTGCGTCGATGCTGGGTCCCGCCGACGCCGGAGCAGACGCGCTCGGAGCGGACGCGCTCGGAGCAGACGCGCTCGGTGCAGCAGGTGCCGCGCCAGTGCTCGCCAAGAGTGGCTCATAGATGCCCACGATCTCGGCGAGGGTTCGTGTCTTCGAGAGCTCCGCGGCGTCGACTTCGGGCAAGCCTTCGACCTGCTCTTTGATGCCGCTGAGGATCTCGACGCGCTTGATGGAGTCGATGCCGAGGTCGGCTTCCATGTCCATGTGCAGGTCGAGCATCTCCGGCGGATAGCCCGTCTTCTCAGACACCACTTTCAGGAGAACGGTCCGCAACATGGCCGTGTCGATGCCGGCCGAAGCGGCAACGGGAGCAGCCAGCGGTGCAGGCGCAGCCACCGGTGCAGGCGCAGCCACCGGTGCGGGCGCAGCGACGGCAACGTGAGCAGGAGCTGCAATCGGCGCAGGAGCCGCAATCGGCGCAGGGGCAGCAGCGACGGGCGCTGGCGCAGCAGGCGCGACGTCCGGGGCGTCAGGCGCAGGATATGAAACCAGCGTCTGAGGCATCGGGTTGTGCGCTGAAAGCGCCGGCGCTGCGGGCGCCGAGTATTCCGCCTGGGCGAAAGTGTCGGCCGGGGCCTGCATGCTCATGCCGAACACGCTCGTCTGCGAAGCTTGCAAGAACGCCTGATGGCTCTGCGCCATCATCTCCTGGAACGCGCGGTGCGCGTCGACGGTCTGCTTCTGAGCTTCGGCAAACGACGTCAGCCACTCGCCTTGCGCATTCGAAGGCGCAGCGTGAGCGGCGTGTGAAGAAGCCGTCGCCGGCACGTGCACAGGCACCTCAACGATCTTCTCGACGATTCGCTCCACAGGCACTTCGACGATCCTCTCGACGACGCGCTCCACCTCGACGATCTTCTCGACGACTCTCGGGGCCTCTGGAACTCGCTCGGGGTTCGGCTTCGGCAGACCCGCCGCACCGTTCTTCGGTGGGTAAGGCTTGTTGTAATTGCTGCCGTTGAGCTTGAGCGTGAGCTTTGGCTTCGTCGCCGCGCGGGGGTCTTCCGTCAGCACGTACTCTTCCCAGAGAGCGTTGAGCTGCATCGGGCGACCGTCGGCCACGAGCTGACCCAGCGCGTCCTGCATGGAGGTCAAACCATTGCGACCCTTGCGGTCCATGGAGAGAGCGCGATGGGGCTCCCCCTTGAGGATTCGTCCAATGAGCCCGGTGAGTACGGAACCAGGACCGACCTCGACGAAGGTGCGGGCGCCGGCTTCGGCCATGGAGCGAACCTCTTCGACGAATCGAACCGGCGAAGCGATGGCGCCGGCGATGCGTGCCTTGGGGTCCCCTTCGTAGGCCGTCGTCGTCGCGTTGCAGTACACGGGGATCTTCGGCTCTTGAATCTTGAGTGTCTCAAGACGCTTCGCGAAGGGCTCCACGGCGCCCGCCACGATGGGCGAGTGGAACGCCGTCGCGACAGGAAGGAGCGTCGCGCGCTTCTTGGCAGCCTTGAGCTTCGCCGCGGCCTCTTCGATGGCCTCGACGCTGCCCGAAAGAACAACCTGCGTGGGGTGATTGTGGTTCGCCGCGACGACATCGATGCCTTTGACGATCTCCGCCACATCTTCGCGAGTCGCGCTGACGGCGAGCATGGTGCCGCCGCCGGACTGCTCTGCGGCCTCGGCCATCGAAGCTCCGCGCGCCTGAGATGCTGCAAGGAACGTCGCTTCGTCCATCGCGCCGGCGGCATGAAGCGCCGTGATTTCACCGTAGCTGTGCCCAGCGCTCATGGAGAACTCAAGGCCGACACTTCGAAGAAGCGCCAGCATCGAGGCGCTCGTCAGACCAATGGAAGGCTGAGCGTTCTGAGTCTCCGTCAGGCGAGCTTCACGCACCTTCTTCGCGTCGTCGCCGAAGGCCGGCCTTGGGAAGACGATGTCATGGAACTTCGCGCTCGCGTGACGGTCCCACACGTCAAGGGCCGCGTCGTGGGCCATGGCCAAGTCGGCACCCATGAACGTGTACTGGCTGCCCTGTCCAGGGAACATGAAGGCGACGCCGCCCTCCGGAGCACCAAAGCCCACGTGGACCATCGGCGCGCTAGCGCTCTTGCCAGCCGCGGCGAGATCTGCAGCTTTGCGAAGCTTCTCGGCGAGCTCCGCCTCGTTCTTCACAACGACGGCCGCGCGTGCGTTCTTCTTCGGGTCGTAGGCGCTCTGCGTGGAGCGCGCCAAGAAGGTCAGGGTGCCGGCTTCGTCGCCGACTTCGTCCGCCAGTTTGCGGAGGGCGCTCGCGAGTCCAGCGGCGTCATCGGCGCTGACGATCACAAGCTCCGTCGGTGCTGTTCGGTGACGGCCTACGCTGCGCTTGTCCGTGACGGTGGGCGCCTCTTCCAACGCCAAGTGGAAGTTGCTGCCGCCAAAGCCAAAGCTGCTGACGCCGGCGCGACGCAGATGGTCACCGCCGCGAACCCAGGGCCGCGCTTCCGTCGCGAGATAGAAGGGCGACGTATCCATCTTCATCAGCGGATTTGGGTTGTCGATCTTGATGCTCGGAGGGAGCGTTCGGTGGTGAAGCGCGAGGACCGCTTTGACCAATCCTGCGGCGCCGGCGGCGGCCTTCGTGTGCCCGATCTGTGACTTCACGCTGCCGAGCGCACACCACTGAGTGTCGTCGTTTTCTGGTGTCTCAAAGACCAAGCGGAGACCGTCATATTCAGCCGCGTCT
>JBLHKB010000127.1:0-13923 GCA_047619315.1 Polyangiales bacterium
TGCGGCGTATTCTGCGACGAGTGTCCGCGCATTCAAAATCGCTCTCGGCGAATGTGGGGCTGACGCTGCCGCAGCTCCTTTGTCTGAAAGCCATCGGCGAGCTCTCCGAAGGGGGCAACGCTCTCTCCCTCGCCGAGGCGAGCGAGGCGGTTCAGCTGTCCGCGCCAACGGTGTCTCGCATCGTTGATCGTCTGGAGCGTGCTGGGCTCGTCGTCCGCGTCCGCGCCGTTCGTGATCGCCGCAAGGTAAACCTCGGCCTCACGGACGCTGGTCGCGAGCTCTATGCGAATCTCCCTGTGCCGCTTCAGGAAGAGTTTATGACACGGCTCATGAAACTTGAGACGGCTGAACGCGCCGAGCTTCTTCGATCCCTTCAGCGCATCACGGAGCTAATGGATGCGGATGAGCTGGACGCGGCGCCTATCCTTCAGACCGGCGACAGTCTTCGCGACGCGTAGAATCTACGTTCAGTTTGTGGAGAGGGTTCTCGTCCAAATGTTCATGTCTTCGAGACCGCTCCCGATGCGGCACGACTGAGTCATGATTCCTGCGTGGGTAAAGCTTAGACGCTCGAAGGCGAGGTTGACGCCGGCGACATTCGCGCGTGCGAGCGTGAACGCGGTTCGATACTCCATGCGCTGAAGGTCCTTGATGAGGTCCGAGAGAATCGCCTGCATCAGACCACGGCCTCGACAGTCGGGACGGGTGGCGCAGTCGGTGAGCTCTGCGGACAGCGCCGAGCGCACAAGATCGGCGCTCGCGCATGCGACGACGCGTCCATTTTCTCGCACGATTCGGAAGGGAACGCCGTCGGCGATGGCCTCGCGGATGTACGCCGGGTCCGAGCTTGGCGTGGGGTATTGAGCGAAGGTCTCACCGAGGAGTTCGGCAATATCGGAGGCATCCTCGCACGTGGCGAGGACCGTCGCGGTCGTTGCGCGGCGTGCATCTCTTGGCCACCCGAGGAGCGCCTGCACCTGGCCCACGGCTTCGGGATCGCCAAGCTCTCCTCGTTCCGGGTCCGGATATGCCGCCATGACGATGCACGGCTCCTGTTCATAGAAGTCCGGCATGAGCCCCTCCGCGGAGAATCCGACCTCGGCCATCCCTTCTGCCACCGCCGGCGGTACGAAGGACACAATGCGCCCGCGCCCAGTCTGTTCGGCGTGGTCCAAAAGGGCCTGCCCGAGCCGCTCGCCGTCGACACTTGCCGGCGGGTGATCACAGCGGATTCGATCTGAATAGGCGTCGTCGGTGATCTTCACTACGCCGCCCTTCACTGCGATGGAGACGTCTGTGGGTGCAGTCGGTGTCTGGAGCATATGTACTCCATGCCACAGCAACCGTTGCTGCGCTAATGATTGCTGCCTCCAGATGTGCCATGCTCCGCCGATGACGCCCATAAAGGCCTATTTTCATCCAGATCAGCTCAAATTTCGGCCTCTTTATGAGTGGGCCTTCGGACAGCGAATCGACCATCCGGAGACCACAGCGAGGGCGGACGCGATCGTGGCGGCCCTCGCACTCGACTCCCGCTTCGCCTTGAAAGAGCCCACGGCCATCGACGATTCCGTGCTCGATCTCGTCCACGATCCCTCGCTTCGGGTTCTTTACGAGACGGCTCGCTCGCTGCCACCGGACGAAGATCTCTATCCTCATGTCTTTCCACGTGAGTACAAAGGCAACCCAAGTGACCTACTTCACGCCGGAGCGTTCTGCTTTGACGCGGGCACGCCCATCAACCGGCACACCGCGGACGCCGCACGATGGAGCGCCGCGTCAGCATTTGCAGCGGCTCGCGACGTCCTTTCGGGGCAGTCGCTCTCCTACGCGTTGAGTCGTCCGCCGGGCCACCACGCCGAAGAGTCGATGTTCGGCGGCTACTGCTACTACAACAACGCAGGCATCGCCGCGCAGGTACTACGCGAACGAGGACGCGTCGCGATCCTGGACATCGACTTTCATCACGGCAACGGCAGTCAGTCACGTTTCTACGGTGACCCGGACGTCTTCGTTGCGTCGATTCACGGCGACCCGAGGCACTACTTTCCGTTCTATTGCGGCTTCGCCCACGAGACCGGTAAAGGGGACGGAACAGGGTTCAATCGAAACGTGGTGCTTCCCGCGCGTACAACCCTCGACACGTACATCAAGTCCCTCGACGGCATGCTCGAGGTGCTGGAGCAGTGGAAGCCACAGACCTTGGTGCTTTCCGCGGGACTGGACACCTACACCCTCGACCCCATCGGTGATTTCGATCTCACCACGGACGACTACCACACCATCGGCTCACGAATCGCCCAGCTCAAGGTTCCGGTCGTCGCGATTCAGGAGGGCGGATATTTCACGCAGCATCTGGGTCGCAACCTCGTGGCACTTCTCGGCGGGCTCATCGATGGTGGTTTAGGGGGCTAGGGAAAGCTGCGCATTCGGCTTTCAACCCGAAAACGCGGCCCGCAGGCCATCGCTCAGTCAGCGGCTGGATGGTAAACTCGCCGAATGGCTCGTCGAACCCTGATGATGGGAGTATTCCTCCTTCTCTGCGCATGCGGTGACACCTCTGTCATCGAGGTTGATGGGGGAGCTTCGGCGGACACATCTTTCACGGATGCTGCAGACGACTCTCCCGAAGCCATCGATTCGTCCGTCGTCGACGGGCGCGACGCGGCGCTCACAGACGCGGAATTCGCGGACGCAGAGATCACAGACGTACGAGTCGACGAGGGCACGGCGTCACTCGACGCGGGACCCGACATGGCGGACTCCGGCGGCGAGGCTGACGCGGGGCCATCGAGCGTCACGCGGAGCTACACGGCGTGGGTCTGGAACATAGCGGGACACCTGCTGCATTCTGGCTCGACCACCGACGGACTCATCGAGGCCGCGGTCTCGTCCATCGTGAGCCGAGACGTGGACTTCGTGGGATTCAACGAGCTCTGCGGCTCCCAGTACCGCGCACTACAAGACGGCCTTCGCGCCGCGGGATGGCCACGCACGGAAAACTTCTCACGCTTCGCGGAGGGAAGAGCCGCCGGGACCGGGGTGTGCGGGGGAACAAACTTCGGGAACGCCATCTTTAGCCGCGAGCCCCTTGGAAGCGCGAGCCGAATTTCTTTGCCCGAGGAGGAGGGGCGTTCGGAGACGCGCACCCTCCTCTGCGCGCCCCTCACCGAGCTTCCGCACATGCGCTGGTGTACAACGCACGTGACCACCTCGAGCGAAGTCGGCGCCGACGGCTTTGCCGCCAACGTGCGACAGCTTCGCTTCATTCAGCAACAGCTCCTCGACTGGCACGGTGCGGGAGACACCGTGCTCATCGGCGGCGACTTCAACGCGCAGCCGCACTACGGTCGACTCAACCGATTCTACGCGCCGAGCGTCGACACCGCCGTCAACGGCGACAACCGCGGAGTGCACCGCGAGCTCGATGACCTCGACGCGCGATGTCTGGGGCACGGGGAGCGCACGGTGGCCGATCCAAACGGCGGCCCCTGTGATACCGGTGTGAAGATCGACCTTATCTTCGCCCGCGAAGACGAGATCGTGGGCAGCTACGACAGTGACTCCCTCGCGATCTCAGACGCGTGTGGCGGAGCGTGCTCGGACCACCGCATCGTCATCGGCGAAGTCACGCTGCGCATCCGAGAACCCTAGGCTCCAGATCTATGGCACGGGGTGTTCCTGGTGGGCCTCGTCGTATCCACGTTCGGCAAAGCCGGACACGACCCGCGCGTGCTCTTGGATGAGCGCGATGGCCGCCGGCGTGCTGCCTCTCTGCACAACGACGACGCCCCCGGGGACATCGCGGATCTCCATCGTCATGTCTTCGTAGTGTTCGCCCATCGCGACGAAGAGCGGGTCCCAGCGGCGTACTCCACCTCCGGCTTCCATGTGGGCGGATATCTCCCGGACGTGCCGTCGAAGGAGAGCCACGACCTCGGGGTCTTCACTCGTCGTCACGCTGGCGATACCGTCTTCCTGCTCTTCGACGCGGCGAACGATGGCCTCGTGATGGTCGAGGAGACCATGAAACGTATCGCGGATCTCCGCGGGCGCGCCACCTCCGCCCATGCCGCGTCCGCCGCCACGCATGCCGTGTCCGCCGCCCATGCCACTGACCTGACGACCACGTCTGGGAGCGTGGTTCATTTCACTGCCCCTTTCGCCTTGGTCGCCTTGGTCGCCTTGGTCGCCTTGGTCGCCTTGGTCGCCTTGGTCGTCGTAGCGAGCGCGAGCGCGGCGAGCGATCTCATCGCCCTCCGCGCCGGATGATCGGGACGCGCTCAGGTCTCCATCCGTTGAAGCACAACCCAAAGCCAAAGAGCCCATGAGAAGAACCGTTATTCCGTGTGTCTTCATTCTGCTCATCCTCTTTCCTATTCGCATGCAGCCGTTGCCCAGACGACGCCCCGCAGGTCGCCACCGTGGTATCCGCGGGCCGCGTCGTTGGGGTAGCGCAGGTCGAGCGCCGCCAGAGTCGGCGGCGCGATGTCTTCGCCATGGCAGGTGAGACAGAGCTCGCCGGTGATCAGCGGGCTGACCAACCGAACCTTACCCGAAGCGCGCTGACTCCATTCAACGGGCTCACGCTCTTCACCTTCCGCGTGAGCCGTTAGGTACGAACGCACCCACGGTGGGGGGCTCCCGTTGGCGGCGTGATTTCGCAGGCGGGAAGAGGCCCGGCCGACCTCAACGCCGGTCTCCTGCTGCACCCGCGCGCGCATCGACTCGGCCTCTCTCGCACACACTTCGACGGCCGCCTCCGGGCTCTCCCCCAGCGCTTCAACGAGTCGGCTCACGAGAGCGCGCTTCAGCGCCATGACGGCGCCCTGGGCCTCGGCGAGGCACTCTGTGTTCGCGTTCTCCGCGGCTTCGTTCACGACCTCGTTCGCGGCAGCCTCTTCGACCGTCGCCGTGCCGCTCGCGCGCTCAGGCTCACTCTCGCCGCAGGCGATCAAGTCGGCCAGCAGTACAAAGGACGCGAGCGTGGCGTAGCGCTTCATGGACGGATCAAGATGCAATCAGCGTTCCAAACACTCCGAGTGCGCCGGAGAATGCCTCTTCACTTACACCTGCCAAGGACTCGTCGGTGGCGGCTCACGTATGCAGGGCAGCGGAACGTCTCATGGTGCACCGATTTGCGACAAATCAATCCGCGACGGTGCGACAGGTGAAACATCGAGGCGCTCTGAGCGTAGAAAGCGCCCGGTGGGTCGCTGACCCGCTCGATACGCTCTGGAGGCGCCTTCGTGCTCAGTTCCCCCCCCTTCCCAGCCGGATTGTGCCCCTTGATGTCTCACCCAACGGGCACCATCTTCATGGGATGCCGCTCTCCTTTGCCCATGAATCGACGCGCCGCTGGTTCGAGCGCTCATTCAAAGGAGCGACGCGGGCACAAAAGCTAGGCTGGGGGCCCATCGCCGCCGGCGAGTCCACCCTACTCCTTGCGCCGACGGGCAGCGGAAAGACCTTAGCGGCGTTCCTCGTCGCCATCGATAAGCTTCTCTTTGGCCGGACCAAGAACGCGACTCCGGGGACAAAGAAGAGCGGCGTGCGCGTGCTCTATATCTCGCCCCTCAAAGCCCTCGCCGTCGACGTCGAGCGAAACCTGCGTGCGCCCTTGGCCGGCATCTGTGCGGAGGCTGCGCGCGAAGGAACGCCGCCGGAGCCGCCGAGCGTGGGTATTCGCTCCGGCGACACGACGCCCAAAGAGCGCGCTCGTATGAAACGCACGCCGCCGGACGTGCTCATCACCACGCCGGAGTCGCTCTTTCTCTTGCTCACAAGCCAATCCGCCGCGGGGCTCGCCGGCGTGGAGACCGTCATCATCGACGAGATCCATTCACTGGTTCCCACCAAGCGCGGCGCGCACCTTGCGCTGACCCTCGAGCGACTTGAAGCACTTCGGCGGCGGGCGAACCCAGACGCAAAACCGATGCAGCGCATTGGGCTCTCGGCGACGCAGCGGCCTTTGGACGAGGTCGCCCGTTACCTCGGCGGCGCCGAGAATGACGTTCCCCGCCCCGTCACTATCATCGACGCGGGCAGCCAAAAAGAGTTCGACCTGCGCGTCGAGGTGCCCGTCGAAGACATGGCGCGAATGCAGCGGGAGGCGGCGCCGCCTGAGGATCTTCTTGAACCAGGGGCCACCTCGTCGCAGCGACGGGCAAGCATCTGGCCGGCGATTCATCCGCGTCTAGTTCGCCTCATTCGCGACCATCGTTCGACGATGCTCTTTGTGAACAGTCGCCGCCTTGCGGAGCGACTGGCCGCGTCCATCAACGAGCTCGCCGGCGAAGAGCTCGCCCTTGCCCACCACGGCAGCATCGCCAAAGACATGCGGGCGAGCATCGAGGACCGCCTCAAGAAAGGCGAGCTGCCCGCCATCGTCGCGACGAGCTCGCTGGAGCTCGGCATCGATATCGGCGCCGTCGACCTTGTCATTCAGATCGAAGCGCCGCTCAGCGTGGCGTCCGGCATTCAGCGCATCGGGCGCGCGGGTCACCAAGTCGGCGCCGTCTCCGAGGGCATCATCTTTCCCAAGTTCCGTGGCGATCTCCTGGCCTGCGCCGCCGTCACTGAACACATCCTCGAAGGCAAGGTCGAGTCGACTCACTACCCGCGCAACGCCCTCGATGTTCTGGCGCAGCAGGTTGTGGCCATCGTCGCCGTCCAAGAGAGCATCGACGAGGACGCCCTCTATGCGCTGGTTCGCGGCGCCGCTCCCTACGCCGAGCTGGCCCACACGTCGTTTCATGCGGTCCTCGATATGCTCAGCGGGCGCTATCCAAGCGAGCAGTTTGCGGAACTTCGTCCACGCATCACCTGGGACCGAGGTCGCCGAAACATCTCTCCCCGGCGCGGCGCCAAGATGCTCGCCATTATCAACGCCGGCACCATCCCTGACCGCGGGCTCTACGGCGTGTTCCTCGCGAACAGCGAGAAGACCATACGTGTCGGTGAGCTCGACGAAGAGATGGTGTTTGAGTCCCGCGAGGGCGAGGTGTTCTTGCTCGGCGCAAGCTCCTGGCGCATCGAAGAGATCACCCACGAAAAAGTCATGGTCACGCCGGCGCCCGGACAGCCCGGCAAGATGCCCTTCTGGCACGGAGACCGGCCCGGACGCCCCGCTGAGTTTGGTCGCGCCATTGGCAAGCTCGCCCGAGAGCTCCTCGCGGCGGACGGCAGCGCGGCCCGAGAGCGCCTCATCGCGCGTCATGGCCTCGACGAACGCGCCGCCGAGAATCTCCTCCAGTACCTCAACGACCAAAGAGAAGCGACGGGGCAGGTGCCCAGCGACAAGCGCATCGTCGTCGAACGTTTTCGCGACGAGATCGGCGATCTCTGCGTGGTCATTCTTTCGCCCTTCGGCGGGCGTGTGCATTCGCCTTGGGCCACCGCCGTGCGCGCGCGCCTTCTCTCGGAGTACGGCGCCGAGGCCGACGTGATCCACGGCGACGACGGAATCGTGTTTCGGCTCATCGACGCCGACGTCGTGCCGCCGCCGGAGTTCTTCTTTCCAGACCCGGAGGACGTCGAAGGCCTCGTGATGAGTCACCTCGGCGAGACGGCGCTCTTCGCCGCGCGATTCCGAGAGAACGCAGGCCGCGCGCTGCTCTTACCGCGACGACGCCCCGGAAAGCGCACGCCCCTGTGGGCGCAGCGCCGTAAGAGCGCCGGGCTTCTCAAGGTGGCGTCGGCGTTCCGCGATTTTCCCATCGTCCTTGAAACCTACCGCGAGTGCCTTCGCGACGTCTTCGACCTGCCGGAGCTCACCGCGCTGCTTCACGCCGTCAAGACCCGCAAAGTACGCGTGACCCACGTGGACACCAAGCGACCTTCGCCCTTCGCGGGAGCGCTCATGTTCAACTACGTGGCGGCGTTCATGTACGAAGGCGACGCGCCGCTGGCGGAGCGACGCGCCCAGGCGCTCTCGCTGGACCAAACGCAGCTCCGGGCGCTCCTCGGCGAGCCGGAGATGCGCGAGCTCCTCGAATCCGATGCCGTGCGCGAAGTCGAAGCGCAACTGCGGCGCGAGGCGTACCCGCTGACGCATGCCGATGGCGTTCACGACCGGCTCTTGAGCATGGGCGACCAGCGCGCAGACGAACTGCCGGGGAACGCAGAAGAACTAGCGGCGTTTCTGAAAACGCTCTGCGATGGGCGTCGGGTGGTGGCCCTGAACATCGACGGCGAAGAGCGCTTCATCGCCATCGAAGATGTGGCCCGCTATCGCGACGCTCTTGGAATCGTGCCGCCGCCGTGGACGCCAACGGACCTGCTCATGCCCGCGGAGCGCCCCTTGGAGGCGCTCGTCGCGCGCTACGCTCAAACGCATGGCCCCTTTCGCGCCGAGACCGTGGCGTCGCGCTATGGCCTTGGCATCGCGCCCGTGCGCCAGGCCCTGGGGGCGCTGGTTCGCCAAGGACGCATGGTCGAAGGAGAGCTCCTGCCGACGGAACTCCTCCGCGAACGTGGGCTCTCCGGCGGGACGGAATTCTGCAGCACGGAAGTACTTTCGCGCGTCAAGCGGCGCTCCCTGGCGATTCTCCGACGCGCCATCGAAGCCGTAGACCCGCCGCTCTACGCGCGCTTTTTGCTTCGTTGGCAAGGCGTCGAGCCGCGCGCCGGACACGCGATGGAGGGGCTCATCGAAGCGCTTCAAACCCTTGAAGGCGTGCCGGTCCCGGCGAGCGATCTGGAGACCCGAATCTTGCCCGCGCGCGTCGGCGCCTTCGACCGGCGTGACCTCGATGAGCTCTTTGCGTCCGGTGAGCTCGTCTGGCGCGGCGAACAAAGCCTCGGCGACAAAGATGGGCGCGTCGCCATCTACTCCGCGGATCAATTCGCGCTCCTCGCATCGCCCCCCGACGAGATCGAAGGCGAGCTGCCCCTGATGCTGCTCGACCTCTTCGCGACGCGCGGCGCGCTCTTCTTTCGTGACATGGTGACGGCGACGGGGCGGCTCTCTTCTGAAGTCTTCGACGCGCTCTGGGACCTGGTGTGGGCTGGACACGTCACCAACGACACCTTCGCCCCCCTTCGCTCTCGCATCGGCGAGACGAAGGCCCAGGCGCGCACTATTTCGCGGCTACGTTCGCGACGTCCGGCTCTTGGAGGCCTGTCGCGAGGTGGTCCGCCGGGGAGCGGAGGTCGCTGGTCACTTTTGCCGAAGCTTGAATCGTGGACGCCTACGCAACGTCTTGAAGCCCTCGCCTCTTCGCTCTTGCAACGCTATGGCGTGCTCACGCGTGAGGGCGTGTCGCGTTGCCTCGGCGCTCACTCCGACGTGCCTGGCTTTGGCGCCCTCTACCCCGTCCTCAAGGCTATGGAAGAGGTGGGCCGCGTTCGTCGCGGGTACTTTATTGCGGGACTCGGAGCGACGCAGTTTGCGCTCCCGGGCTGCGAAGACCGGCTCCGCGATGAACGCGACACGCCGGATGATGAGCGCTCGTCAAACACCGCAAACGGCTCGCGCAGCCGGGCCCACTGCTTGGTCCTCGCCGCCGACGATCCCGCGAACCCCTACGGCGCGTCTCTCCCTTGGCCTCCGAACGACGCGCCCAAAGCGCTGCGGCCTTCCCGCTCCGCCGGCGCCCGCGTGGTCCTCGTCGAGGGCGCTCTGCGCGGCTTTATCGGTCGCACCGGAGAGCGCCTCTGTACTTTCTTGCCGACGGGAGAGCCCGAACGAAGCCAAGCGGCCCACGCATTGGCTGAAGCCGTCGGTCGCGGCACGGGTCAGGCCCGGGGAAAACGCGGCGGCGGCGCCGTAGTCTTCAAACGCATCGACGGCGGCCCCGCAGCAGACTCGGACTTCGCACCCTACCTTCTCGACGCTGGTTTTCAGCCCGCGGCGAACAGCCTGCATCGCCGACTCGGCGCCCCCGTCCAGCCACGCCCCAACTGATGCTGGGCTTGGGAGGTCAGACGCGGTCCATGTCTCGGAGCACGCCGACGTCGTCGATGGGGATACGCAGCACGGCGCCCGGCGAGCGGAGCATCAGGACCTTGCCGCCGACGTCTCCGTCCAGGGCTTCGAGTGCGTCGAAGTAACGGTTGGGCCAGAGAACCGGGTTTCCGAGGCGCCGGTGTTCCGCGCGGCCGCTCTCCGGCGCGACGATGAGATGCTGCGTGCTCGTGGTGTGTGCCGCGACGAGGAGGTGAAGGTCTTCCGCGCGCACGAAGGGCATATCGCCGAGGGCCACCAGCGCCGCGTCTGCGCCCATGGCCCGAAGCGCGGCGATGCCAGCCGCGATGGAGGTCCCCATGCCCGAGGCGTAGCCTTTGTTGTGGACGAAGTTCACTTCTAAGCCCTCAAGTGCCTCGCGCACTCGTCCGGCTTCATGGCCAAGAACAACGACGACGGGCGACGCCGCCTCCAAGGTCGTCTCCACGACGCGGCGCACCATCGCTTTTCCGTCGACGATGGCGAGGAGCTTGTTCTGCTTCCCTGCCCGGCTCGAGGTCCCCGCGGCGAGAACGACGGCGCCGACTCGGCGAGGAGTCCCTGCGCGGCGCCGCGTAGAGACGACCTCAGCGAGGATGGACAGCGCGATCTCCGCCGCGCCTTGTCCACCGATGGGAACGCCGGCGGGGCCGTGCAAACGAGCTAGCTCTTGCTCGGACAAGCCGGCGGCGCGCAGGCGCACGAGGCGTTCACGTTGTGTCCTACGACTTCCGAGGGCACCGATGTAGAACGCCTCGCTGCGCAGCGCGACGCCGAGGCTAGGATCGTCGATCTCGGCGTTGTGGCTCAGCAGGACCACAGCGCTCCGGGCATCGATGAGCTCCGGCAGAACATCTCGGGGCTGACGGAGGTGAACCTCGATGGCGCCGAAACGTGACGCGGCGGCGAAGGCCGGGCGTGGGTCGACGAGCACGGGACGGAAGCCGATCTCACCTGCAAGCGCCGCGAGCTTCTGGGCGATGTGTGTGCCGCCCACGAGGATCAGACGCGGCGGCTCACGGAGCGCTTCGACAAAGACGTGAGAGCCTTCGTCCTCCACTTCGATGGCTTCGGCGCCGCCGAGCACTCGTTCCACGGCTTCCTGAACCCGAGCCTCGCCAGAGACGTCATCCGCGATCCACCAGGCGCCGGACGCCAGGTCCATCACGCGGGCACTTCCGGCCCGTGTGGCCTTTCGAATGTCGAGGATCTCCTTGGGACTGGGAGCACGCGCGATGTGGACGCGAATCTCCCCGCCGCAGGGGAGCCCGACTTCCCCCGCCTGACTATTGGCGATGCGAAAGGTGAGCAAGCGGCTCGGTGCCGCGCCTGGCGGAGAGCTTGGCGAAGAGCTCGGCGCGCGCAGAAGCTCCAGGGCCGCTTGGGCCACCGCCGACTCCACGCAGCCGCCGGACACGGACCCCCAAAACTCCCCCGTCGACGCCACCACCATGCGGCTTCCGAGAGGACATGGGCTCGAGCCGCGCACGGTCACGAGGGTCACGAGGGTCACCAGCGCCGCCTTGCCGTCGCGCGCCCGAATGGCATCGATCCGCGCCCACACATCGTCAGGTTCGCAGCTCGGACGTTCGACGGACGTCAAAGAAGCCAACGCGCGCGCCGAAGTCGCGCTGCGAACACGGGGCCGCTCATGCAGCGCGTCTTCAAGGGCTCGCCAAGGCAGCAGCGCGCACACGTGGCGGCTCGGGTAAGACTCCAGCCGGGCCAACGCGGAGAACATGCCTCCAGAATCGCCGGTCTGCGTGAGCAGAGCTTCAAGTTCAGCGAGGCGGTCGGCACACTCCGCGAGTTTCGCGCCGCGAAGAGCCTCCACCAAGAGCGCCGCCGACGCGCGACAGACCAGGCAGCCTTGGACTTCCGCGCCGAGCTCTTCGATGCGTCCATTCGCGATGTACACGCCCAGCTTCACAACGTCCCCGCAGAGAGGGTTGTGTGCTTCCCCCAACGTCGCCAAGGACGGCAGTGGACACGCGCGCGCCGCGAGCGCCACCAGCTCCTCGCCGTAGAGGCTCATGGTCCAAACACCTGACGCGCGTCTTGGACGACGGAGACGAGCCGCGTGACATCGTCCTTTGTATTGTAGACGCCAAACGAGGCCCGCACGACGCTCTGATATCCAAGGGCTTGGACAAGAGGCTGGGCGCAGTGATGGCCGACGCGAAGCGCGACGCCCGCGTCGTCGGCGAAGGTGCCGAAGTCGTGAGGGTGAATCCCTTCGAGAGCGAAAGACACCACGCCGGCGCGGGCTTTAGGACGGCCCACCAAGACCACGCCCTCTTCGCTCTCCAGGGCCTCCGCCGCAAAAGTCGCCAAGGCGCGTTCCTCGGTGCGGTGCGCGGCCAAGAATCGCAGCCCCGCCGCTGTACCCACGGCGCCGGCGACGTTGGGCGTTCCTGCTTCGAAGCGATGCGGTCCATGGGCGAACGTAAGGTCGCTTTCGCCGACCTGCGTCACCATCCCGCCGCCCACGAGCAGCGGCGCGCATTCCTCTTGGCGACGCCGGCTCAGCCACAGGGCCCCCACGCCTGGCGGTCCGTACGTTTTGTGCGCCGAGAAGACGTAGGCATCGCAGCCGATGTCGTTCACATCCACGTCGAGGTGAGGCACGCCTTGGGCGCCGTCCACGACGAAGAGCGCGTCCGTGGACGCCGCGTCGATGAGCGCGCGAACTTCGGAGAGGGGAGACACTGCGCCCGTCACGTTGGACACGTGGGTCAGAGCGACAACTTTGGTGCGCGAGCTAAGCTTCTGTCGCACATCACTCAAGTCGAGTTCGCCGCTCGGGGTACACTCCAGCGTCACCAGCCGCGCGCCCGTGGCCTCACACGCCCGGCGCCACGGCAGAAGCTGGCTGTGGTGCTCCAGACGACTCACGCAGACCTCGTCCCCGGGCTCTAGGTGTCGATGACCCCAGCCGGCCACCAAGTTGAGTCCTTCCGTGGCGGAACGTGTCCACACCAGCGCGTCACTCTCCGCGCGCAGATGCGCCGCGACCTCGCGACGCGCCTCGGCGTACGCATCCGTGGCGCGCTGGCCGAGCGCATGAACGCTGCGCCCCGCGCCACCTCCGCGCGAAAGCTCTTCGGCCACCACGGCGACGACCGGCGAGGGCAAAAGACTCGTCGCCGCGGCATCCAGATAGGTGCGGCCGGCGATCGCGGGAAAGAGAGATGCGAGGGACGGGCGCGACGGCGCGGGGGCATCGATGGATCGGACAGCCATTGGCGTCACCTTGTCACGTGTTCCGATTCGAGAAAGGTGGCGGATCGTGGTCCAAAAGAAAGGCAGCGCTTCCCGAAGCCGTTGCTGAGAATCCGTCGCGAACGCAGCTTCAGAGAGCCGCGGGCGTCCGGAAATCACCCCGCTCGCCGTCACGACCGGCGCCGTCGCGCAAGAGAGTCTTCTAATCCGATCCGTATTGAGGCAGCATGGGCAGCATGACCTCCGGATACCGAGAAGACCTCGCCTATATTCATGATGTTGGCCACACGGATTTCGTCGAGCGGTCGTCTCCCGGCCTGCTCGCGCTTCTTGCGCAAGGCGGGCTCGAAGAGGGATTCGTGGTGGCGCTCGGCTGTGGAAGCGGCGTCTGGGCGCGCAACTTGGTGGACGTGGGCTTCGAAGTGCGTGGCGTGGATATCTCCCCCGCCATGGTCAAGCTCGCTCGTCATCGTGTGCCCGAAGCCCGCTTCGATGTCGGCTCCTTCGTGGACTACGAGATCCCGCCCTGCGATGCGATCACAGGCCTCGGGGAGTGCTTCAACTACCTCCTCGACGATCGAGTCGATCGCAAGATGCTCAAGCGCGTGTTCAAGAGGGTGTGGCAAGCGCTTCCCTCGGGCGGGCTCTTCGTCTTCGATGTGATCGAGCCGGGCATCGTGCCCACGGATACTCCGGTTCAGACTTTTCAAGAGGGAGATGACTGGGCCGTCTTCGTCGAGCTCTCCGAGGACCGG
>JBLHKB010000128.1:0-13887 GCA_047619315.1 Polyangiales bacterium
GAGCCACATCGAAGACTGCGCCTTCCGCCAGGGAGAGTCTTGGCGCTGCGGCGATAACGGCGGGCCGGAAGGCCCCATCTCCACCGAAGAAGCTCCGATGGACCCTCGCGACATGCTCTGGTGGGTCGGTGGGTTAGCTGCACTTCTGGCCCTCGGGCTCGGGTACTGGTGGTGGCGTCGACGGCAACGACGATCGAAGTAGCATCGTGCTATGGTCTTCCCCGATGCGAGTGAGGCGATGAGCGAGCGCGATCTAGACGGACGCTGTGGAACGTGCGGCTTCTTTGTCAGCCTACGCCGCGACGAAACCGGCGCGGCGACGGGAGACTGTCGCCTTGGGTGCTGGCCCTCTCCTCTCAAAGACTCGGGGACCTGCTCTAGCTACAAACGCATCGGCGAATCTTTTGCGGGCTCGCTCACACGCAAGCGAGCCGCAGGATCGCCACGGCCTCGCGGCGCTCAAAGCGAAAACGTTGAAGTGCGCCCAGCCATCCCTTCGGAGATCGGAATAGACATGGATCAGGATGAATTTCGACAGGTGCTTCGCGAGGTACTCCTCGACGAGCTCGGTGTTCGCGACACCAAAATCGGCGACCGCTGGGCAGGGGGTGAGCTCACTATCAAACCCGGTCGTGAAGGAACCGCCGACAAGACCATTCCGGTGGACATCTTCTTCCGAAAGATCGTTCAGGTCCGGGACAAGCTTCGAGTCCTGGAGTCGAAGATCAACGGCAACAAGAAACTCAGCGCGGATGAGAAGGTCCAGCTGCAGCAATACGTGACGGGCTGCTACGGATCGCTGACCACGTTCAATTCGCTCTTCAAGGACAAAGAGGATCATTTCGTCGGCCAAAAGAGCTGAGGCCTTTCGGCTTTCAACCTTTGTTGCCCTCCTCATGCTCGCCGGCTGTGGAGGCGCCCTGGGGTCGGTGGGGAGCTCGAATCGCGCAGCGGAGGCGAGAGCACTCGAGATGACGCTCCGAACGCCAGCGGGCGATTGGATTCATTTAGGGGACCTTCGCGGCCAGCCCGTGTTGCTCTTTGTCTTCGCTACCTGGGATGGCGTCAGCCAAGCAGCTCTGCGTCCAGTCTCTCGCTTTGCCCGCGCCTACGACGACGTCCACGTGCTCGGTGTCGCAGCGCAGCCAGACGCGGCACTACTGATCGATGCCTATGAGCACGCGCTTGATCCGCCCTTTCCCATGACCTACGATCCTGAGCAAAACGTTCATGCCGGGACAAGCCCTCTGGGTTCGATCGAAGTGGTTCCGACACTGATCATGCTCGATGCCTATGGCGTCGAAGTTGGTCGCCACGTCGGTTTTCCGAATACCAACACCTTGCCCAATCTGCGCGAGGAAGCACTGGAGCGAGGCGGCATCGGTGAGGCGCAGAGCCCGCCGACCATCGGCTTATCGAGCGAGTAGGTTCGCGCCCACCCAGAGGGGTCCGAGGCTGCCACGGAGCTCGGCTTTTAGATGGTCTCGAACCGCCGATGTCGTCATTTGGGTGCAACACTCACGAGCGATCCGCTTGAGCGTCTCCATATGACAGCGACGCACGACTTCAGCGGCCAAGGGCACCAGAAGAGGCGGCACCGAGAGGCGACGATACCCGAGGCCAAGAAGAAGGGGCATCGCCAGCGGGTCGGCCGCCATTTCCCCGCACACAGACACAGGCACGGTGGCTTCGGCTGCCACCAGCGCCAGCAGCCGAATCACCGCTGGATGGAGCGCGCTCGCACCTTGGGCCATCTCCGGATCACTGCGGTCGGCGGCGAGCGTGTACTGGACTAAGTCGTTTGTGCCGACGGACAGAAAGGCCGCTTCTGTGCAGAGAGCACCCACTTGCAAGGCTGCCGCTGGAACTTCCACCATCGCGCCGATGGGCAGTGGCCCACAGCGCACTCCTTCGGCTTCCAGTTCGGCGCGAAACGAGGCGACAAGGACCTTCGCTGCCCTCAGGTCTTCGACGCTTGTGACGAGGGGAAACATCAGCGACGCATGGCCCAGCGTCGCTGCGCGCAGAATGGCTCGGACCTGGGTACGAAGCAGTTCGGGGCGTCGCAGAAGGAGTCTTATGGAGCGGAGTCCCAGAGCCGGGTTCTGACCGACCTGCAAACGTGCCGAACGTGGGAGTTTGTCTCCACCAATATCCAACGCCCGAAAAACGACCTCATCGTCGGCTCCCTTCAGAACGGAGCGGTAGGCAAGAAACTGCTCTTCCTCGCTCGGCAAGGTGTCTCGAGCAAGAAACAGGAATTCGGTCCGATAGAGGCCCACGCCCGCGGCGCCGCTTGTGGCCGCTGCTGCGGCCTCCTCCGGAAGTTCAATATTTGCGGCGACGCTGATCTCGACACCATCGAGGGTCTGCGTGGGCGCTCCGATCCGCGCCAGGAGGGAATCGCGAAACAGCTGATGCGAGCGTCGCCGCTCCAAAGCCTCGCTCTTCTCCTTCACGCTCGGTTCGACGATGACTTGCCCGCGAAGAGCATCGACCAACACTTCGTGCCCATACTCCACGGCTCGGGTAATGCCTTGCACCCCAACGAGCGCGGGAACTCCAAGCGCAGCGGCTAGGATGGCTGTGTGAGATGACGCGCTGCCGCCTTCAGTCACAACGCCCACCACGCGCTGTTCGCTCTTGTTGGCCATGAGTTCCATGGCAAACCCGGGTGAAAGTTCGTGGGCCACGACCACACAGCGGCCGGTAGGCTGTGACGCTCTCTCTCCGCGAAGCTCTCGGACGATATGACGCCCAACCTGCTCGATGTCCGTCGCACGCTCTCGCAAGTACGCGCTGGTCGATGAATCGAGAGGCGCTTTGATCGTCTGGACCGTGGCGTGAACCGCCCATTCAGCACAAACGCTTTCCTCGTCGATGAGCGCCAGAGCCGCGTCCACAAGCATAGCGTCACCGTGCATGAGCAAGTGCGCATCAAACACGAGCGCTGCCTCTGACCCAGATTCGCGAAGGGACTCGGCAGCCGACTTGAGTTCGCGCCGTGAGCGAGAGATGGCAGATCGAAGACGAAGTTGCTCCCGCGCGGCGTCCTTCACGCTGCGCCGGACCACATGCCCCGCGGCTTGGCGCATGTACGCAGGCGCGCTCGCGGCACCGCTGGACGCGATGATCCCTTCGAAAATTCGGGTCAAGACTCTTCCCCAAATCGGTTTTGAATGAGCTCGCCAACCGCATCGACGGCGGCTTGAGCGTCGGGACCGTGGGCGCTCACCTCGAGGGTCGCGCCAGGCACTCCGCAGAGAAGAAGAACACCCATGACACTCTTCGCGTCCGCTTGTTGGCCATCCTTCGCGACCTCAACCTTCGAACGGAACCGACCCACGAGACGAACAAGCTTCGCCGCCGCTCGCGCGTGCAAGCCTAGTCGGTTGACGATTTCGAACGCGCCACTTGCTCTCTCTCCCCCAGGCTTGTCCACGCTAGCGAGGAGTCTTCCTTTTTACGTCCCGGTGATGCAGATGCACCTCGCGGCCCACGCCGAGACGCTTCCCGAGCTCTTCCGTGACCGCCACGGAGCGATGGCGCCCCCCCGTGCAGCCGATCGCAATGGTGAGATAGGCTTTGCCTTCGCGCTCGTAACGCGGAAGCGTGTGTCCAAAGAACTGCCCCAAGTCCGCCAGCAACTCTTCGGCCTCGGGACGCTCAAGAACGTAGCTCGACACATCCGCATCAAGACCGGTTTTGGGCCGCAGTTCGTCGACAAAGTGTGGGTTCGGCAAGTAGCGAAGATCAAAAACCAGGTCCGCTTCGACGGGCAGCCCGTACTTGAATCCGAAGCTAATGATGCGAACGACCATGTCGCGCTGTGCGCCACCACCCGTCAGATGATCCAGAAGAGTTCGCTTGAGGTCATGCACCGAGAGGCGCGTTGTATCGATCACGCGCGCAGCTTCCGCACGTAAAGGCGCCAGACGAGCGCGCTCCCCTTGAATACCTCCGAGGAGGTCACCCGCTGGAGCGAGGGGATGAGGTCGCCGAGTTTCGCTGTATCGCCGGACGAGAATGGCATCCGCGGCATCCAGAAAGAGCACCTCGACGGCGTGTCCGGCTTCACGCAGCGCTGTCACCGCGAGTTCAGCGCCCTCAAGGAAGGCTCCGTTACGCACATCGACGCCCAAGCCTACTTTGTCGATTTCTCCCTCGCGCGCCGCGAGCCCTACCAGCTCTGGTGCCAGAGAGGGCGGGAGGTTGTCGACGCAGTAATATCCGAGGTCCTCGAGAACGTGGAGCGCCGTGGAGCGCCCTGCTCCGCTCATCCCGGTGACGACAACGATGTGCATGACCGGAGCATAGTCAAAAGTGGCGGCCTCGAATACCGCAGACGGCAAGTATCTTTGCTTACGCCTTCGGGAGTCCGACAGTCGCCGACAGTGCCGCGATGAAATCTCGTGCGGCATGTTTACCGCTGCTCTTGAGCAGCTGGTTGCGCGCGGCGACCTCCAAAATGACCGCCATGTTTCGACCCGGCTGAACCGGGACCGTCAGCCGCGGGATCGAGATACCAAGAATGTGCTCTTCGGCATCGTCGAGCCCTAAACGTTCCACTTCGGTGTCCACATTCCATGCGATGAGTTCGACGACGAGCCCGATGCGCTTGTCGTCTCGAACGGAGGTCGCGCCAAACAAGTCTCGGACATTAAGAATGCCAACCCCGCGCACCTCTAAATGATGCCGCAGCGGCGCGGGAGCACTTCCGACAAGAGCGCCCCAAGGGGTTCGAAGAAGCACCACACGATCATCGGCGATGAAACGGTGCCCGCGGTCCAGCAGCGACAGGGCACACTCGCTCTTCCCGATGCCGCTCTCACCAACCAGCAAGATGCCGATTCCATGCACCTCCACGAGGACGCCGTGCCGTGTTTCACTGGGTGCGAGAAGACGATCGAGGACGTCATGAATAGTGGCGATGGTCTGACTGGAGCGGGGCTCTGCGATGACCACCGGGGTATCACTACATCGAGCCGCCTCAAGAAGTGCGGTCGGGGGCTCCACACCTCGCGTGACCACGAGCAGACTAAGCCGCAGGGCAAAGAACTCGCGACAGCGTTCTTCAAGCGTGGCGTCGTCGAGGGACTGGAGATAGGCGATCTCTGTCTCGCCCAAGATCTGGACGCGCTCAGAGACAATACCGTGGTGATGCCCGACCCAAGCGAGCCCAGATTTTTGAATCCGCGGGTGCCCAATCACTCGGTCGAGCGACACTGCGCCAGCGACTAGACGGACAATCGCGGCGACGCTTGGGTCGTCGAGAAGCGCCTTCACCGTCGCGCGGACTCCAGGCGGATGCGAATGGTTTCGCGTGTGGTCCATATATGCCGAGCAGGTGCGTTAGGCGCCGAGCGACTTGACCTTCGCGCCGTACTTGCTTCGAGCATCCTCGGCGCTTAGCCCCTTAACCTTGCTCCAGGCATCAAACTTGGCGCGCCCCTTCACATCGAGCATCCCAGGTCGCTTGCCACTTGCGTCTCCCGTCGTGGCCTGCTTGTAGAACGCATAGAGTTCTAGGAGGCTGCTACTGTCGGGTGCCTTGCTCAGTCCTTTGACAGACTTTACCGCCGCTTCAAATTCTTCAACACTTGCCATGACAGGACGATACCAGTGTTGACGCGCCCTGGCTCCATCAGATTTTGGCTCGTTTTTTTCTTCGCGTGTGGCACCCCGGCGCCGGTTGCGGAGATGTCGCCCCAAAACGCTGAGCCCGCCGCCGCCGCCGTTGTGGCGCCCTCCCCGGCCTTCATCGACGTGATCACCGTCGACGAGCCTTCGCACTCACTTCCCGAGGGAGCGCCCGCCGCGCTCGCGCGCTTTCCAGCGGCCTTCGAACGCTCTGAGCCATATGATCTCGTCGTCTTTCTCCATGGCTGGAGTGGCTGCATCAACGTGCTCATGCGCGACGACGAGCAGGCGTGCGTCGAGGGGGACACAGTGCGCCAAGCGTGGAACCTTGGCGAAACCTTAGGCGCGCCGCAGCGCGTTCTCCTGATGCCCCAACTTGCGTTTCAACGGCGAGACGGTGACGCCGGACTTTTTGAGGATCCCGAATATACGCGTGACTGGCTCGCCCACGTGCTGGTGGAACTTAGCCTCGACGCACCACGAAACACAGTGCTCATGCCCCACTCGGCAGGCTTTGAGACGGCTCTCGCGTGGGCTCAGAGCGGAGTTCCCATCGACGCGATATTCCTGATGGACGCGCTCTACGCCAAGGCGCCCGACTTCTTCGCCTGGGCAAGCGCCGACGAAGAGCGCGTGCTCGTCACGTTCTACACGGGAGGCTCGACAGGACGACAAAGCCGCCGGCTGGCCCGAATGGCAGAGCGTGAGGGCGTCGACTCACGGGTTCGCCGCGTCCACACAAGGGCACGGCACGCAGAGGTTCCTAGCGCTGAAGGCCCTGGCGCCTTACGCGAGTTCTTCGAGAATGCGCATCACGGCGCCCGCGTCGACACTGGCGATTAGCTGATCTCGTGTGTCCTCGTCGCGTAAGGCGCGAGAGGCGTCGGCAAGAACTCGCAGTAGCTGCGTTGGTCGCTCAGATGGCGCAAGGAGTCCAAGGACCAACTGCACATCTCTTCCATCAATGGCGTCAAAAGCGACGCCTCGTGGGATGACGAGCAGTGCTGCTCGCATGTCTGGGACGTTCATCCGGCCGTGAGGCATAGCGACGCCACTGCCGACCCCTGTTGTGGCGAGCTCCTCCCGTTCGAGAAGCACATGGAGCACAGAACTCTCGTCCAGCTCTGTTCCATGGGCGAGCAATGAAGCAGCACGATGAATCGCCGCGCTCTTGTCTGGCGCATCGGCCAGCACGGCGATTCGTGCTTCGCTCAGGTAGTTCGCGAGAGCCATGACGGCGGGTTAGCAAACGTCATCAAAGACGACAACCTTCACCTGATCAAGGAGTGAAAACGCAGCCTAGTGGCGTTTTCGATCGACGGCTGCGGCCTTCTTGCTGCGGATCTGGCGATCGATTTTATCGAGGCACAGATCAATGGAGGCATACATGTCTTCGGATTCTTCGCGAGCGGCGTAGCGCTGACCATCCGCGTTGATCGTTACATCGATGGCGTGAATATGTCGCTCGACGGAAACGACCACCTCGGCATCCAAGGGCGCCCGAAGGTACTTCTGAAACTTCGTTATCTTATCGGAGGCATACGTTTTGATGCGTTCGGATGAGTCGAGGTTTCGGAAGGTGAAGTTGATGCGCATCGAGGCTCCTTGGGTCGTTGGGTTTCGGGTCGTGCTTGTGCTCTACAGCTCAAAACGAGTGCACGCTCAAACAAGTTCGCTTAGAAATATTTCTTTCGCTTCGTACTGCTGAGAATACCCAGCATCTCTCGGTACTTAGCGACCGTTCGTCGGGCGATCTTGATGTCGCTCTCGGCGAGCATCTTCACGAGCTTTTGGTCGGAGTATGGACTCTTCGAATCTTCCGCATCCACGATCTTTTTGATCGCTTGCTTGACGCTCTCGGACGCGATGTCGTCCTGATTGTCGCGGCGAATCGCGGAGTTGAAGAAGAACTTGAGTTCGAGAAGTCCACGGGGTGTGTTGACGTACTTGTTCGACGTCACGCGGGAGATAGTGCTTTCGTGAAGCCCGACGGCTTCTGCCACATCTCGTAGAATCATCGGCTTCAGGTATTCGATACCCTTGTCGAAGAACGCTCGCTGCTTCTCGACGATGCATTCCGTGACCTTGATGATGGTCTTTCGACGCTGGTCGATGGAGCGGATGAGCCACTGGGCGCTGCGAAGCTTGCCCTTAATGTACTCTTTCGCCTTGGGATCATCGGCCATGGCCGCCCGATAGAAGCCGCTGATCTTCAGCTTCGGCATCCCATCGTCGTTCGCCACGACGTAGTATTCATCGCCAACCTTGTGAACGTAGACGTCCGGGGTGATGTAGCGCGGCTCAGCGCTGGCAAAGTTTCGGCCAGGTCGCGGCTCAAGCTCGGTGATCACCTGAGCGATGTCGTAGACCTCCTCGATCTCGATTTCGAGGGCCTTGGCGATGTTGTTGTAGTTCCGGCGCTCGAGGTCTTTGAGATGCTCGCGGAGCACTCGTTTCGTGAGCTCGTCCATGCCGAAGTGGTCGGCTTGAACAAGCAGGCACTCTTCGAGGGAACGGGTGCAGCAACCCACGGGGTCAAAGCGCTGCATCATGCTCAGGACTTCTTCGGCATCTTCGGGATGCAGGCCTGATTCGACGGCAAAGCGAGGGACGATTTCGTCCACAGGGACGCCATCCATCACCAGCATGCCGGTCTCATTCAGTTGGCCGAGAACCAGTGCGCCGAACTTCTGCTCTTCGTCGATGAAGTCGCCCATTCGAAGCTGCCAAGCGAGGTGATCGACGAGATCATCCCCCCGCGTGAGCGTCTGATCGACGCCGGGCATCTCCTCGTCAGGACCACGCCGAACGCTCGGAAGCGGCTGCTGAAGCGCATGATTCTCGAGGTAACGCTCCCAGTCGATGTCGTCTTTTTGCTCTTTGTTGTCCTGGTCCGTCGCGGCTTTGTCATCGCTGGCGATCTGCTTATCGATGGTGGGCGAGTCCTCCATCGTGACTTCGCGATCATCGTGACCATCCATGCCGTCTTCGAGAACCGGATTCTCGAGGAGTTCCTCTTGGACGAGCTCGACGAGCTCCATCCGTGACATCTGCAACAGCTTGATGGCCTGCTGCAGCTGCGGCGTCATCACGATGTTTTGAGAGAGCCGTAGCTGTTGTTTGATCTCCATTCAGTCTCCAGCTGCCTCGGCAACTAACCAGAGTATACGGTTTCGCTGACCCATAACGGAAGCGCCGATTAGCAAGATGGCTGCATTTCGTCCGTCTTTGTCATCACGGGTCGATTCGAGACGCAGGGGAAGCAGGCCCGCGGGCACCCTCTTGTTCACTCTACAGGGCGTCTCGCGTCTCCATGAGTACATCCCGAAGGGCCATCAATGGCCCCAGAACGGCCGATCTCAAGGACGCATCCGCCCCGCGAGAGTCCTGAACGGCGGTATCGAGACCCTCGTCCGTGTCGCGAATGATCCCTTCGACGGCCTCTAGGAGCCCGGGCCGCAATTCGTCTCGTTCATCAGCACGGACCTTGGCTAGGGCTGCGGACACTCCTTCTGCGCTGAGCTCATTTCGCGCGAGTTCTTCGTCGAAGAAGCGCTCCAGGCCGCCATCCAGGCGCCCTCTTTGGTAGCCCGCAAAGCCCGTAAGTGCCGGGCGAAGTGCCTCGTCGATGCCGGCTCGCGGATCCTGCCCCTCGGGCCAATCGACGGCGAAGGCGGCGCGAAGCTGCGCGCGGAGGCGTTTTTCACAACGTTCGATAGCTTCTCGGACGCGCCGGCCGAGGACTTCTCTCAGAAAAGCGCGGTCCTCTGGGTGAACACCCTTCGACGCGAAGCGTCCACGGCGTGGTCGCGCAAACGCCAGGACTTCTTCGCGCGCGGATGTGAATGCCTCATCCAGCTCACGTGCAAAGACACGCAGTGCATCGTCCACGGCAAGAAGACCTGCTCGCCGCATCTTCGGAAGTTCTTCGCGAATTTTTTCGAGGACCACCGCTTCGATGGCGCGGGCGTCGGCCCGTAGCTGTTCCGTTCGAAACGCATCATCGAGAAGTGTCGCCAGGCGCCCCGCGCAGGCCTGCCGTTTCAACGCGCGCGCCTGACTGAACACGTCAGCGTCGAGTCGGCGCATCAGATCCGGAAACCCACTTTCCTCAAGCAACTCTGCGTCATCCTCAAGCTTGGCTTTGAGCGCGCGCTTGGCGGACAAAGGCACCGGCTTCACGCCGAAGCCCTGTTCGATGACAGCGCTCACTTCTTCAAGCTCGCCCTCCTTCAAGCGGTCGCACTTGTTGAGGATTGGCAACACCAAGCGCCCTTGTGCACGCATCTCCGTGTGCATCTTCGTCTCGGTCATCTTCCCTGCCTGGGCAGCATCGAACACCCAAAGGACAACGTCTGCTCGCCGCGCAGCTTCTCGTGCGAGCCTCTCGTGTTCGGGATCGAGGGCGTTCGTGCCTGGCGAGTCTAGAATCCAAACCCGCTCCAGCAACTCGCTGGGCACGACGATCTCCACCTGGTCCACGCCCTTTGCGCCATCGGCATCAGCCCCAACGGCGTTGAGCTCCTCGAGGATGGGCCGAAGGGCTTCATGGCTCCCTTCACGCGTGCTTCCGTCACGGAAAACCACTCGGACGACTCGGTTCGCACCGCCGCGAAGAACGTTTAGCGTGGCCGTCGTTGGAACAATGCCCATCGGAGCCACATTGGCGCCGATAAACGCATTGATGAACGTGGACTTGCCTGCATTGAATTCGCCGAGAACGCCAACGAGGAGTGGACGGTCGAGCTCGTCGCGCAGACGCAAGGCGCCACGCGCCACATCCCCGAGGCCACGCTCTTCGCCAAACTTCGCGGCTGCGTCGATCGCCGCGGCGAGATCGATTTCTCCAGCGCCTCGCCATACCGCGCGCAGACTGCTGCGGCGGAGTTCGTCAGCATCCGCGCGGTCGGCAGCCGTGCAGTCGCAGCAGCCTGCCTGCAACGAATCGAAGACATCCAGGAAGTGAAGCGCTTCACGATGTTGCTTCGCCTCCGCGCTCTTCGAGGCGGCAGCCAATGCGAGCCGCGGCTCTTTGATCGCGTCCGCATTCGGCAACGCCTCGACGCCGTCCGTCAGGAGGATCAAACGTGCCGCCCAAAGGAGCTGAGCCGCCGCCGTGTTGTCGGGCGTGTAAGCGCTCAGGCCATCGGAGTAGCGTTTGAGTGCGGTGACCTCGGTCCGTGGAACGACGCGCAGCGCACGTGCCCAAGCGAGCGCCGCCTCCGTACCGCTCGTGGACTGTGCCGCGCCTTCATGAGCTTCCGCGGCACCGGCGTCATCTCCGTTGGCCAAAAGCGCGTCCGCCAAAAGCGTGAGCGCAGGTGCCCCGCCGCCTTCAGCAATCGCACGACGGGCTTGTGATTCCGCCGCCAAGGGGTCGCCAAGACTTAGCGTCACACGCCCAAGAGCCACCCACGCTTCCCGCACGCCGGCGTCGGCTGCGACGGCCATGAATCGTTGACCGAGCTGGTCGTGGCCTGCTTTAACCAAAGATTCTCCCACGCGCCAAGCGTCCGTGGGACCGAGGCGTAGTGGGTCGAGGCCTGCAGCGCTCGAACGTGCCCCCGCCGCGTCGCCGGCATCGACGAGCGCCGCGACGAGCGCGACGCGAAAATCATCGCGGTCGGACACACTGAGAGCCTTGCGCAGTTCTCGAACCGCGCGGTCGGGTCGACCTTCATGCCACTCAGCCCACGCGAGCGTGGCGCATGCGTCGGCAAAGTTGTCGCCTCCCTCTCGGGCCAGGCCCCGGCTAGCAGCGAGGGCTGCATCACGAGCCTCCGCAGCGTGGCCAGCCGCCAGCGCGGCGCGGGCGGTCCAAAGAGCGAGGTGTGCATCTTCTGGGGCGTACTCTCTCGCCTCCATCAGCGCCTCGTAGGTCCCTGTCAGATCACCCAGCCCTTCCCGGGCATGGGCAAGTCCAAGGGCGGCCTTCGTCAGTGATGGGCGTTCCGCCAAAACCTGGAGAAAGCGCTTCTCGGCCTCCTCGTAACGCTCCTCTCGAAGTAGCGTTTCTCCTTGTGTCAGCGCTTCTTTTGCTTCTTCCGGGAGCAAAAGCACATCGTCAATGAACCGCTCAACGCGGTCGAAGACACTCTTGCCAGGCCTCGCCAGATTGTTGATTTGGTCGAAGAGGCTATCGAAAAATGCCACGCGCCAACACTACCCTTGAAGCCACACCGGGCCAAGCCTCGAGAGGCACAGAATGGGAGGCTTAGGGCGTCTCGGTGCTGGCACCGGAACGGACCCATGCCTCGAGGGCACGCGTATCCAGTCCGACATGGCGAAAGCCCGGAAGGAGAACACCAACCAAAGCGTCATTCAAGTACTGCCGCGCAAGATCCTGCGGCGGCACCCCGTGGCAGGCGAGGGAGTCATCTTTCGGCAGTTGGATGTCGCGCCACTCGCGGAGATTGCAGACCGTCAGGGGCAAGATCCAATCACTCATTGGGCGCCGCATTTCCTCGGGCATGTCCGTGAGGAATGCCCAACCGACGCGCGCGTGGTCGATTTCGTCGCTGGTTAACTCCTTGAGTGCCGACGCCGCAAGAGGGACTGTGGCGCCCACTTGCGCGGCGCTCAGGTAAGCGCTGGCGAAAGTCTCGTTGAGTGCGCACTGACCCACCACGTAGAGAGCATGTCGAACCGCCGCCTGGACATCACGGTGCTCCGGCGTTCGATGGGGAAGCGCCACGTGTGGCCCAACAGGTCGGCCCGCGTAGGCTCCCGCGAGCTCTTCACAAAGGGCGGCGTGGCGATGCTCATCATCGACGGCGCGGGACGCCAGTCGAATGATCCCGGAGTCTGCGTGGAGCGCGCGAAGGCTGTCACCGATGATCTCGAACGAGCGTGCCACACGGGATTCCGTCGCCGCCTGCATCAACCAGATACCAGCCATACGGGCACGGAGTTCTGGGGAGAACGCGCGCACTTCGAGTTCCGGGAGACCTCTCCGGGTGACTCGACCGTTCCAGCGGCCGTCCGCACTCACACGCTCTGACGTCTCACTCGACACGTAACGCATCACGGATCCACCTCCACGAAACGAGGCCATTCTGCCCTTTGGAGGAGGCAGCCGCCGTCTGCTTCTTCCCATTCGCGACACTCCTCGACGAGGTCGCCGGCTTCGTTCTCTACGGGCTCACAGATGAAGCTCGAGTAGCAAATGAGCGGTGACTCTGGGTCGTCCATGTCGATGGGCTGACACGTGGAAGCCTTCGTGGTCTGCCATCCTGGTTCGCACAAACGTGGGTCCATGGTGGGGCCCGCGTCCCTTCCAGCATCGTTGCCGGCGTCGCGTTGCGATCCGGTGTCGACGTTGCCCCCATCGATACTTGGTCGGCCACCATCAAACGGAGGTGGGCCGGTATCCAACGCACTGCCAGCATCGAGACTCAGCGCGTCGGGCATCGCGCCATCTGGCAAGTCCGGGGGTGAAGAGTGACTCGTGGAACATCCCTCCAGCGCTATCGCGCTGGAGAAGACAAGAGTGTGGAGGAATCGATGTGCCATGAGGTCAAGATGACGCGCTCAAAGCCATTGCTCCAATATACCTAATCGATAAAACCGATAGCCCCCAACTATGGGTCGATAACAACCCAGATAGCGCACGTTTTCTGGCTCAGGTCTTCCTAGGCAGGTGCGCCCTCTTCGAGGGTCTTAAAAAACGCGCGCTCCAGCGTCATGACCAAGGGAGTCATATGCCGGACCTGAAAACCTCCCGTGCGCGCCACGCGCAGGATGAGAGATGGCGTTGCACCTTCCGGAAGTCGTACTTCGAGATCCGCTGCGCGCATTTTCACAAGACAGCGCTCGAGTTCCAGTGCCTGACGAAACGGTTCGGGGTCGCCTTTGACGCGCACTTCGAAAATACCGGCTTCTACAGCGACCAGTGGCGCAAGGGGGCCTGCGTAGAGCGACTGACCCCCGGCGAGGACCACGACCTGATCACAGGTCTTTTCGACATCCGGAAGAATGTGCGTCGAGAGGATCACCGTCGCTCCTGTGCGCGCGGGGATGTCCTGAATCAGCTCCAGCATTTCGTCTCGGCCGCGTGGATCGAGCCCGCTCGTCGGCTCGTCGAGGAGGAGGAGTTTCGGATCGCCAACGAGCGCTTGGGCGAGGCGAGCCCGCTGCTTCATGCCCGTCGAATAGCTTCCGAGGCGACGATAGCGCGCTTCGCCGAGGCCCACATAGTGGAGCACCTGATGGGCGCGCCCTTGAGCTTCGGCTTTCGGAAGTCCACAC
>JBLHKB010000129.1:0-13879 GCA_047619315.1 Polyangiales bacterium
ACACTGCCAAACACATATCCGTAGCTGTGTTCTTCGCCATCGCAGCGGACGCCGGCGTGCACTCTCCTTTGAGATGTGCTTCCACGCAGACGCTTGTCAGTGCCCGCGCCGCCGCGAGCTTTGTCATCATGTCGGCGAGTTTGTGACGCGTCACCTGAAACCCCATCAAGGTCTTCCCGAACGCACGCCGCTCTTTCGCGTAGCGGCAGGACTCCTGGTAGGCGAGCTCGGCGATGGCGACGCACTGCCCCGCGATGAGAAGTCGCTCGGACACGAAGTTCGTCATGAGCGGAATGAACCCGGCGTTTTCGCTGCCCAGAAGGTTTGCAACGGGCACACGGCACTCGTCGAAGAAGATCTCCGCCGTGTCCGAGGCCCACCAGCCCATCTTGTCGAGTTTGCGTGACACGACGAAGCCGGGCGTATCGCTTTCGATGATTAGAATTGAAATGCCACCATGCCCTTCGCCGCCTGTGCGCACAGCGGTGACGCAAAAATCGGCGCGACAACCTGAGGTGATGAAGGTCTTTTGCCCGCTGACAACGTAGTGGTCGCCATCGCGTTTCGCGTGCGTCCGAAGCGAGGCGACGTCGGAGCCGCCGCCGGGTTCCGTGATCGCTAGCGCGGCGATTTTGTCACCCGCGATCACAGGACGCGCGAAGGCGTCGACCTGCGTGGGTGTTCCAAAGCGAAGGATTGGAGGCACGGCGATGGTGTGGCTGCCGAGTCCGACGCAGGTGCCGACGCTTGTGCCGCCAAGGAGCAGCGCCTCGGACGCGACGATGAGGTGGGAGAAGTCGCCGCCGGAACCGCCCACGGCTTCGTCGTACCCGGTTCCCAGAAACCCAACCTCTGCGGCGGTTTTATAGAGTTCGCGCGGAAACTCGCCCGCCTCTTCCCACGCCAGCGCATGAGGGGCGATGTTCGCGCGGGCGAACTGACCGAGCTCCTGGCGAATCGCCTTATGCTCTTCGCTTTCAAAGTGGTAGCGATGCATAAGCGGACCTCGTTGTTACCTGTTTAGAAATGCCGCGACGAGTTGTTCGTCGCGGTCGGCGTCACGTCGACCAGCGGAGAGCGTCTCGTCGACGGGTGCGTTCTCCGTGTAGTCCCAGCGAGAGATCGGTAGCGGCTGATCCGGCGCAATATAGAGGCGGCTGTCCCGCTGGCCGAGTTTCGCTTTTGGGTAGGGTCGCGTCAAAAGGACGAGATTTCGCCGAACCTTCGGCGACTCCTCTGTCAGAAATGCCGGCGCGTTGTCGATGACGCTTCCGTCGATGAGAAGTCGCTGTTCGAAGCGGCCGCGTTTGGTGAAGGGCGGCGTCGAAGACGAGCTGATGACGAGCTCCACTGCATCTTCGGGCGTTTCGCAATCCCGCATGTCCCAGGTGTGCTGCTTGAACCCCACGTAGCGAGGGAAGGTGGGGTGCAGCATCTTTGGCCGCATCTTCTTCTCAAGTTGGTACGCCGCGAGCCCGAGCGCGATGCTGACGCCGCTGGGGAGAACCGGGGGAAAGCCGGCGCAGAGAATGTTCACGGGAAAAGGGTGAGCCTTCATGCGTTCAAAGCCGCCCTCGGACATGGCGTGACGAATCGTCGCGCGATAGATTCCGTCGTGGGGAAACGGGCTCTCGCCACGAAACAAACGGCGCAGGTCCATGTGGCTTTTGACGCCTTGCCGTCGCTGCGCGAAGAACGCCCGTGTCTCCTCGGTGCGGCCGCTCAGCCAAACGGCGGCCATGGCGCTGCCCGCGCTGCATCCCGCGATGGCGGCGATGCGCGGGAGAAGCGTATCGGTGTAGCGTTCAAGCCAGCCGAGCTGATAGAAGGCGCGGCCTCCACCGCCGGCGAATGTAATTCCTAGGTCGCGTTTCATTCCCGCCATTCCCGGGGTTTCTAGCCCTTCCAGGGTCCATTCGCCAGCAAACCTTGTGTGCCCGAGGGGCAGCCCCGCACACTGCCAGGGTGGTATCCGCACGAACAGTCTGGTGGCTTGGAGCGTTTTCGCTCTGCCTGCTCACGCCCATCTCGTCGTCGAAGGCGCAGCAAGAAGCCACGCACGAGCTTCGTTTTGCGACCTTGGCGCCCGAAGGTTCACCCTGGATGCGTTCCCTCCGCCGCTGGGACAGTGCGCTTCGCGAAGAGTCCGGCGGGCGCGTGGGCCTTCGTATCTATCCCGGTGGCTCCCAAGGACAAGAGCCCATGGTCATCGACAAGATGGCGGCGGGGCAGCTCGATGGTGCTGCGCTTACGACGTCTGGCCTCTCGCAAATCGTGCGTCCTGTTCTTGTGCTCGGCCTCGCCAGCGTGATCGGCGACTACGAAGCCCTCGATCGTGTCCGTCGTCGCATGGGTCCACGGTTCCGCGGCTACTTCGAGCGCGAGGGCTACACTCTCGTGGGCTGGGGGGATGTGGGCCGAGCTAGGCTCTTCTCCCGCGAGCGCATCGAGCGCCCAAGCGACCTTCGACGCGCGCGGGTTTGGGCGCCTCGCAGCGACGAGGTCTTTAGCGAATTCCTCGCCACCATCGGCGCGAGCCCCAGGCGTCTCGGGGTGATGGAGGTTTACCCTGCACTTCAAACTGGAATGGTCGACGCCGTTCCCGCATCGGCCCTCGCCGTCGTTGCTCTCCAATGGCACACGCGGCTTCGCTTCTTCACGGAAGACAGCGCCGGCGTACTCATTGGTGCAACGGTCTTTCGAAACGAAAGGATCGCGCAGCTGCGGGAAGAAGACCGCGCCACTCTCCTGCGTACGGCTCAGCGCCTCGAGAGGCGTGCCCAGCGATTGATTCGCCGAGCCGACGACGAAGCCCTGCGGATTTTGCGCAGGAGGCTTCAGAGCGTCGACACGGAGCCTTATCGCGATGAGTGGCTTCGCGCGGGAGAGACCACGCTCGCGCGTCTCCAGGGCCGCGTCTTTCCCACCGCGCTCGTCGAGGCGGTGGTCCGAGCGGCCGCCGAATAGGCGACCCCCACCCGGGCAGAGCTCGGACTTTAGCTCGGGCGCCTATCAGATGAGAGGAGGAAGCGAGGTGTCCGCGGGCACCAGAAAGAAAACAACGCGAGTGTCCACGACGGACCCATCCGCGGAGACCGTGAGGAGGGCACGGAAGACCTGAGGTTCGCGCATCGCCTCGATCGTCGTGTTCGGCCGAACGACAACATCCCAGCAAACCTCCGCGCCTGGTTGCACGTCGTCGAACGCGTCGTCCACCACGTCTCCGTTGGTGTCTCGGGTCGGGAATTCGGTCGCGCAGCCGTCCGTCGACAGGTTGACCTCAAGACGTTCGATGAACTGAAGCGCGTCTCCAGCATCATCAGGCTCGTCCGTCGCCAAAATGGTGATGTCGAACTGCCCCGAAGTGACGATCGCCCGCACGGCCTCGACGGTGCGGCCGACCACCAACTCATCATTTGCTGGGTAGACGAAGGGCTCGCCCATCGCATCCACGGTATCCGAGGCGATGCCCATCTCGCGAGCGATGCCCGTCGCGGTACCGTCTCCATAGGCGGGGCCCATTCCGATGAGCCCGAGAAAGCGGATCCCCTGTCGGAGGAGCTCGGCGCCCGCAAACTCGGTGGTGAACATCGAGCATCTACGGGGCAAGGGACCACAGCCGCCGACCGCTGTGCCGCAGCGGCATTCGTCGTTGGCGTCGGAGATATGCACGTAGATGCGCACGGCATCATCACGGAACCCGGGACATCCCACGCCGGTTTCGGCGCAGTTCAGTGTGTCCGCGTTGGTGCAGTTGGCGGGGTCCGCGGCGCAGGCGGCTGCTTGAACCGGCGCCACCCACCATTCCGGTGCCGTCGGAATCGCCGCCGCTGTCACGACGGGGTCCGCCTGAATCGAGAGCAGATTCCGAAAGCTGTCGATGTGGTCCCACGCGCCGACACCGGATTGGACGTCCAGCAAGCAACCGGCGATATCGGGGTCTTCCGCGCACAGGCCACTCGGCGCACAGACCTGTCCGTCCCCGCAACCCATCGTGTCCTCGCACGCGACGGCGGACTCGGGACATCGCAGCGCCGCGAGAATCGCCGGGACCCCAGTGGTCGCGTTCCGCAGCGCGTTCATCTCTTCCCGCATCGTCGACGACGTATCAAACGAGAAGTAGAGGTCCGCCGAACGAATCGCCGTGCTGAACTGGAGCGTGTCTCTTTCGGGATCCGCCGGCTCCTCGAAGGGCACCAAGAAGACGAAGTCTCCGCGTGTTCGAGGACTGTCCTCTGGGTCGTTCGCGTCGGAACCCGCGGCAAACTCGATAAGGTCGGAGACCCCATCACCATCCGTATCGCTCAAGGTCGGATCGGTGCCGAACAAGCTCTCGGTGTCGTCCGTCAGCCCGTCGTCGTCCGAGTCTGGATCGCGGTAGTCGGGTACACCGTCCTCGTCGCTGTCTACCGGAGGCGTCAACAGGTCGTCGTCGCCGGCCTCGTCGCGATCGCTGATCCCGTCCCCATCGGAGTCCTCATCATGCCGATCGAGGGTGCCGTCCTCATCGGTGTCGAGTGCGCCTTCGGCGGAGTCGAGGATGAGATCATTGTCCGAGTCGATATCTAGGTAGTCGGGGGTTCCATCCCCATCCGTATCGAGACCTGACGCGCGCCCTTCATCGGCATCGGAGATGAAGTCTCCATCTTCGTCGGCGAAACGTACTCCCACGTCCGCCGCCTCCGCCGCGTCCGCTGTGTTCGCATCCACGGTGTTCGCCGTGTCGCGGCCACCCGCATCGCGAATCACCGTCGGAGAGTCGCCACACGCCGCCGTGAGGACCGCTAGAGACAAGAGAGTTGTACGAATCATACGTTCATCCTACTAGAGCGTGCGGGCAACGCTCCGATAATCCTGCGAGACCGGCTTCGTTAGGACCGTCGAGCGCTTCGAGCACTAGTTTTCCCGGGCGCGAAGCTCTCGGCGCAGGATCTTGCCCGACGCAGACTTTGGGATCGCTTCCAAAAATTCGACGATGCTGATCTTTTTGTAGGTGGCTACCTGTGCGGCGATGTGTTCTTTCACGGCCTCCTCGCTCAGCGAATCACCCTTGCGAACGACAAAGGCTTTCACGCGTTCCCCGGCTTCTGCGTCGGGCACGCCAATGACCGCCGCATCCGCGATCTCGTCGTGGCCGAGGAGCAGCGCCTCGAGCTCCGCCGGCGCGACCTGGAAGCCCTTTACCTTGATGAGTTCTTTCATGCGGTCGACGATAAACGTGTGCCCGTCGTCTTCCACGACGGCGATATCGCCGGTGTGCAGCCAACCGTCTGCGTCGACCGTCGAGCCCGTCGCGGCTGCGTTTCCGAGGTAGCCCTTCATCACCTGCGGTCCACGAATCCAGAGTTCGCCGCGTTCGCCGGGCGCTGCATCGCTTCGCGCGCCATCCTCGCCGTCCGCGATGACCCGTGCTTCCGTGTTCGGCACGAGCGTTCCCACAGATCCTGGCCGGTAGTCGCCCTCTTGAATCGTGTGTGTCACGGGTGAAAGTTCCGTCATGCCGTAGCCCTGCGCCACGGAACAACCGAGTCGTTTTGCGGCGGCTTCCGCGAGGTCGCCACCGAGAGGCGCCGCGCCGGAGAAGACCTCCACGACGCTAGAGAGGTTGTAACTGTCGACGATGGGGTGCTTGGCCAAGGCGAGCACGACCGGTGGCACCAAGAAGAGACGGCTGACCTTCCACTTCTGGGTGAGCTCAAGCATCTGCACCATATCGAAGCGCGGCGCTGTGACGATGGTGCACCCACGGGCGAGCATGAAGTTCATCAACACCTGCATGCCGTAGATGTGGAAGAACGGGAGCACCGCAAAACACACCTCCCCTTCGCCGACGTGCTTGTGCGCCTCCAGCTGGAGCACGTTCGCCACGAGGTTGTGATGCGTGAGCATGACGCCCTTGGGCAAACCCGTCGTACCCGACGAGTAGGGCAGGGCGACGACGTGTTCCTTGAGGGGGACCTTCACTTGCTCCGCCAAAGGCTCGCCGTCCCAAGCGGTGAAGAGCGCCTCCGCGGCCCCGTCGAAGGTCAGCAGCTCGACGCCCGCTTCCTTCGCCGCGGCTTCCGCCGTCTCAGCGAAGAGCGCTGACGCAACGAGGGTCGTCGCCTCGGCGTCCTTCAGCTGATGGACTACTTCGCGGACGCCGTAGGTTGGGTTGAGCGTTGTCACTGTGCCGCCGGCATACGCAAGCGCATGAAAAATCACCGCGTACTCCGGTGAGTTCGGCGCCATGATCGCCCACGTCGTTCCCGGGCCGACGCCTCGTGCTTTGAGACCGCCGGCGACGCGTCGAACGAGATTGGCAAACTCGGAGTAGGTCATCGAGCGGCCCGTGGGCCCGTCGACAAACGCGAGCGACTCGCTCAGGCGTTCCGCGTGGCGAAGGGAAAGCTCCGTGATCGAGAGCTCGTCGATGTCGATGGGCGCATCTGCGCTTCGGAGGATATTCATCGACGTAAGACTACTGGATCTTGCGGACCGGAAGAAGCCCACTTGAATGGCGCGCTCTTGCGTTTCTCGTCGCGCATGGGAAAGAATCCTATGAGGCTCTTCTCCCCTTACTCGACTCTAGCTCTTCTCCTCGCGTGTGGGGGTGGACAAGCCCCTGCGGAAACGACACCGCAGCCCGAAGAAGAGACGCCGCCGACTGCGACTGCGCCCGAGGCTGAGGTGTCACCGCTTGAGTTCGTTGCGGTCCAAGGTACCCAAGGAGTCAACGGAAACGCGGAGGTCGAAGTGCCGGCGGGCTGGACGATGGCGCGCGCCGAAGACGCCACGCACTTTCGGCCACCCGATGGCGGCATCCACATCGCCATCGCCAGCCAAGAGATCGTCGAGCCTTTCGACCCCGAGGATCAGGTGCGCATGGTCGCGTTCTGCGCCGGCATCTGGCGACGTCTCGACCCGACATTTCGACGACAGCCTCTTGGAGTCCGGGTGGTTCCTGGAACGGCCTGGGACCTCTTGGCGCAAGTCCACTTCGATGCAGGCGCCAACGGTGATGCCGCGTTTATCGCCGTGCTCGCCGTCCACGGAACGCGGGCCTACGTGTCGATTCTCGACGGAAACCTCGACGCCCTCGCACGACGCGGCGCCGACGCGAACGTCCTCATTGGGTCCCTGCGTCCCGAAGGCTATGAAGACCAAGACTGGGCTGCCCTCGAGGCGCAGACCGTCGACGACGGGAAGCTAGCGTCCCTTCGCGCTGCCATCGAGACGCTGCGCGAAGCTGAGCACATCCCGGGAGCCGCGGTTCTCGTGACACGAGCGAACGAAGTTCTCTTCAGCGAGGGCTTTGGATTACGCGCGACGGGCGGGCAGGCCGCGGTGAGCGATCGAACACTGTTCATGATCGGGTCCGCTACAAAGCCCTTCGTTTCGCTGCTCGCTGCGCGACTCATCGCAGATGGTCAGACGACCTGGGAGACGCCTGTGCACGACATCCTCCCGTCCTTTGCCTTGGCCGACGAAGCCGCCACGGCGGCGCTTCAGCTCCGGCACACGCTTTGCGCTTGCACCGGTTTTCCGCGTCGCGACCTTGAGTTTATCTTTGAATACCCGAGCGCCGGCGCCGGCTCCGATCAGTGCCTCAACACCTTGAGGACGCTTGCTCCCACCACAGGTTTTGGGGAGACCTTCCAGTACAGCAACCAACTCGTCGCTCTTGGCGGCTACGCCTTGGGCCGAGTCAGTGATGCCCGCCGTCCTCTCGATGCCGCGTTTTCCCGCGCCCTCGATCGCGAGGTCTTGCGTCCTCTTGGTATGCGAAACACGACGCTCTCCATGGCGCGTGCGCGGCGTGGCGACCACGCATCGCCGCACGCGTCCAACCTGGACGGAGAGACCATTCAGGTTCCATTTGAGGTGGAGCGTGCTGTCGAAAGCGTGGGTCCCGCGGGAGCGCTCTGGTCGAACCTGCGCGATCTGTCGAAGTACGTGCAAATGGAACTTCGCGGTGGGGTCGCCGACGGCGATCGACGCTTCCTCGAAGAAGATGCGCTCATGGTGCGTCGCGAAAGCGGCGTCGCCGCAGGCAGCGACGTGACCTATGGACTTGGGCTTTTTCGCTACGACCTCAACGGACTCATCGCGTTCGGCCACGGCGGCAATACGCTTGGCTTTACGTCCGACGTGATCTTCTTCCCCACCCTCGATCTCGCCGTCGTCACCCTCGCAAATGCCGCCAACGCAAACGGTTTTACCGAGAGCGTTCGAGCCCTCGTTCTTGAAATGGCGATCGGCGTGGAGCTAAACCCCCTCGACGCGGCGGCTGGAAGACGACGCTTCCGTGACCAGGCGCTCGCCGCCGCCCGCGCAGGCATTCGCACTCCAACAAGCGCCGAGACCGCGAGCATGGTCGGGACGTATCGTTCCGCGGACCTCGGCGAAATCACGATTCGCGTCGGCGACGACGGCGAGCTTGTCCTCGACGCGGGCGAGTGGAGCACACCCCTAGCGCTAAGCGCCGAAGAGGGTGGCGGCTTTCAGTGGGTTCTTCGTGAAGCGCCCCTCGCAGGGCTGCCCATTCTTCAAGAGGGGAACGCGCTGCGTATTCCGTTTCCACAGGCCAACTATCAGTTCGACCGCGTCGTTGCGGAATAGGTGATGGCGGATGAGTGAGTTGTCGAACGTCATCGGTTTCGACGACGCACCGTTTAAGCACGCTCATCGCGGCGACGTGAGCCTCATCGGCACCATCTGCTCGCGGACTCGCCTCGATGTCGTGCTTCGCTCGAAGGTGCGTCGCGACGGCGTCAACTCCACGGACGCGATGCTCTCGCTCATTCAAGACACGGGGCGCGCGAGTCACGTACAAGCGGTGTTGCTACAGGGCATCGCCGTGGCGGGCTTCAACGTCGTCGACATTCATCGCTTGCACGAGACCCTTGGTTTACCGGTCCTCGTCGTTGCGCGCCGTCGCCCTCGAATGAAGGCGGTGCTCGCGGCACTCGACGGACTCCCCGGAGGCGCCAAGAAACGAGCCCTCGTCGAAGCCGCAGGGCCGATGGAAGAGCTCCCGCCGCCGCGCAAGGGACCACGCGTTAGCTCGGTTTTTGTCCAGCGGGCAGGGCTCACGCGCCAAGCCGCGGTGGGCCTTCTGCGAGTCACGACGCTTCACGGCAACATCCCTGAACCCTTGCGCTTGGCCCATCTTATCGCCGGCGGCGTCACCACGGGTGTGAGCCGGGGTCGCGCGTAGGACTCTACTCTCGAAGGGGCAACGTTAGCGCATCGCTGGGATCACGGCGCCCGCCGCCGCCCAACGTTCGAGCGCTCGTGTGTCGAGACCCGCGTGCGCAAAGCCCGGAATTACCACGCCGTGAAGCGTCTCGGTGATCGCGTCCTGCGTCGCCTCGTGCGGGGGAATTCCGTGGGCCACAAGGGCATCATCCTTCGGCAATTCGATGGAACGCCATTCGCGCAAGTTGCACACGGTGATCGGCACGAGCCAGTCCGAGAGGAGACGGTTCATCGCCGGTGGCAGGTCATGCATAAAGCCCCAACCGATGCGCGCATGATCGACTTCGTCGCTCAGAAGTTCACGCAACGCCCACCTCGCGACGGGTGAGGTCGCGTGCTCTTGCGCTGTGCTCAAGTACGCGCTGGCGAAGGTCTCGTTGAGGCAGCACTGCCCAACGACGTAGAGCACATGGCGCAGCGCGTCCGATGCCCCCGGATGCTCTGGGCGATGCTCTGGCAGCACCACGTAGGGGCTGACGACGCGCCCGAGGTATCGTCCCGCGACGTCTTCGCACAGGGCGGCATGTCGATGTTCGTCGTCCACAGCACGCGTGGCCAAGCGGATAAGACCACCGTCGGCGTTGAGCGAGACGAGAGCGTCGCGCACCACGGCAAATTGACCGGCGACGCGCGCTTCCGTCGACGCTTGCATGTGCCAGGTGGACGCCACGTCGATGCGTTCTTGAGGCGTGAGCGCCTGCGCATCGTCGAAGGCTTCGGTGATGCCTGGGGCCGGGTTGCGCGTCGCGTCGCCTCCCCACCGCCCGTCGGACCGAAGAGATGAACGCGTCTGCGCCGAGGTCATGGAGCTCGTGGTGTTCGGTGGGTTCATGGCTGCAGACATCGGCCGCCCGCATCGGTGCACTCGGTTCGCTCGACGCCATCGATCGTCACCGAAGAGCAGTCCCAAGGGTCGATCTGTCGTCCGCTTTTTGTGGTGCCCCAACCGATCTCGCACGCCCGCAAGTCGGCGACCACCTCTTGCAGTGGGGCTGCTTCCACGGCCTCCGCTGGTTCCGGTGCGCGGCTCCCGCTCCCGCTCCCGCTGCCAGAGCCGCTCCCGCTCCCGCTCTCGCTGCCTCCCGTCGTGGAGCGGCCATAGGAGGTGGAGTCGGCGTAGGGCGTGCTCTCGTCTCCCGCCGAACGTTCAACCTCCGCGCCGGCGCCGATTGGGCCGGGTTGGGGGTCCGCAGCGAGGGGTGACGAGGCACAACCCTCGAGGGCGAGAACGCTGGAAAAAACCAATGTGTGTAAGAACCGATGCTTCATGAGGGTGCTCCTGATCGAACGGCGCCACGCCGTCCCTTTCCCCTCAAACGCGCGACTCTTTCGATCGGCGCAGACAATCTTGGAATTCGTATCGTTCGACTTCGAACTCCAATACTGCGCGGCGCTGGCAACCTATTCGGCTAAGAATACCCCTAGAGAAGAACGCCACATCCGTCGACGGTCACGGAGTCTTCGTTGTTCGAGTCGATGCACTCAATGGTGGTGGAGCCGCCGGCACCGTCGTCGTTGACGCGGACGTAAACCTCGCCGCTTTCGATGTCCTCGCGGAGGACACAGGAGACTTCTAGACAGCCGCCGACAGGAACAGGGCCTGACGTGAACGAAGTGCAGAGGATCATCCCATCGGACGGCGGCCCTAGGTAGAAGGTCGCGGGGAGGGCGGCGCCAACGGCTCGCTCGCCGCGGTTGCACACGGTGGAGACGAGCCGCGTCTCTTCACCATCGGCCTCGCGACAGATGTCTGTGTCGAGTCGACCTGTGATGTCCGGAAGAGCCCCCGGGGCGGCTTCTCCTTGGGCGTTCTGTCGGTAGTTGTTCAAGTTGGCGTCAGCGTGGTTTTGCACCCACTCGCTTGTGCGCGGGATGGTGCCGTCGTCGTTCACGTTGGTGATGGAGTAGGTGTGCTGATTCCAAATAGGGCGCGAAGACACCCAGCGGTCCAGGGAGTCGCGCAGAACGCGAACGCCTTGCTGTGCGACGTCCGCAGGGTGTTCGGCGCGACAGACCATGCCTTCGCTGGCATCCAGGGGCGTGGTGCAGGTGGTGTCGTCTTCGCACTGGGTGGTGTCCATGCATCGACAGAGCCCGGCTTCGCAGGTGTTGGAACGACAGTCTTCGTTCTCCTCGCATCGCACGCCGGGGTGAATCGGGTCGATGAGTGGGCAGCTGACACTGCAGTTGGAGTTCGACCCAACAATGATCTCCGTGTTCTCGTCTCGGTCCGCGTCCGCCACGACGACGTTCTCGTACCAGGTGCAAGACGTCCGGAACGAGGAGTAGAGGACGTCGCCGTTGCTGCCATCGTAGATGCGCGTGAAGCACTCGTCGCCGTAGACCGCTTCGGCTTGCCCGTCGCCCTCGAAGTCAAAGATCGAGGAGCCGGTGCGCCTGGAAGAGAGGTCTTGGCTCGCGGCGGTCCATCGGACGAAGTTACCCACGCATTCATCGTTGGCCTCGGCACACTCAAGGTCGAAGATGACGTAGGCGTCGCCTCCGGCGGAGGCGACCTCCGGGAAGCCATCGTTGTCGAAGTCGCCCACGGTGGGTGGACCACCGCCGACGATGGCGTTGCTCGTCATTACGACGGTTCCATCCAGCGTCGTGACGAGCATCTGGTTGGACAGAATCGTGACGATCTCGGCGATGCCGTCGAGGCTCGTGCTGTCAAAGCCACCCGGTGCCGGCGTTCCGAAGTCGGCGAGCGCGTGTGCAACCGCACCGGTGCCAGGTCCGGGGTACGCCATCACCCAGAGGTTCGTTTCCATGTTCCATCGAAAGATCTCGTTCGCGACGAGCTCGATGGCGCCGTCTCCATCGAAGTCAGCAGCGACGGCGAAGGACCCTGTGGACACGGCCGTCGAGACTCCTGTCTGACCGACGTTGATGCGAGCGCCGGTGGTTCCGCTGAAGACTTCGCCTCGGGAAAGCACTTCGGGGATGCCATCGTCGTCGAGGTCATGAATCGCCGGGCCATCCCAGCGGTACGCGCCCGTGATGTCGCTGCCCTCAGAAACCCAATAACGCTCGTGGGCGCTCGTCTCCGGGTTCCATCGAAAGGCGATGAGTCCTGTGTTGGCCGTGAGCGCGACGATCTCTGGAATGCCGTCGCCGTCAAGGTCGCCAATCGCAGGCGGAGCTGCGGCGATGAGCGGGTACTCGGCGTCGTGAATCGTCTCAAGCTGGGTGCAGTCCTGCGCGTTCAGTACACGAAGCACACCGAAGTAGGCGGGGTCGATTCCGATCGCGGACTGCATGCCGCCGTCGGTGAAGTTGTACGTGTTGATGAGGATCTCACCCGGGGCGATGGTGTCTGGGTCCGTCGGCGGGATGTTCCCGAGGTCCGCCACGAGGGGCGTTGGAAGAACTTGGATGTGGCCCGGGAACATGTCGTCGTCCGGCGGCGCCAGCCACTCGCACTGCACGGAGGGCTCGAAGAGGCCCACGGGGATCATGCCTCGGCATTCGGGGTTCACGGTTCCGCGTGGTCCGGTTCCGTAAGCAATGCAGAAACTTGGGTCGCTCTCGAGGGCGCATCCTTCAGCGCAGCAGTAGCGGTCGCCTCCGCACGCGGCGTCATCGACGCAGGGGAGGGACGCATCAAGGCACTCGCCACCCACCGTGCATTGCAGACCTGCTGCGCAATCCATGCTCGAGGTGCAGTCGCCGGCGTTTCGGGCATCTCGCGCTGGCGCGTCCTCTCCAGAGTCCATACCGCCTGTATCTGGGCTGGCGGCGTCGATGGGCGCCGCGGTGCACATCTCGTTCACGCACACGCCGTCCGCGCAGTCATCATCAGTCACGCAGCCAGACATAGGCGTGGTGGTGCAGTCGCAGCCCGCAAGGGCCATGAACGAGAACCAGCCGATGTGTAACCAGTGGTTGGGGCGAAGATTCATGTCGCCACCTTATCACGGGGATGAGAGGCTGGTGTTGGCGACGTAGGCCATGGCCAACGAGACCAGCAGACCAATGGTCACGTACGCCAGGTCTTTTCCGGCGAGCCTGAGCGTCTTTGTCATGGTGGTTCCGCTCACGCCTCGGAGTGTCATCGCGATCTCCCGCCCGGCGAGAAGGCCAACGAATACCCAGGTCGTGCTCATGGGGATCTTCGACTCCATCTTGAATACGAAGAGAATCACGGCGTAGACAAGGTCGACGAGCGTCGCTGCACGGACGTCGACGACGCGCGCTTTCTCATCGATGATCTTCTGAACCCGTTCGCCGCCCTGGCGAAAAAGTACGCCGAGCCCCAAGAAGATGACGCCTGCGAAAACCGCGAGCTCAAGAACGCTCAAAGAACGGGGCAAGTAGATGGCCACGTTCGCGGCGTCCTGCATGAGCCAAATGCTCCAGAGCAACCCCGTCGTGCACCACTGCGCAATTCTCCAGCGAGGCGCTGCCGGGCCTTTGGCTTGCCAACGCTCGACGGCCTGTGAAACCGCGAACCAAACAAGGATGCCGACGCTGAACGCGATCGCGTAACCCAAGAGGCTCTTGGTGAGAACTTTGCCGATGCTCGCAGGGGTCGTCGCAAAACAGCTCAAGAGTAAGAGCGTCGTCGACACAGGGATGCCGCAGCGCGTGAGGAATAGAAGCACGATGGGTGCCGCGACCTGCAAGAACGTGAACG
>JBLHKB010000130.1:0-13796 GCA_047619315.1 Polyangiales bacterium
CGACGATGTGGCCCCACAGCGTCGCGCACATTGAAACGCGGGTCCTAGGTGCATCATGAAGTCCATTGAAACTTTCGGACCCGGCGACTTTGAGCCCGAGCGTCACTTCTATCCACGGGTGTTGAACGCGCAGATTCACCCCCTCGTGCGTCACTTCTTTCAGCTTGGACCTGAGCGCATCGCCGAGCGTTACGCACATCTGCATCCCGGCACGGATCGAGGCGCGATCAGCAAACTGATCCGTTCCCCGACGAAGAACTTTTGTTGGGGCGGCGCTGACTTGTTTCTCACGACCGACGACGCTGGCCTCCGCCAGGTTGTGGTCATCGAAACCAACTCGTGCCCTTCGGGGCAGAAGTCGATGCCGCTCCTCAACGAAGCGGACGAGCTGGGGTCCTACCGGCAGCTCATCGAACGTGCCTTCCTCCCGCAGGTTCCCAAACGCGCCCGCGGATCACTCTGTGTCCTCTTCGACAAGAACGAGATGGAGGCAAGCGGCTACGCGGCAGCGCTCGCTGAGACCACCGGCGAAGAAGTCCTCCTCGTGCCTGCCTTCGCGAACCAAGAAGCCCATCACCGCGTTGACGAAGGTCAGCTCATCGTTCGGCATCAAGACAAAGACGTGGCCATTCGAGGTGCAATTCGATACGTCACGCAACGTCCATGGACGCGTCTGCCGCCCATTACCAAGACCTTCATTCTCAACCCCGTCATCGCGTGCCTCGCCGGTGGGCGAAACAAGGCCGTGGCCGCGAAAGCCTATGACCTCTTCAACGCTGAGATGAGCGAGGAGGGGCTCCACATACGAACGCCGGAGACCTTTTGGGATGTGGGACTCGAAGAGATTCCGATGTGGGTCTCGCGCATGGGCGGCGTTGCTGTCGTCAAGGACCCTTACAGCAACGCGGGTCAGGGTGTGTACACCATCACCAATCCCATAGAGCTCAAAGCGTTCATGGACCTCGAGCACCGCTACGACCGCTTCATCGTGCAGGCGCTCATTGGGAACCGCTCGTGGACGTCTCGAACCGGCAGAGGCGAGCGCCTTTATCACGTCGGTACGATTCCCAATAAACGAATGCAGATCTTCGTTTCAGACCTTCGTTTCATGGTCGGCTCTGGTCCCGACGGCTTCTTCCCCGTCGGTATGTACGCACGGCGCGCGCGCTCGCCGCTCTTGCCCGAGTTGCCCGGTGGTGAGTCGTCTTGGGACATGCTCGGGACGAACCTTTCCGTGCGAACGCCCGAGGGTGAGTGGTCCACGGAAACCGGGCGCTTGCTTCTCTTCGACAACCGCGACTTCAATCAGCTCGGCATCGGCGTCGACGACCTCATCGAGGCTTTCCTTCAAACGGTCATGTCCGTCACCGCCATCGATCGCATGACGCAGCGGCTCACGACGCAAAAGGGCGTCTTCCGGCGCAAGTTCTTTCGGCAACTCAACCCCGACGCAGCCTTGGCTGCGGAGATCCTATGACCATTCCACGCACCGACGCCGCCCGCGTCACTCGCATCGACTACGAGTCCCTCGACCGAGGCCGAGTTCACAATCTTCTTTTGGACCTCGTCGAAGACGCCCTCGGTCAACCGACGCATATTCCCGTCATGGTGGCCCGTGGCCGCCGCGAAGGTCCTATTCTCGGTCTGACCGCCGCCGTTCACGGCAATGAACTGAACGGGATCCCGGTCATTCACGAGGTCATGCGTCAGCTCGACCTCAACCAGCTTCGCGGGACCGTCGTTGCGGCCCTGGTCGTCAACGTCCCTGGCTTTCGCCTCCATCAGCGGGAGATGGATCAAGGGACCGACTTGAACACGGCCTTCCCTGGACGCGCCAGGGGCACCGAGCCGCAGACTTACGCCCATCGAATTCTTCAGCGACTGATCAAGCCCATGGACCGCTTGGTGGATCTCCACACGGCGAGCTTTGGCCGCATCAACTCCCTGTATGCACGCGCCGACATGGACGACCCCATCGCCAGGCGCATGGCGTATCTGCTCCGTCCTCAGCTGATTCTTCATAATCAGGCCTCGGACCGAACGCTGCGCGGAAACGCGATGCGTCTCAACACACCCGCCGTCACACTTGAAGTGGGCGACCCGCAACGGTTTCAGCCGCAGTTCATCCGCTCCTCGGTGCTCGGTGTGCGTCGCATCATGGGCGACGCGGGGATGCTCCCGAATCGCAAAGTCGCCCTTGGTCCCGAGCCCGTCCTCTGCGATCGATCTGGATGGACGTACACCACTCGTGGTGGTCTCCTGCGTGTGCACCCGAAGCTCCTCGACCGAGTTCGGAAAGGGGAGGTCACCGCCACCCTCGTGGATGTGTACGGGAAGGAGATCGCTGAGTACAAAGCGCAGGAGGAAGGTGTTGTCATCGGAAAGAGTGTTAACCCAGCCGGCGCCACCGGTGCGCGGATCGCGCATTTTGGACGAATCGCTCCACCTGAACGCTTCGCCGCTCGAGAGGCGTAAGGAGTCATCACAAGCCGTCCTATGGTCGACATGAAGGAGTCGTAGGGAGCTTTCGAGAAGCTCTCTACGCTTCCTTCTCAGGGCAGACGGCTCCCGACAACTGGCTCAAGACGTAGCGAGGCTCAGCCTGCGCAACGAGGGAAAGTTCGCCGAGAAGAATGGCTTTGCCACCGCGATAAGCCCGAGCGCCGCTTGGAGTCTCTCGCTGAGGGAGGGAGCCGGCGGAAAGAAGTCGACGCGCTTGGACGGTTTCTTCCACTGGACCCTGAGGGTCCCAGGCTTCTTTCTGGCGCGTGCTGCCACATCCGCGGCCGTTCGAGGGAAGAGGTATTTCCGGGCATCCGCTGTGTACTGGATGACGTCAGGCTTTACGGTGGACGTAGAGATCGGCACGGCGAGTTCAGCCTCTCCGATGTGGCTCAACTTAGGTTTCGACTTCTTCGTCACCTTGGCAGGCTTGGGTGAGCCCGCGCTCGCCGCCGCCTCCAGCTCACGCGAGACTTGCTCTTGCGGCCCGGGCCTCTCTCTATCAAGAGGGGCCCATGCGAAATACGATTCTTCTCGCTTTGTGTTTGCTCGTCGCCTGTGGCGATGACGACGTTCGCCTCGACGCTTCTCCCGGCGACGATGCCGCCATCCAAGATGGCGGTGCCCGTGATGCGGCACCAGACATCTTCAGCGCCGACGGCAGTGTGGATGCTCCGATGGACGCGGGAACCGATGCCGTGGTCCGCATGGACGCTGGCCCAGCAAACTCCGGCGGAAGCGGTGGTCTCGTCTGTGAACGAACGGGCACCGTGAACAGCCTCTCGTACTGCGTCATCACCATCGACGGCGTGGAGCTCAAGATCATTGAACCCGAGGACACCACTGGGCCGATGGACTTGGCCATCTACCTCCACGGCGATGGCGCTCGCGCCTATGAAGGAGACACGGCGCTGCGCATTCAGGCGCCTTGGACTCGCCCTCGCCGAACGCTCTACGTGGCAGCCCGCGCACCGAACACTTGCGCATGGTGGCTGCGTCCCGAGTACACCGCCTGCGACGGAACGGGCACCGCCGCGAATATCGATCGCGACGGCGCGAACGCCGATGCGCTGGTTAGCGTCATTCGTGCGCTCCAGGCCGCGTATGATCTCAACTACGACCCCATTCTATTTAGTGGTTCGTCTGGCGGCGCGGTCTTTCTCACCGGCAGCTTCCTGCCGCTCTACGGCGACGAATTCCACGGCGCCTTTGCGTTGGGCTGCGGTGGCTTCGCTCCTTACACAGACTTTGTGTGGGAGACAACGCGCGACAACCAGGGCTCCACTTACCTCTACTTTACCTATGGGGACGCAGACGTATTCCGAGGCGACATCGAAGGCGGCATCGCAGCGTATGAAGCGCTGGACTTCGGCATGGATGTGGAGCTTCGCGAAGGCGGCGTCGAGCACTGCGCTTTCGACCATATCGGCTGGGTCACGGAAGTCTGGGAATCCTACCGCGACGGGATCTAGGTCCAGGCGACTCGCCGAAGCTCGACTCTATATATCGACCAGTATATTGTGCCCGCTCAAGATGGAGCCTTCATGAAACGCCTTCTCCCAGTACTGTTCGTCTTCTTTCTCGTGAGCTGCGGCGACGATGATGTTGGCGACGCCGGCGGCTTGGACGCGGCTGTCGGTGGCGATGCCGGCCGCGGCGATGACGCCGGCGGCGATGATGTTGGCCTCGGCTTTGATGCTGGAACTATGGACGCAGGCGTAGACTCCGCTGTCGGCGCAGATGCTGGCGCGGCCGCTCGACGGATCGGACCACGCGATGTGACGCCCACGGCCTTGGCGGACGGCACCCTCTTCGCCGCACCTGCGGGCGATGGAGACACCTGCAGCGAGGCTTCTCCCTGTGATCTCTGGACCGCCGTTGATCGCGCTTCCGCCGGAGACGTGGTCTTCCTTCGTGGCGGCACTTACGCCGTCGACCGCAACCTCTCGTTTCGCGGCCGCGGTACGGATTCCGCCCCGGCCATCTTCGAAAGCTACCCCGGCGAAACCGCGATCCTCGAAGGCTCTGGCGACGCGGACGACGAGTACTACGTGCGCGTGCTTGGTGACCCCATCGTGCTCCGTCTCTTCGAAGTTCGTGGCATGCCCCGCTCGGGTATTTCGGTCCGCACCAGCGACAACGTCCTCGAAGGTTTGCGCGTCTACGACAACCTCCTGAGCGGCATTCACGTGCACGAGTCGTACGACGTTCCGGTGTCGAACAACAACCTCATCACGGACTGTGAAGTTTACGGAAACTCCGGCGCGGGTCTCGACACGCCTGAATTTGCGGACGGCGGCAACAGCGACGGGATCTCCATGTCGAGCGGCATCGGGAATCGCGTGGAGAACTGTCTCGTCTACGGCAACTCCGATGATGGCATCGACACTTGGCGCACGACGGAGAGCTACGTCGGATACTCCATCGTTTACGGGAGCGGCATCGCATCGGGGAATGGACAAGGCATCAAGGCAGGCGGCGCCCCGCCAAGCGCGACGAGTTTCGTTGAGCACTGTCTCTCCTACGACAACCGCGGCGCGGGCTTCGACTACAACTCCGGCGACGCGGTGGTCTTCCGCCACAACACCGCCTGGGACAACGACGGAAGTGGCTTCTACGCAGGCAATAACACGAGCGTCGTGAACAACCTGGCCGGAGGCGACTCCGCTCCCTTCGGTGGCCCGGCGACGCCGGAGAACAACTCATGGCAGCGCGAAGGCGAAGTAATGTTCATCAGCACAGACCCCACATCGTCCGACTTCCTACGTCCCGCGCTGGGCAGCGGCTTCGAAGATCTTGGCGCTCATGCGGGGCGCGAATGATGCGTCGTCGCTTCGTTGTCCTCGTCTTGCTCATTGCGTGTGGGGACGATGATCGCATCGCTTTCGACACGGGTGTTTCCTCAGACGGCGCCGTGGGCGACGTAGAGTCATCCAGTGATGCGTCTCCGGGGGATGTGGGCGCTCGCGACGCGTCTTCAGCCGACGCTGGCGCACCGGGTCTCGGCATCGCCTTTGACTACCGTTTCGACGGCGCGGGTTTCTTCATGGATCCAGCAAGGCGCGCCGCCCTTGAAGCGGCTGCAGCCGAGTGGAGCGCGATCCTTGTGGATGAGTTCGAGGACATCCCGGCTGGGACGACGATTCGCACGCGAGATCCGGAAAGCCCGGACACGTCGGCGATGAACTTCGCCAGCGAGAGCGTCATCGACGACGTCCTTATCTTCGTCGGCTGTGCGTCCTTCTCCGGCGGCATCGCCCAGTCGAGTAACCCCGCGGCCATCGGGAGTGTGGCGGACACTGCCCTCGCGACGCGGCTTCAAGAGCGTTATGCGGGCGCGCGCTTTCAGCCATGGACTGGATGGATCTCGTTCAACTGCGACCAGCCGTGGTTCTTTGATGCGACGCCCGCGACGAACGACGACATCCCGGGCGAGCAAAACGACTTTCACTCGACGGCGATGCACGAGATCGGACACGTCCTTGGCTTTGGAACCTCCGACGCGTTTGCGAACCTTGTAGACAACGGAGTGTTCACCGGCGCGGAAGCGGTCGGGGCCTACGGCATGCCCGTTCCGATGACGGCGAGTGGCGTCCACTTTCAGTCGTCCGTTATCTCAGACGGCGAGGTGACCCTCATGGACGTCAGCCGAACGGTTGGAACGCGTACGCCAGCGACACGCCTTGACCGGGCAGCGATGAGCGACATCGGCTACACACTTCGCTGAGTGAGGCAGCACTTTCAGGCGTACAAACCTTTTTTGCGCACAGTGGATACGAGGTCACGCTCCCTGTAGTCTCTCCCGGGTGACCTCTAACTTTCTTATTCAGCTGCTTCTCGCCGCGACGCTATTTCAGGTAACGCTAACCCAAGGTGCTAGAGCCCAGGAAGCCAGCGCCCAGGAGGCCAGCGATTCCCCCGTCGACGATGAGCGCGCCCGCGGGCTCTTCGAACAGGGGCGGCTGCTTACGAAGCTGGCCACTATGAGGCGGCCCTTGGTTTCTTTGAAGAGTCGTATGCGCTCTCGGAGAGAGCCACGCTGCTCTTCAATATTGGCACGAGCGCAGATCGTCTCCGCCGAAACGAGCTCGCTCTACAAAACTATGAGGCATATCTCGCGGCGCTGCCGGAAGCGGTGAATCGTGGGGAGGTGTCGTCGCGAGTTTTGGTGTTGCGCGAAGAGCTCGCGCAGCAGCAACGCTTGGAGTCCTCCCTGGCGAACCTCGAAGCCGAAAGCACTGAAGACCGATCCCGACGCCGACGAAGACGCATCATCGGCGGAATCGTAGGTGCTGTTGTGCTCATCGGCGGCGTCGTTCTCGTGGGCGTCCTCGCTAGCGGCGACCGCTTCGACGATTATGAGAGCAACGTCATTCAGACGCTGAGGAGCCCGCTATGAGCCCGCTTAGACTCGCTGGCCTTTTCGCCCTCGTCGCCTGCACCACTTCATCACCTTCGCTGGTGATCATTCACGTCGACGCCGAAAGTGGAGTTCGCACGGCGAGCGATTCCTACACGCTCCGCATTGAAGGGCGCGACGCGGGCGGAGAGTTTCGCGAAGAGTTCTTGGAGACCTACCAAGGCTGGGGCCGTGACTTCACCCTCGGTCCTCAAGACCACGATGCGAGCCGCAGTTACCGCGTCACCCTCGTCGCGTATCAAGGAGCCAATGGAAGTGGAGACATCGTGGCGCGGAACATCCTCGTCAGCGGCTACGTGCAAAGCCAAACGCGGCGCTACGAGCTTGTCCTCTACGATGATTGTCAGGACAGCATGTGCACCGAAGAGCAGCGCTGCGACAGCATGGGCGAATGTCAGTCCGCGGAAATACCGCCGACGGAACTGCCGCCTTTTGATGCCGGCACCGGTGGCGATGGCGGGCCTCTTCCAGACGGAATAACTCCAGACACATCCATGGACGGCGGAGTCGATGCGGGCCGTGACGGTGGTCCAGATGCGGGTCCGGACGGCGGTCCAGATGCCGGGCCGCTCATGGATGCCGGCCCTCAGCCGTGTGAATCGCCCACCATGGTCAGCGTCACGGTGGGTCAACAAAACACATGCGCGCTGACGGTCGCCGGCGAGGTCTACTGCTGGGGCAACAACGACTTTGCTCAAACGAACCCCGTGGGTGCTGCGGGCACGCTTGAGCCAAACATCGTGGTTCTTCCACTTCCCGATAACTTCGTCGTCGTGGAGGTGCAGGCGGGTGACGAACACGTCTGCGCTCTCGCCAAGGGCGACGAGGGTGCGGCGTTGGCCGGTAATGTCTACTGTTGGGGCAATAATCTCAGCGGCGACCAAAACCGATTGGGCGCTCAAGGGGTCAGTGGTCCACACTTGGCCATTGATGGGGGTGCAGTCGCTCTCAGCGTTGGTGGTTTTCACAGCTGCGCCGCGATGAATGACGAAAGCACGCAGTGCTGGGGGCAGAACCGTCGCGGCGAGCTCGGCCGAGGCAGCGATAACCGAGACCAAGTGGTTGGCCCAACGGTCGATCCACGTTTAGCAGACACTCATGTGCTGGCAGGTTTTGGCAATAGCTGTGGCTATCAGCGAGGCGTGGCCGGGGCTGTGCTTGAATGTTGGGGATTCGACCTCAATGGGGCGGTCGGCGAACCCGTGGGTGGGCAGGACGAATGGACGCACCGACTCGTGAGTCTCCCGGGAGAGGATTCAGACTTCAATACGGTTCGCGCTCTCTCAGCGAGCCACACGACCACGCTTACGAACTGTAACCAGCCACGAAACGAATTTGGTGGAAGCGCGTGCGGCGTTTTTGAGGACGACGGTGGCAACACGCGGCTCTACTGTTGGGGGAGCAACGGCTGTGCGCAGGTCAGCGGCAATGGCGATCGCAATTCAGTGACTAGGCCACTGCAGGTCTCCAACGATACTTTCCCGCCCACCTCACGCGACTGGATTCTCGGGGTCGGCGGAGGCACCACATGCGCAGCGAGGCGCACCGCGGACGAAGGTCCTCGGCCGCTTTTCTGCTGGGGCGACGGGTCGTCTGGTAAACTTCTTAATCCCTTAGACGTGATTTCATCAATCCCGGTGCCCATTATGGAAGACGTCGATGATGTATCCGTGGGTATGGATCACATCTGCGCGGTCTCGAGTGGGCGCGTCCACTGTTGGGGCAATGGCGCGAGCGGCAAGACTGTCCCCGGCACCTTCTCAGTCGTGCGGGAACCCATCTGCGTTTCAATCCCAGCCCCCTAGCTCTTATCGGCAACTCGAGCACTCGGCATTTCGATCTAAGCTGCGTTCTCCTGCGCTTCCACTTCTTCAAGCGCTGGCTCGTCGAGGGCGAGTGAAATCGTCGTGTCGGCTTGCTTCGGTTTTCGGGTCTTCCGGACCTTCTTCTTGGCGGGCTTGTCCTCAAGCTCTAGGCCGTCGACACGCTCAAACAACTCCTCGTTCTCACTCGCGAAAATACGCATGTATTTCTGAGCGCGGATAGCGGCTTTGAGGAGCGCTTCTTCTTCCGCTTCACGCGAACGGTTCGCCGCGTCGAGGGCTTCTTCGCAGCGCTCTACTTCGGTGCGGGAGTCGTCGACCTTGGTCTGAAGCGCGAGCAGGGCTTCGCCATCGACATCTGGAAACGAGACGCCTTCAAGTTCGTCGTCAAAGAGGGCGTGAAGGTCGGTGATGGCTTGGGTAATGCGGCTGTTCATACGTTCAGTGTTTGTCGTAGAACGTCCCCATAGTCAAGAAAAAGGTCTGTCTTCGGAAGATCTCATGAAGTCGCTTGGGCAAGCCCATGAAGGAGCCCCGCGACGTTCTGGTGAACGGCCAACGAAACCTCAAAGTGCTGAGCTGGCGTTTGGGCCATCATCTGCGCAGGGCTTCCGCTGCGAAGGTTATCCATCATTGGATCGTTGAGCGTGATGCCATTTGGCGCGGCTAGAAGCTCCACCGAACGGAGGGCCATCAGGCGCTGTTGCGTGTCCGGCTGCTGTAGCCACTGCTGAGCTTTGCCGGGATCCGTCGTGAAGAGCCGAAAGCGGTTCCCAAACGCGGGTACTGCAATGGCGACTTCATCGTACGCGGGCTCGATCTTGCGCTCGTAACCTTGCGTCCGGTTGGCCTTCTCAGCCTCAGCTCCAAGCAGCTTTGCGTCGATGAGGTGGAGGCCAAAAGATGTCTGGCACTGCCCAAACCACTCGGCGGCGTAAGCCACACCCGTCAGCGTGTGTGACACGGAGGTCTTGTAGTGAACGGGCAGCCCCTGGGCGTCTCGTACGAAGTGTACACCCGCCATTGGGTCCGAGGCGGAGCGCCGCGAATATTCCAACTGAGCCTCCATGGGCTGCCCGGGGCAGGCGGCGTGGGTGTAGCCAGTCATCTCGAAGAGCCGACGATTTGCGGCGTCCATCGCTTCAGCACCGCCCATCATGCTCTGCCCCATGCTCTGCGCAGCAGCACCGGACCTTTTGGATAAAACATAACCGACGACGCCAACGACCAGGAGCACCAACACGGAGAAAGCTGTTTCCATCCGTAACAGTACACAATGAAGTCTTCACTCCACGAAGTTAAAGCTGGAGAGACGAAGGACGGGCCAGGGCTGGATTCACTTTGCACTTTGGTTCAGGATGCGCGCCATGAAGATCAAAGCCGCCGTTGCGTACGAAGCCAAGAAGCCTCTTGAAATCGAAGAACTCGACCTTGAAGGTCCAGGGGAGGGCGAAGTCCTCATCAAGCTCGCCGCTACCGGCGTGTGCCATACCGACGCCTACACGCTCTCGGGAATGGACCCCGAAGGACTCTTTCCGGCGGTGCTCGGGCACGAAGGCGCAGGCGTCGTTCTTGAGGTCGGCAAGGGCGTCACTTCGCTTGCCGAAGGCGACCACGTCATCCCGCTCTACACGCCGGAATGTCGCCAGTGCAAGTTCTGCCTCAGCGGCAAGACCAACCTCTGCCAGGCGATTCGCTCGACGCAGGGCAAGGGCTTGATGCCCAACGGCACGAGCCGCTTCAGCAAGAACGGCAAGCCCATCTTTCACTTCATGGGCACCAGCACTTTCGCTACGCACACCGTGCTTCCAGAAATCGCCGTCGCGAAGATTCGTAAAGACGCGCCCCTCGACAAGGTCTGCTTGCTTGGCTGTGGCGTCACCACGGGCATCGGTGCCGTCATCAATACGGCGAAGGTCGAAGTCGGCGCCACCTGCGTCGTCTTCGGGCTTGGCGGCGTCGGCCTGAGCGTTATCCAGGGCTGCCGGATGAGCGGCGCAAGCCAGATCATTGGCGTCGACATCAACCCCAAGAAGGAAGAGTGGGGCAAGAGCATGGGCATGACTCACTTCGTCAACCCACTTGAAGTGAAGGGCGACCTCGTCGCTCACCTCGTCGAGCTCACGGGCGGCGGCGCGGACTATTCCTTCGAGTGTGTGGGGACCACGCAGCTCATGCGCCAGGCCCTCGAGTGCTGCCACAAAGGTTGGGGCGAGAGCATCATCATCGGTGTCGCGGGCAGCGGCCAAGAGCTCTCGACGCGTCCCTTCCAGCTGGTCACGGGCCGCGTCTGGAAGGGCAGCGCTTTTGGTGGCTGCAAGGGGCGCACGGACGTGCCGAAGTTCGTCGACTGGTACATGGACAAGAAGATCGAGGTGGACGCTTTCGTGACGCACACGATGCCCCTCGAGAAGATCAACGATGCCTTCGACCTGATGCACGAGGGCGAGTCCATTCGCGCCGTCATCGACCTCAGCTAGTCAGAGGCCCAGAGAAAGAAGCAAACCATGACGCTCGAAAATACGCTCAAGAAAGAGAGCTTTGGCGGAACCCAGAGCGTCTACAAACATGACTCCACCTGCTGCGGCGGGCCGATGGAGTTTGGCGTTTACGTGCCGCCGGGCGACGGACCCTTTCCCGTCGTGTACTTCCTCTCGGGCCTTACGTGCACGTGGGCGAACTTCACGGAGAAAGCCGGCGCTCAGCGGGTTGCGGCGGAGCTAGGTATCATCCTCGTGATGCCCGACACCAGCCCGCGTACTCCCCATGAAGGCACGGGTTACGAAGGCGAAGACGAGAGCTACGACTTCGGCAGCGGCGCGGGTTTCTACGTCGACGCGACTCGGAAGCCATGGTCCGGGCGCTATAATATGTACACATACGTGACCAAAGAGCTGCCAGGAATCATCGACGCGAACTTCCCCACAAAGGGTCCTTCGCATCGGAGCGTCTTCGGCCACTCCATGGGTGGACACGGCGCTCTGGTGATGGGGCTTCGGGAGCCCGGCGCATGGAAGAGCATCTCCGCCTTCTCGCCCATCTGCGCGCCCTCACGTGTGCCTTGGGGACGCAAAGCGTTCACCGGTTACCTGGGTGAAAACAAAGACAGCTGGGAAGCGTACGACGCCTGCGAACTGGTCCAGAAGAAGCAGCACCCGGCGCCGATCCTCATCGACCAAGGCGAAGACGATAACTTCCTCACGGAGCAGCTTCGTCCAGAGCTCTTTGAAGCCACGTGCAAGGCCGCGGATCAGTCCGTCACGCTTCGCATGCATGATGGCTACGACCATTCGTACTACTTCATCGCGAGCTTCGTTGAAGACCATCTACGGCATCACGCGAAGTATCTTCGTTAGCGGAATCTTGGGCCTGGAATAGACGACGGCGCTGGGCGAGTTGGCCGACGTGCGCTTGATGCTCTCGATGTTCTTCGTCCTGGCCGGCTGTCGTGCCGAGGGCCAAGGATGCGACGCCGCTCCCATGGGCATCGTCACGTGTGGCGTGGGCCTCGCGTGTCTCTCGGTTTCGTCATGCGCTCAGCTCATCGACTGTTCGGGGACCTGTCATACGCGGTGCCGAAGCGACGCTGACTGCCCGCCGAACCTCCACTGCGCGAACGTCTACCTTGAGGACGTCTGTTGGGACTAGACCTGTTCGTCTGTTTCGCTTTTGTCACTCACGAGGCCGCCGCCGCCATCACTGAGAGTCGTGCGCGAAGCGCGTGACTGACGATGCTCTTAAACGGAGAAGTTGGCGCCGCGAAGGCAGGCGCGGCGCTCGGAGGTGGTGTGGACGCGGGGTTCGAAGCTTGGGAGACTGGTGCGCGCGACGTGGCTCTTGGAGCTTGGGGAGACGCCGCCGTCTCGGGCGCAGCTTGGGCAGCGCGTCGACGGGATCTCCGCGGCGCGCTGACGGCGCCAGCGCCACCTAGCGTTGGGGGCTGTAGCGCTTGTCGCATCTTCGCGACGGCCCGACTGATGCGCATTCGCGTGCTGCCTTCGCTCAGCCCGAACGTGGCAGCGAGCTCGTTGTAGCCCAGGCCGTGTCCGAAGCGCAGCATGACCAACGCTCGCTCGTTTTCTTCGAGGGCTGCAAGACCGATGCGCACTTGTCCTCGCGCCGCCAGAAGGTCATCCACGCGAGGCTCCGGTGCCGCGGCTTCCTCGGGAGAAATCTCCTCGTCGTGCAGATCTCGTTGCACGAGACGTAGATGATCGATGCAGCGGTTGCGCGCGATGCGGAGGATCCATGTTCGAGAAGACGCCTCTCCGCGAAAGTCTGCCAGTGCCGAAAAAGCGCGCCCAAAGACATCCTGACTCAAGTCTTCGGCGGTGGCTTCGTCTCGGACCATGGCGCGACAGAGGCCGAGCACTTCGTCGGCATGTTGCGACACCAAGTAGAGCGCGGCGGCGTTCATGTCACGCCGCTGAAGGAGTTCCCAGAGCTCGGTGGTCGCTGTCGGCATCGTGCAGGGCCAGTGGACGGACAAACTCCGATTCTGTCACCGAGAAAAATGAACGAAAGAATTTTATCCTTTCGTTTCATGCTCTTACGAAGAATGTTTTTTGTTCGGGTTTAGTGGAGCGCCGTCTCTTCGTCGGTCTCGGTGGCAACAATCGAAAGGAAGCCATCATGACTCAACTCTCAAACAATACCCTTCAGCTCGGCGATATCACCATCGATTTTCAGCGAACGCTTCGCATTCCCGACGACGGGAAGCGCTATCCGCTGCCTCCGGGGCTTGGACGCTTTCCTCTCCGGCGCGTCGAGGACTACGCCCATCGAGTTCCCGCCGATTGGACGAAGCACGGCGGAGTCTTTCTGCCGATGTACCAGCGCGAAGCCTTGTGGCTCCGCTTCGGCGCGTCGCCCCACGCGCTCAAGATCGGTGTTGGAAAAGTGTGCGCCATCAGTGGTGAGCGGTGGAGCCAAGGTCTTCGGAAGAAGCCGCAGAACTATGTCGTGACGGGCGCGCAGCCGTGGCTTGACGGTATCGCCACGGGGAAGGGCACGATTCGTCAGTTCGTCGCGATGCCCCTCGGCCTTGGTTA
>JBLHKB010000131.1:0-13789 GCA_047619315.1 Polyangiales bacterium
TCAATATGTCGCGACGCTGGCTTCCACAGCGCGACCCTCGACGATGCGGACCTCACCGAGGCAGACTTGTCCGGCGCTTACGTTGGCGGCGCGTCCTTCCTGAACGCACGATTGGCGGGGGCACAAATGATGTGCAGCGGTCTTGAAACGGCAGCCCTGGATGGCGCCACTTACAGCGAAACGACGACCTGGCCCGCCACGTTCTCTGCGGCAAGTCACGGCGCGGTGCTCGTAAGGGACGAAGAGTGAAACGTCACACGCCGCGGCAAGGAATGTGAAATCCGACGCTGGGCACTCGTGTCGACACTCCCGACGGCCCCATGACCATCGAAGATCTAGAGGTCGGCGATTCGGTCTGGAGTTTTGACCAACGGGCGTCGGCGACACCTCGGACGACTAGGGCTTCAAGCCTAGAGCTCGATCAGATCAAGCTACAGCCGACGTTCGCGATCTCCGCGATGTTGTTGGTCTCAACGCACTCGACGTTGTCGTCCGCTTCGTCCACAAAGAGGAAGACTGTTCGCTCCCCTTCCGTTGGCGCGGGGTCCCAATCGCAGGCAATAGCTTCGCAGCTTCCCGGCAAGAGCGTGCGCACCGTCGTGGCGCGACAGATGACGGTGCCGCCCTCTCGAGGATCACCGTCGAAGAACGTCGCGACCATGCCGCTGTCGACGGGCTCGGCGCCTCGGTTGCAAACCTCCGCCTCGAGAGGAATGACCGGCGCCGAGGGCATGCACCCACGACCAAAGGAGCCGCGACCGATGGTGAGGTCGGGGCCCGCTAGAGGCACGAGGTCTCCCTGGACGTTTCGACGGAAGTCGTTGAGCTCGGGGACGCTCCAGTTCGACATGACCTCGGAGGTCCGCGGGATCGTGCCGTCCTCATTGACGTTGGTGACGCTATAAGCGTGCTGGTTCCATACGCGGCGCGAGCTCACCCAGCGGTCGGACGCGTCGGCGTAGACGCGCATGCCGACGATGCTGTTCGTGAATCGCGCGCGGCACACCTGTCCCGTGCCTGCGGTGTCCGCGAGGGGCGCGGTGCAGGCGTAGCTCTCCACGTCGCCGCATTCCGCATCTTCCGTGCAGCGGCAGTAGCCAGCGTCACACGCGTCGCTTGCGCAGTCCGTGTTGTCCATGCAGGTCAGCCCGGAGTGAAGCGCGTCCACGGCGGGGCAGCTTCCATGGGCCGAGTTGCTGCCCACTACGATCTCCGCGTTGAAGTCGCCGTCCGCGTCGACGACGATGGGCGCTTCGATCCATGTGCCGCTCGAACGCGGTGCGGACCAAACAACGTCGCCGGTGACTCCGTCGAAGACGCGCAAGAAGCACTCGTCGGCGTACACGACCTCCGCGCGACCGTCGCCTTCGAAGTCGAAGACGCTGCTGCCGTTGATGCCGCTGGAGAAGTCGCGAACGGGCCGCGTCCACAGGATGCCGTCGGTCCGCCCGGAAGAACACGTCCCTGTTCCACCGCCGATGGCGCAGTCCATGTCGAACACCGTGAGGCTTCCGGGTCCGCCGGCGGCGACCTCGGGTCGTCCGTCCCCATCGAAGTCAGCGATCGTGGGGTTGCCCCCGTGCGTTCCGCCCGGAAGAGGGATGGGGCCGAAGACCAACGCTCCATCGATGGTCTGGATTCGGAGCGTGCCTGCGCTGACCACGGCGGTCTCTGGACCACCCGCGACATCGCCGGCCGCTTCCGGGAAGTCGCCAAAGTCCGCGACGGAGACAAAGCCGTCACTTCGCGCGATGGGCCACGTTCGTGTGGTCCAAGCGCTGGTCTCGCGGTCCCAGTCGAAGACGCCGTTGCCCGTGATGAGCTCCGATTCTCCATCGAGGTCCACGTCCGCGACGACGGCGGGTTGGCCATACCCCGCGACGTTGTGCAGCCCTTGCGCTTCGTCGAGGAGCACGCCGTCCGGTCCATAGACGATGCCGCCCATCAGAATCTCCGGCCTGCCGTCGTCGTTCAGGTCCGCGATGGAGAGGCTCGGGATCGAGCCGGCGCCGCCGATGAGATCTCGCTCGCCGCTCTCGCGCGTCGAAAACCAGCGACGCCGAAACGTGTTGCTCACGCCGTCGTATTCGAACGCCACGATGCCTCCACGGGCGCTCTTGGCGACGATCTCTGGGACTCCATCGCCGTCAAGATCGCCGACGGCGGGTGAGGTTGCGCCGCCGACTTCGTCTTCCGGGTCACCGAGGACGCCTTGGTCCGTGCAGGTGCGACCGTCGATGATTCGAACGGTGCCGCCGGTGCCGTACACGAAAGCCGATGTGGTGATAAAGACGACCGATGGACGAATGGGGTCTTCGGGTCCGCGCCCGATGCCGAAGTCGACGACCGCCGCCGTCGACTCCACCTCGATGGACGCGGGGAGCGGGTCGCCCGCAGCAGGCCCCGACCAACGGCATTGAACCGCCGGCGCGAAACGGCCGGGCTGCACGTCGCGGCGACACATGGTGTTCGCGTCGCCCCGGGGAAGCGTTCCGTAGGGCGTGCATCGCCCCTCATCGCAGTAGGAGTCATCCAGGCAGTCGCCGTCATCGGCGCAAGGGCCTAGGTCCGTGACGCACTCCGCCGTCGCAGCGGAGCATCGCTCGGCTTCGCTGCAGCAGCTCGTTCCACAGACGAGGCCGCAGCCGACGTCCGTCCCCGCGTCTAGGTCGCCGACATCTGCGCCGCCGGCATCTGCGCCGCTGGCATCCACGCCGTCGACGCGAGGCTGGCAGGCCCCATCCACGCACATCGACGCCGTCTCGCACTGAGTGTCCCTCGTGCACGACGCGGCGTCATCGTCTCCGCAACCCGCGAAGACCATCGAGAGAGCGATGAAGGAGAGAACACGTCGGAAGCACATCGTTGAAATCTACCACGAACGCGAACCTCGGCGGCTAGACCTTCACTTCGATACCCTCGTGACCGAGCGCATTTTGCAGATCCACAGCCTCGCTAGGCGTGCCCAGAACGAAGGTCACTTGTCCCTTTGGCGCGACGTGGGAAATAAAGACGAACGAGCTCTCGACGAGGCGAGGTTTCTTGATGCTGTTCCACGCGATGTGAACTCGAAGCTCCTTGGCCTTAGTCAAGTTCGCGCCAGCAGCCGCCCCTGCGAAGAGCAAACCAACCCCCGCAATGGCCGTTGCACGCGCTTCAAAACCCAGCGCCACGGAGCCCGCGATGCCAAGAGCAAAGCCCAGGAAAGCGAGGAGCGAGATCAAGCCGTTGCTGCGCGCCATGCCCTCCAGGATGAGCCCGGTCTCATCGGTGGTGACGGCACCTTGCCCCACCCAACCCGCAGGCTTCTGTGTACGGCCGAGGGCCTCTGACACGAACGTTCCTTCGATCTTCATAGCTCGAACTTTCTATCTGCGCGGAGTGTCAAAGATAGCTCTCGTGGGTTGTCGCTACTCAGGTGCACGACGCAGCCGGAACGCCGGCGAGGCCGTCATCTCGAGGAGCAGCTCGTTGAGATCGTAGTCATTCTCAGCGAAGGCGTTGAACACTTGCTGAAGCGAGGACGCGTCTTCGGTGGTGTCTGTGCGGGCCATCGCAAAACGAAACCACTGGCGAACCATGCAGTGTCTTGCGTCGTCACTGGTGGACAGCGCGGCGCTGAGCTCGAGGGCTCCATCCAAAGGACCGGTGATATCGGAGCCGGGCAGCGCGCCCGTCGCGTCGATGGCGAAGGGGCCGTCCATGTCGCGATAGGCGCCGGTTAGGTCATAGTGCTCGAGGAGAAAGCCCGTTGGGTTCAGCAACGCGTGGCAAAGAATGCATCCATCAGATTCGGTCTTTCGTTCAAAACGCTGACGAGTCGACAACCCTTCGTCCGGCGTGATGACGGCATCGACGGGAGGCGGCGGTGGCAGGTTGAGGCAGAGCATATTCTCGCGAATGAACTTCCCGCGATGTACGCCGGCAGTGCTGTCTTCCACCGTGTGGGCCGAGATCACCGCGGCCTGAGTCAACAGACCACTGCGCTCCGCAGGGTTCAGCTCGATGCGCGGCAGCGCTGACTCGTCCGTCAGAACGCCAGCTTCGCTGCCATAGTAGGCCGCGAGCTCGTCGCTGCCATACGTATGAGTGGCCGTGAAGAGGTCCTCAAAACGCGCCGAGCCGCGCATCGTCGCCAAGACGAACGCATGCGTCTCTTCGACGATCTCGCTTTGGAGCGACGCGAACTCAGGATGCTCCGCCGGGTCTGGAGTTCGCTGCTGAAGCGAATCGAGTCCGAGCCACCCGTGGTAAAATGCGACGATCATTTCGTCTGAGCGCGGGTCCGCGAGCAGCCTGCGGGCTTCCTCCCGGATGCCCTCCGCTGTGTTCAAGTCTCCGCGATCGGCGGCGGCCAAGAGTTCTTCGTCCGGGCTCGCCGACGTAAAGAAGTAAGCGAGACGCGTCGCGACTTCACGGCCCGAGAGCACGGCGACTCCGGGTTGGACTTCTCCAACGCCGATCTCCACGCGGTAGAGGAAGCGTGGTGATTGGAGCAGCGCCGTCGCCATAAGACGAACGCCCGTGGGCACGTCGACGCCCTCGAGCAAGGACAGGTACGCCCCTCGTTCTTCCGTCGACAAAGGCTGTCGAAAGAGACCTTCGCCGGCGCGCGCGAGAAACGCTTCGGCGCAAGCGGCGTCCGCGCAGGAGGCGTCGTCAGCGATGGCTCCGGCGGCGCGTTCGGCCACATCGCGATACGCTTGGACCGCCGCGTCGTCGACGAGCAGACTCGCGTTGCTTGAGAAGGGTCCTTCTCGGCCGTCACCTGGCAAACGGTCGAGCTCGAAGGCGTCGCGCAGGCCGGCGCCAAACACTCCGTAGACGGTTCCCTTGTACTCGGCGCGGGTCAGCCGTGTCAGCGTCGACGGGCCAACACATGTGTCGCAGTCTTCCACCTCCACGTCGTCGATAATGGTCGTGCCAGGACCGCTGCCGCCATCTCCGATGGAGCCTTCACACGCGAAGAGAGCCAGCAGCACCGTTAGGTACGCCGCGCGCCTCATCGGAGTTCCTCCAAAGGCCCAGTCGGAATCGACTCGTCGCCAACGCGGTCGACGTCGACGCCCATCGAATTACAGATGGACACCAACACCTTGTTCATTGGCTCGCCACGTTCCCCCACAGGAGGGCGGAAGTTCGTGATGGGGTCGTAGTTGCCCCAGCGCAGGTAACGACCGGTATCGAAGTAGTCGAACTCTGAACCCTGAACCATCACCAGGGGGATGTTGTGGTTCGAGTGGCTGCCGCCTTCGCTCATCTCCGAGGCCCACACCAGGAGCGTCCGGTCGAGTACGTCCGTCGACATCATTCCGAGCAAGTCGTCTGCGATGGCGCGCGCGTGCCACTGGTTGAGGTTGGACATGTTGTGACGCGCGACGTCACGGTCTTCCTCGGAGATCACACGGTCACCGACGTTTTCATAGCTTAGCTCATGGGCGAGCACGTGGAAGCTGCCGAAGTTGTCGTACTCCGGGTCGACGGCGTTCATGAAGGACCCGTTGCCTTCCGAATGAGACCAGTGGAAACACGCGACGCGCGTGAGGTCGCACGCGAGGGCCACGTTCATCAGTCGAAACTGAAGAGCCGTCATCTCCGGGTGGTTGTTGAAGTTGCGGATGTCGGACGCCGTCCACTCGCCTGGATGATCCGGAACGACGCAGGAAGGCTGTAGCTCGGCGAGTCTGTTCTCGATGACGCGAATGCCTTCGAGGTGCGCGTCCATGCGATCGCGGTCGCCGGAAGGGAGCTCTGCCCGGACGCGGTTGAGCTCACCGCGAACGACATCGAGGACGCTTCCGCGCTCACGACGGATGCGAGCGATGGATTCGCTGTCGCCGGTGACGCCGTCGAAGAGTCGCTCAAACGCTCGGTCGGGGTAGATCTCAGGCTCGATGAATTGCCCGTCGCCGCGATGATGGGCCACGCCGTTGGGGCCCTGATTGGAGCCCGAAGCGAAGGTCGTGGGGTAGAGGCCCCAGTGAAAGGCAGGAAACGTAGTGCCCTCACCGACGGCGGCGCCGATGGGCTGATCGATGGACGGCAGCAGTGGCCAGCCCACGCCTTCGGAACGAACGGTGCCTTCCGGAATGCCCGCGCCGGTCCACAACGTCGAGCACCCGAAATGACCCGAGGCGGCGCCCTTGTACGCGGCGATATTGTCGACGCCATCGAGGACCAACATCTGGTCTCGATAGGCCGCGAGGGGCTCGAGCTGCCGTGAGAGCGTGAAGTCGCGCTCGCCACCAGACGGACTCCAAGTGGTCATGTCCGTGCCCTGAGCGTGAGTGATCAGAATGAGCCGCTTCGGACCCATCTGCGCTTCGGCCTCAGGAAGTGGGAAGAGCGGTCGGAGCGCCACGGCGGCGCTCGTTAGTCCTGCCGCGGCGAGAAAGTCTCGCCGCTTCCATGTCTTCTTGATGAACATCTCGGGCCTCCAGCGTCCCCAAGGTACACCATCAGGGGCCCGTTCTACAGCAGCCTCGCCTCGCGCTCTGGGGCGAGGTCAGGCTGCCGCGAGCTAGCGGACTTCGATCTCGTAGTCGTTTTGGGCACCGGAGTAGCCGTAGACGCGAACCACGAAGGTGGAGTCGTTGGAAACTCTCTCTTCATCCGAAACGCTCGTGCTGCTATCGAGCTGCGTTCCTTCGACGCTAAGGGCCGTCAGATCGAGGTCGCCGTCCGCGTTGTTGAAGGTGACGACGACTTCGCCGCCGCCTTCGATGAGGTAGTAGTCCGAGTCATCCGCGCAGATGGTGCCGCGAAGAGTCTGAATGATGGTGAAGGCTGTTTCGACGCTGTCGTCCTGGCCGAACACATCGCAGGCATCGCCGGGGAGTGGGTCAACGGGGTCGACGGGGTCAACGGGGTCGACGGGGTCGACGGGGCCGGACTCGCAGAAGAGGTCGCGGGCTTCGCTCTCGGCGACGGTGTCTTCGGCGACATCACGCTGGGAGCACGACTCGTCTTCGCTCCAGGCATTCCACTCGCCGCCGCGGCCCATGGACTCGGCGTGAGCGCTCCAGCGCGCGTAGCCATCGGTCTCGGCTCGGAACACCGTCGGTGCGAAACACATGCCCATCTCTTCGGCGTCTTCGAGTTCGATGCGCGTGTAGTCGAGGACGATCTCCGCCATGTTGGCGGTGCTTCGGTTCCAGCAACACGTGCGCGAGATCTCGTATTCGAGCTCACTGAAAACGTAGTCTTCCGTGCGGCGGTACTCAGCGTTGCTGCGAACGCGGCTGTATCCGTTGATCTCGGAGGCGAGCTGGTAGACGCGGTTGAATGCGTCTTCGCGTCGCGTTCGTGCAGCACAACTCGCAGGGTAAGTGCGAAGGTGACGGCGTGCCGCGTCGACCTGTTCAAGGGCGACAGCGAGCTGCTCTTCCGGTGTTACGTCGGCGAGGATGTTCTCGAACTCGTCGGGGCGGCTCTCGATTTTGTCCAGGTCGCTTGGGCTGATGTAGATGGACTCGTCGTTCTCAGGAACGATGTTGCGCCAGCGGCCGCTTCGCAAAACAGCACTGCGCCATCGGTGAATGCCGCCACCAAGAGTTGCGTAGGACTCTCCATCGCTGCTCTCACCGATTCCGCCCGTGTAGGGGTTCGTGAAGGAGTTCTTGGCGCTGGCGGGCTCTTCCCAGCTGGGCTGGCGACGCGGCATGGAGCCGCTGGCAACCCAGAGCTCAAGGCGGCCTGGAGCAGGGATGTTGTGATGCATGACAGGAATGACGTGGCCGATGCCGCGACGCTGCCAACGCTTCAGGAGGACATCGCCGGCGCGCGTCTCTGTTGCTTCGATGTGAAACATATTGGCTTCGTCGGCGAGGTTAGCGCTGCCGTAGTAGAGCAGGACTAGCCGGGCGAAGTAGCCGACGCGCTTGTTGAGGAAGAGCTCGTCGAAGTAAGCGCCTGCGCCCACTTCGTTTCCATCCGTCGAGAGGAAGTCCACGCCGTCATCGTCTCCAAGACGGTATCCGCGAAGACGTGAGTCCGAAGGCCACTCGTCGCCTTCGTTCCAGCTATCCGTGTAGTCCTCGTAACGGGTGCGGAATGAGGGGAAGCGACCGACGATGGCGCCGTCACGGTTGATGAAGCCGAAGTGACCGGCGTAGAGGCTCTGACGACCCTCGGAGTCCCAGCCCTGCAGGAAGAAGGGCAGGTTGTACCAACTCGCAAACGTCACACGCAGAAGGATCGCGACCTCCGCGCATTCCAAGGTGGGCGAACCCAGCTCGCGGTCGCCGAAGGGCGTCTTGATGCTGAACGTCTGGCCGTAACCAGAGGAGCGCTCGACGGGTTCCATCTGCCCGACCCATGCGTCGAACTTGGCTTCCCAGTCGAGGCCGGAGTTTTCATCCCAAGCAACACCAGCGGCGCTGTCGACATCGGTCCAGTCGCGGGTGGCGCTCCAAACTTCGCTCGCTGCGCCGTCGGCGACGCGAGGTCCGCGTTCACCATCGATGTCTGCTTTACCGCCAGTCAGCTCGCTGGCGGGGACCTCATCACGAAGCGGTCCGCTGATACCTGTCTCGTCGATGGCCTCATCGAGGGCGGTCTGTTCGGCTCCGCAGGCGGAGAGGAGGAGGCTGGCACCAAGAAGAAGGTGGGGAGTCACGCGCATGAGGGACACCTATACAAGAAGCGTACCAGCTATAAATCAGTTGATTTGTGGTCGATTCGTGGGTTTTTGTATGGTTTTCCACTCGCCCTGGTCGCTTCCCTAGCCAGTGGGTGGCTAGTCGATGCGTCAACCTTGCGCGATCTACGCAGAAAGTGTCGTGAACTGCCCCGGAGTTATCGCGTCTGGCGGGCACTTCGCCATGCGAATGCGACGGGGGGATCCAGGCCAGGTGAGCGTACAAAGCGTGATACGACTCCCGTGGTTTCGGGGAAAACGGAGGGTCAGCGGGCATCGAATGTCCGTGCTGGGGAACTTCATCCGCTCTGGAACGTCATGACACCCAAGCAAACACGCCCCGGCCGTTTCTACGGCTTCGAATCTGCCGTTTCTCACTGCGAACTCACCGAGCTTCCATGACCTCACGCATTTCTCTCCTCATCGCGCTCACTCTCGTCGGCGCGTTTACCATCCCCCAACAGGCTGAAGCGCAGCGGGCGTTCACCGGCTACGAGCTTCTCCTCGACTCTCAGCCGAGCGCGCTTCTGGGGGACGCCATCGTCGTGAGCGGCACAGCATTTCGCGTGCAAGGTTTCGCGGAGCTGACGCCGCTTCGAAACGGCTCGGTCACCGTCAACGTACGTGAGTACGCGGGACCACCTCGGCCGAGCATCCGCATCGCCGAAACGGAAACTGTGCGGACCGATGGCGAGGGTCGTTTCACAGCACGAGTTCGTGTGCCGGCTCGCCAAATGGCTCGGCCAAGCGTCCAAGTCGTCGTCGGCAGCCAGGGAGGTCGCTCCTTCGACTTCTCGCTCTCGCTCCAGCCAGCCCAAGCCTTTGACCTCTTGGTCGATCGCCGCCGCTTTGAACCGGGTGAGTCAGCGCATGTGTGGGCGCGTCTTCACCAAGTCGGAAGCGGCGCACCCCTCGGCGCTCAAGAGGTCGAACTGACCGTGACGGACCCTCGCGGTGCCACGGTGTTGACGCGAACGTCCAACACCGAAGCGAGCGGCGTCTATCACGCCGCCGTCGAGCTCCCAGAGGCGACGCCGGAAGGCAGCTACAACGTGCTCATCCGCACCAAGACACCTCGGCCGATCTCCGCACGCGCAAACTTCGTGGTGGGCCGCCGCACCGTCGAGCGCATGATGGCGACGTTTACCCTCGACCAGCGCGTCGCTGCGCCCACGGGCCGATTGACCGGCAGCGTCCGAGTCCTGACGCCGAGTGGTACGCCGATCCACGGCGCCTCCGTGACCGTGAGAGTCAGCGAGGGCGTTGAGCTCACCCTGGAGACACGTGGTGATGGTCGCGCGGCGGTGAGCTTTCAGGCGCCGGCCTATCTTCAAGGCGACATGGCCGCCCAGCAGGTTGTGGCTCAGGCCACACACCCCGCCCACGGTGCCGCCTCCGCCTCCGCTCGTTATATGCTCGCTCGCGTTCCATGGCGGGTTCAGTTTCGCGCAGAAAACGGCGGACTCGTACCCGAGACCGAGGGCGAGGCGTTTGTCTTGGTCACGGATCCCTTGGGCGAACCCGCGCCAGCCGGCATGCGCCTAGAAGTTCGCGGCGACATCGTTCGTGGTGGCAGCCAAGAAGTGACCCTCGATGCGCGCGGGATGGCTCGCGTCACGATGAACGCCCGGGACGGCATGGCGACGCGTCTACGCGGCGGTGACTGTGCCGGGCAAATGGGTATGAGCCTCCAGACGGAGATCACACTCGACAGCCCACTCTTGGTCGATGGATGTGTCGCGATCGCCACGGAAGCACGCGTGCGGATTCGCGCGGAAGGGGCGCTCTACGCTCCGGGTGCACTGGTCCCTCTTCGCATCGATCGTCATCCCTCGGTTCGTGGCGCTACAGTCCAGGTCGAAGCCCTTCGCGACGGACGAATCGTGGCGTCCACGTACGCGAGCGGAGCCAACGCCCGCCTTGAGATCCCCGACCATGTCGTCGGGATGCTGCTCATTCGCGCGCGACCTCTTTTGGCCTACGACACGCGGCCCGAAGTAAGCGAGGCCGGCAGCGCTGGTATGGGTGCCGGTAGCCTCACCTCGATCCTGGTGCGTCCCGCCGATGCGTTTGCCATCGAGCTCGAGTCGGCTGAAGAGCGCTGGCAGGTCCGCGACCGCGCCACCGTCGCTCTTCGGACCAGCGCCCAATCACCTCGAGCCTGGGCCGCGTACGTAGTGCGTGACTTGGCCGCTCATGGAGGCGAAGTGCCTTGGCGAACGAGCTGGATGCGCTCGGCACTCGATGAGGCGCTCATGGCGAACCTCCACTTCCCTTCCGACGAGGGCGCCGACGCTGACGACACGCTCTTCCTCGAGGCGTCCCTCGCCGCGAGCCAGACCCGCGACGTTGCCCCAGCCGGCATCGCTCCTCTCGTTCCTCACCCCTGGGATCCAGGTCGCTATCGCCAAGGACGGCGCTTGGCGCGAGATGCGGTGTTGATGCGAGGCGAGATGCGTCGGCGCGGCGCAGGTACGCTCATGATGGCCATTGAAAGCGCCGTCTCGCGAGTGCTGAGCGACCCAAGCGCGAACCGATCGCGGATTCTGAATGGTCGGAACTTCCGCCCAGACCTCATCGAGCGTCTCGTCGAAGGAAACCTCCTCCCTCGCAACAGCGCCAAGACCCTTGGCGACGGACAAGCCACCATCGCGATGCTCCGCGACCTTCAGTCCGGCTTTGACTTCGACATGGTGGCGCGACGCATTGCGCGTCAGAAGCTTGTGGCCTTGATGGCCGCCGTGGTGCGCTTCAGCAACCCCGACGACCAGAACGCCGCGCGCGCTTCATCCGGCTACGAGCCCGAAAACTGGCTCTCGCGCATGGTCCAGCTGGGCATCGTTTCTCGCGCGGCGATCACGGACCCTTGGGGCAACGCCTTCGCTCTTCGGCGCTCGGACCGACCGCGCTTCGTTCTCTCTGCACGCGCGCCGCGCAATGAGCTTGTCAGCGCTGGTCCGGACGGACGCCTTGGGACGCGGGACGACGTGAGCGACCCCTTCGCACGAGCGATTCCTGAGAACACGCCCTACTCCGTCGCGAGTGGCGAAGACCGCCTCATGAAGCAGCTGAGCATGCTCTCGCCCGGACCTGGAACTCTCCTGGCGATGGCGAGCGCCTACGCGTCGGTGAGCTTGGCTGTTCGTGATGAGCAGATCCGAACAGCGGTCACCGGCTCGATCAGCGAGGGCGGCGAGAGCTTCGGATATGGAGGCTTGGGAGGACGCGCCGGTGGCATGGGAGGCGGTGACATGCTGATGGACGCGGCGATGGATAGTCCCAGTGCTGAGGGGGCCCCGGCACCCTCAAGAGCCTCACGTTCGCGGCGCAGCGCTCGTCCCGAAATGGCCAACGAACCCACGGAGGTTTTGCTCGAAGACGACGAAGACGGACAGGGAGAAGCCCAAGACCGCTCGCTTCAGCAGAATCAAGGCCCAGGCTTTAGCGCCCTCAACCAAATCGTTCGTGAGCGCTTTCCAGCGACGCTGCACTTCGTCCCGGAAGTGGCCCTGGATGGTACCAGCACAAACCTGGTGATTCCTCTCGCCGACGCGCTGACGACGTATCGCGTCGAAGCCGTCGCGTGGACAGCGAGCGGCTGGCTCGTCACCGCCTCAACGGAGATTCGCGTCGATCAGGACGCCACCATCGACGCGCCTGTGCCTCCCTTCGCCAGCGTGGGCGACGTTCTTCGCTTGCCCGTGCGCGTCACGAACCGGACGAACACACCTCTTACTGCGCTCGTTCGCGTCGTCGCCGAGGACCTGACGCTGACGCTTCCAGAGGCGCATTCCTTGGAGATCGCAGGGAACAGAGGCGTCGAACACATCGTCGAGATTCGGCTCCCGAGCGCCGGAACCGGCGCCGTTCGCCTTGAGGTGGTGCGGCCCGACGGGACGCCCCTCGACGCGATCCGAAGACCACTCAAGGTGTGGGAAGACGCGCGCCTTGTTCATGTCGAACGCGAACTGCTCACGGAGAGCGGCGAGACGATGGACTTCGTGGTGCCTTCGGCAGCTTCGCCACGTGGCCCTGCTGGAGTTCGCATCTCCCCAGCATCGCTGCTCTTCGGCGACCCCCTTGAATATGCAGCGTCGGACATTCGCCCGGCATGGCTCGCGGCACTCATGGAAGAGCCGGTCATCGAGAGTCAGCTCCTCGTCGCGCGCCGTATTCTCCAAGCCAATAACCCTTCGCCCGGTGCCCGCATTGGCCGCCAGGACGTGACAGCCGCGGCCGTGTCCGTCGCTTGGGCAGACACCGCCGTGCCCGACGAGGTCGTCGCCCGTGGACTCCGAGCTCTCTCCATGAGCGAGCCGGGCGACGATGTTCAACCTGGCCTGATCACGCGCGCCGCTTTGGACCTTCGCTCGCTGGTTCCAGCACTTCGAAGTAGCGCTCGCCCTGAGCTTCGTGAAGCGCTCACGGATCTCACGGACATCCTGCTCCGCGTCGTGGAAGGCGCGACGAGCAGCGACGACGCGCCTGCACTTTGGGCGGACGCCGCGTTCGCCCTGGCACTTCACGGCGGTTCGGACTCGCGAGCACGAGAGCTGGTGCGTCGCGCCGAGCGTCACATTATTCGTGTGGGCGACGAGGCTTTCCTCGAAGAGCCGACTCAGTATGGGATTCCAAGCGCGCGTATCATTCCTTCGGCCCATCTGGCCGGCGCGTATGTGGCCCTCGGCAACCGAGAGCAGGCGATCCCTTTCCTTCGCTCGCTCGTCGGAATTCCCGGGGACCGCAACAGCTGGGATATCAACACGCGGCTCATCGCTTCCGCGACGGCAGCCCTGGTGGCTGGCGGACGACCCAGTGAGGTCGAACTCACCATCGACGGCGAACGCGTCTCCCTCAGCGCAGACGAAGGCGGCGTCTTCGTAGGCGAAGCGACGGCGCTCTCCCAGCCAGGTGAGCATCGCATTGTGGTCCGCGCGGGTGATGCGCCAGCCCTCGCTTTCTTCGATGTTCGCTACGGTATGCCCTGGTCGGCGACCATCGATGCGCCAGCACGCATCGACGTCGAGATCACAGGAGAACTTGGAGCTCGCGACACGCGCGCCGGGATCTCGCTCGTACTTCGCAATCGAGAAGCGCGACTGATGACCATGCCCGTGGCGCACATTGATATTCCAAGCGGCGGCGAACTTG
>JBLHKB010000132.1:0-13737 GCA_047619315.1 Polyangiales bacterium
CGTTGTATCAAATGCACGATTTACGTCGGCTTCGGTGCTCGTTCCTGTGAGGTGGAGCGCCGCCATGACTTGGCCCTCAGGCGAGTCGGCGGGCGCGCTCCGGTAGCGATCGAAGTTCGAGAGAATGTCTGTGCGCAGATCTTCGGCTTCGCCGATCGAACCTTGAATCGTCCGCTGGGCGCCGGTCGCCACAGAATCACGGAGAGCGCCGTTGACGAAGTCCCGGACCGCCGAGAGGGCGTTGGACCCATCCCAGGGCCCCGCGACGTCCTGCATGCGTTCTTCAATGGCATTGGCTGGCCCTGCGGCGACGGCACGCATGATATCGGGGTTTCGGCGAAGGAGCGCATGAACTCCAGCGCTGTTGTCCTCTTCATAGGCGCGAGCGACTTGGTCCGCCGCGCGCGTCCAAGAGGGCGTACGTGCGCGACGCGGTTGAGCGCGCGCCGCGGAGATGTCTGAGATCGCCGAGTCCCGTGTGTCCTCAGGCGATGCAGGTGTTGTCCGGGCCGCCGTGGGCGCAGGGTTTGGATGAACCGCGCGTGCGGTGGGAGCCTGGTTTGGGCGAATCGTTGGACTGGGCATGGGAACTCCGAAAAGCACAAAAGTGTGCGGTCCCGGCCTCCTCGTGACGTCGGGAACGAAGTTGCGTTCTAAGTTGGCCCAGGTTCCCAGCATGGTGGGGCCATCTCAAAACCGCTGAATTCAAACCCTGGCGCGACCACGCAGGACACCAACGTGAATTCACCGATGGGCTTGGCTGCTTGCCACTGACCGGCGGGGACCACGACCTGTGGCGTATGGAGCAGTGCATCGGAAGACAGCGTATGGGAGACGATGTGCGTTCCATCGCTGATTCGAAGCTCGAGTGGATCGCCGGCATGGAAACACCACACCTCGTCGGCGTCGACGCGGTGCCAGTGGCTGCTCTCTCCGCGCTTGAGCAGGTAGTGAATCGTCGTGCAGGCGGCGCGTCCTTCGCTCGAATCTGGGCTCGGATCAGGGCCGACGGATCGGAACGTCTCCTTGTAGTGGCCACCTTCGGGGTGCGGTTTGAGTCCTAGGTGCGCGATGATCTCGTCAGCGGAATGCATGAAGCAGCGTGCCGTGACTCGGTCGGGGCTGCCACCCGCGTTGGCGCAAACCGAGCTGGCTTCCGGGCTCGTTTCAACGGCCCGCAACGGACTAGCGAGGGGTGATTAGGCCGGGGTTGCCGCTGGCGATGCCTTCGCCTGGTGAGCCGGGTGCCATGAGCATGTCGCCACCGAGGACGGCGGTGTCGATGACGTTGCCTTCGCCCACCTCGACTTCGTCGCGGTCCACGACGGAGGTGGAGATGGAGATAGCCCCGGGGCGTGGCGCCATGTCCGTGAGTACAAAGTTGCGCAGGGCGTACTCGCCGTTGCCCTGAATGATGGAGTCCGTGAGGGTGATGGTGCCGCTGTAGTCAGGACGGTCGCTGTAGTTGTCGCCGATGCGGACGCCGATGCCGCTGTTGCGGATGAGGAGATGGTCGCCGGTGACCTGGGGCCCGCCGTAGCCGGCCTCGAGGCCTTGGGCGCAGCCGCTGAGGAGCGTGTCGCTGATGTTGACGGTGCCGCCGGACGACGTGGCGATGCACTCGTTGGCGAAGCCTTCGATGTAGCCGCCGGTGATCTGCACGCGGGAGCCGTTGTGGTCGATGCCGTCGTCGGCGCCGCCGATCCAAGTGCTGTTCGTGATGGTGATGAGGGGCTGCTCTGCGCTGGAATCACCGAGGAGGTAGATGCCGTCGTTGTCGTCGTCCATGACAGGGGCATCGACGGTGGGGAAGTCCATCCACTGGCTACCGGTGATCGTGAGCGCTGTGCGGTCGAACTCGCCGCCGGTGTCGACGCGCGTGAAGAGGCTGTCTTCGATGGTCCACTGTCCGCCGCGTGCGCCGAGGGCTTTGCCGGGGCCGTCTTGAATGACGATGTCGCGGAGGGTGACGTTGGCGGCCTCGCCAAAGACGACAGGCTGACTTCCGGAGTGGCCAAAGGCGCGCCCTTCGTTGCCGCCGCCGTTCACGAACGCCGTGTTCTCGAAGCTCGCGCTTCCATTGATGACGATGCCGCCCCAGGGCTCTTCGTTGATGGACGTGAAGAGCGTCATTGGGCCGCCGGCTGCGACTTCGATGGCGCCGTCGACGATGATGCTGCGGTCCAAGGCCGTCATAACGATGGTACCCGGCTCAATGGTGAGAGTTTCGCCAGCGGGGACCGTGACGTTGGCATCGACTTGGATGACGCCGGACCAGCCGAAGTTCGTTAACTCGCCGCTGACGATGGTGGGGGCATCAGGAAGATCCTCAATGTTGAACTCGCTGCTACCCATACGAACAGATGCTCGATCGGGAACGCTCATCTTCGAGTAGGTCAGGGACCCAATCCCTCTGCGGACCCGAACCGTATACTGGAGCGTGACATCCACTTGCTCGATGGGGATGTTGAAGTCTCCATCGGCGCTGGTGTCGAGACGGCCATCCGCCATGGCTCGAACCACAATGGCAAGCTGAGCGCTTGCAGGCACGGCGGTCGGCGCCGAGATCTCCCACGTTCGCCCAGGAACATTCGCGTCCATCGGCGGACCCACATCTACGAGCGGCACATCCGAGGTAGGTCCAGAGTCCGTGCTCGAGGTGTCGTCGCCGCAGGCGAGACTCAGTAAAAGCGATGCGATGAGTAGACGCGTCATAGAGAAGCCTCGTAGGTCTCGAGCCGTTCAAAGACAAGAGCGCGGCGCGCGGCGTACTTGGCTTGAATCGCCGTCGTAGCGCTCTCAATGGTGGTGCGGGCGCCTGCGGCGGTGGCGAACGCTGGCGTTGTCTCGATGGTCTCAACCATCGCGGCGGCGGTCTCGTCGCGGTCGAGGACATTCAGAAGTCGCACGGCGTTGGCGTCCGTGACGGCGTTGAAGAGCTCTGGGGTTACCGTCGTGGCGACTTCGCGGAGCGTCGCGGCGTAGAGTCGGTAGAGGTCTTCGTCGGCGAACATGAGGTGGTCGATGAGGGCTTCGCTGCAGTAGAGGAGGCCTCGTGGATCGTCGATGGCGAAGCGGCCGCTGTGGTGGCACGCGCTGAAGAGGTCGTCGGCGTCCCAGCCGTGGACCACATAGTAAGGGACGGTCGTGTGGTCGGCTCGGATGCCCTCGGTCTCGATGAAGTAGGCCTCGTCGACGTAGTCACCGTTCTCCAGGAGCGACATCATCGCGATCCAGCGGAGGTAGGTGTCGAGGTCGAGGCGCGTGCGAAGCTCGGCTTCAAGGGCCGCGCCGCTGAGCCCCTCGAAGGACGCGAGGAACGCCGTGTAGCGATCGAAAGCGGCACCGTCGTCGTCGTCGAAGGACCACTTGATGTCGGGCGCTGCGCCGTCGATGTCTGTGCGGCGTCTGATCACAGCGCGCGCGAGCGAGACGTCGCGGGACATCTGGTCTTGGATTTTCTCGACGAACAGATACAGGCCGCGGCTCTCGCCATCCACGCGGACTTCAACGGGCTCCTGCTCGATGCGCCATGCGTTCCATGGGCGCAGCAAGTCGTTGGCGTTGATCTGGTTCACGTAGTGTATGTCGAGGCACATGCTCACGAGGTAGAACTCGTCGCTGCCGGAGGCGGGAACGAAGTCACGCGCGTCGCCGCCGTCCAGGTCGACGCTGAAGCTCTTGCGAGCGCAAGGGAGCGATGAGCGGCCGCGGTAGTTGAGCATCACGGGAGCCGGTGTGGGCCAGCCGTTGAGCTGAAGGAAGCCGGCGAAGGGCTCCGTATTCGAGTCCGCCGTTCGCTGGTCGTAGATGGCTCGGAGCTCGCCGGGGAAGGTCATCGTGATCGCCCTTCGCGCTGGGAGCTCTGTGTTCAGGGCTGCGGCGCGATCGCAGGTGGCGTCGATGTGCTCAGGCGCGGCCGTGCCGATGGTGGTGCGGAAGAGAGAGCCGTCGCCGCTGTCGAAGCCGTTGTTCTCGAAAGTCAGATCAAGAGGTGCGCCGTTGTCGCACCAAGACAGCGCCGCGAGGCCAGCGTCGCGGACTGAGTTCAAGTAGCTCGAGATGATGCCCGCGCTTTCGACGACCTCGCCGGTGAATACGTCGGGGGCGACACCGTCTCCGCCGGCGACGATCCAGTGATCGGTGATGGCGTCGCGGTCGATGTTCGGCCGCGCGCCGAGGGTCAGCTCAGGCGCGACAAAGAGGATGGAGCGCGCGCCGAGGAGCGAGTCGTCGGCGATCTTCTCCCACTCTTCGGCGGCTTCGTTGGCCATCACCTCGATGTCCATCGGCGCCGCGTCGTCGGCGGTGAAGAAGGTGTCGAGGCGGGATGTGATGAGGCCGCGGTCGAGCGTCGCTGGGACCACCTGAATGAGCGCGCTGGACCATGCCCAAACGGCGACCTGTTCGTCCGGGGGGCGCGCGGCGACAAACGCGTCGATGAATGCGCGGGAGGCGTCGATGGAACCCGGGGCCCATTGCGCGACGATGAGCGTGGCTCCTGGGCCGGCTTCGGCGGGTGCCCAAAGTGGAACGGCGCGGCCTGCGACAGGGTCGCTGACTCGAATGCAGCCGGCGTAGCTCGCATCGAGGGGCCGACCTTCGCCGTCGCGAAGTCGCAGGTGAACTTGGCGTCCGCCGGGGACGGAGCGGTGTCGCACGAGCGTGGCGTCGTCGAGGTCGGCGCAGGCTTCAAGGGCGAGGGCGTCGCGAGGTGCGTCGGCGGGGCCGCCGTCGACAAAGCCCGGAGGGACGTCCGTGGCCGCGTCGACGCTGTTGGAGTCGTCACCGCAGGCAAGGGTGAGGGCTAAAAGGACAAGAAGAAATATGCGAGGCACACCCCATGTATAGCAGAGACAGGGACCGACGCCCTGTTCAGGGGGCGCTCAGACGTCCTCGGCCATGGCTATTATATCTGCGGCGGAAACGCCCTCGACGCGAAGGAGCTTGTCTCGCCCCGTCAGGCCCCGAACGAGTGTTACCGCGCGCTTCGGTACGCCGAGCTGCTTGGAGAGGAACTGGATAAGAGCGGCGTTGGCTTTGCCATCCACGGGCGGCGCGCAGAGCGCCACCTTGAGCGCGTCTTGATGAACACCCAGCACGCAAGTTCGGCTCGCGCGTGGGGCGACGCGAACCGGGAAGGTGACGCCGGTCTCGTCTTCGCGTGCGTCCACGGAAGTTGGGCTAGCACATGCAGCGAACTTGATGCTCATCGCGTGACGGTCCAGGGTGCGCTTGTGCACCCGGTGATCTTTCGGCTCGGTCTCCCGGGAGGCGACTTCCTCGCGATTCGCAGCTACGGCGTGTGTCTGTCAGCGGCGATGCTCATCGCCTGGTACTTGGTGGTGCACGCGGAGCACGAGAGCTCGCGCAAAGTGAGGGCGCGGGCGTTTGCCGGGGCGGCGTTCTCCGGCGCGTTTGCTGGAATGGTCGCGACCTTTGCCGGAGCTGCGGGCGCGTTTGTGGGACTTGGCGTGAGTGCGCTGATGTTTGCGGTCTTGGCGCCTTCCGCACGCGACACCTATGCGCCGGCTTTTTGTGCGCTTTGGATCTTGGGCGGCATGGGCTCCTGGCTGGATGGCTGGCTCTACGGGACGCTGGCGAGCGAAGGTTTGGCGTCTTGGGGAGCGTTTCCGACGGGATCTCCAGCGCATATCGCGCATCGCGCTCGCGATCTGGTCGACGCGGCTTCGACGCACTCACGGCCCACGCACCCCGTCGCGCTCTATCATTCGTTGGCGGGCATCGTGGCGCTGCCATTCGCGTTTCGCCTGCGCGGAGGAGGCTTGGCGCTGCCCGCGGTGACGTTTGCGTTTGGCGGGGCGTTACTCGGCCTCGAATTACTGCGAGCTGACTCGTTCTCAGGCACTTCAACGCCGGCCATTGGGCTTCTTATTGTTGGCGTAGCGCTGGCATCAGCGGTCCTGACGCTGGGTCACCGAAACCCCGCCGAAGGCTGATCCTGAGACGGCTGGGGCCGGATCCGGAGCACCAAAGCTGGCGGTTTGGCGAACGCGGCCCTAAACTCCGCTCATGAAGCGCGCAACCTCCCTCGTCGGTCTCCTTCGCCAAGCTATGTCTGTTCGTTGGAACGCAGCATCACGCGGCGCCAAAGTGGCAGCGATTGCCCTGGTGGCTTTCGCCGGCGTCAGCGCCGCTCAAGCTCTCACCTGCGGCGCCTGCAGCTCGAGTTGCAGCGCCGTCTCGGAGTCCGCGCCCGTCGCGGTCGAAGCCGAAGCTGACCAGGGCTGCGCTTACCACAACCGCTAGCCTGAAAGCTGCAGCTTGAAAGCTGCGAGTTACGCAGAAAAGAGCGCGTGAGGCTGGCCGCCTGACGATTCGGGCACCAGAATCTAGCCATGCTGTTTTCGTCTCGTAAGTCTCAACTGCCCACTCCCGAAAAAGCCCTTCCAGGCCGCGCTGAAGTAATCACCGTCGGTGAGAAGCACTTCATCAACGGGAACTCGCTCAACGGTCCGTGGGCTGAACCGATGCAGATGGCCATGTTCGGGATGGGCTGCTTCTGGGGCGCCGAACGCAAATTCTGGCAGCTCGAAGGCGTGCACTCGACGATGGTTGGGTATGCGGCGGGCTACACGCCGAACCCCACTTACAAAGAGGTCTGCAGCGGCGGCACTGGGCACAACGAAGTGGTCCGCGTCGTGTTCGACCCAGCTGTGGTCTCCTACGAGACGCTGCTCAAAGTCTTCTGGGAGAGTCACAACCCGACGCAGGGCTTTCGACAGGGCAACGACACGGGCACCCAGTATCGCTCGGGCATCTACGCGTACGGGGACGAGCAGCGTAAGCTCGCCAAGGCCACGCAGGTGGCGTACCAGAAAGAGCTGACGGCGGCGGGACACGGCGACATCACGACGGAGATCGTGGACGCGGCTAAGTTCTATTACGCCGAGGATTATCACCAGCAGTACCTCGGGAAGAACCCGAACGGATACTGCGGCATTGGCGGCATGGGCGTCGCCTGTCCCGTGGGCGTTCTAAGCTAGCCTTCTCGGCGCTGGCTGGCCTCAGCGTAGGAGACGCAGACGTCCTGGAAAGTCCGACGGCAGCTCAACGGGCTGTCGCGCCCCGAAGTAGAGTGCTTCTACCTCGCGAGAGCGTGCGTAGAGATCATCTGGAATCGGCCCGGCGCATGAGCCGCCGACGATGTCGGGGATGGCCAGGGCGAGCGCTTGGGCGTGGGCGCTGAGGCCACCGACGTTGTTGTGTTCCATCGCGCAGGCCTGGGCCAAGGCGAGGTAGCCGTGGCCCGGCGCGGCAAAAGACGCGAGGTACGCGCTGAGTTCGTCCCGGGTGGCGTCGTCGCTGCCTTCGGGGCAGCCCGCGCAAAACGTCTCGTCGTCGCCGCTGTGATCCCCCGCGCCGTCGGCGACGTGGCGAAGCTCGTGGATGCTGACGGCGCCGGCGACCCATGTGGAGAGGTACTCCACAGCGATGGCGAGGTCCTTGGTTTCGCCCAGTCGCTGCGAGGCACCGATGAGGCGCGCGGCTTCATTGAGCGTCACCTCTGGGCATTCGGTGTTTTGCGAACGACCGAGGGCGTCGACGAGGGCCCGTTGATCGGGCGGAGCGAGGCCGTTCCAGGGCAGGCCGTACACGCGGAAACTCGACCCACATTCGCTGCGCGCGTGGATCGAATCGGCCACTTCGATGAGCGCCATATCGTCGACGGCGGTCTCTTGGAGGAGCGCGAGAAGCCCAGGAGGGAGCGCGGCGGCGGCTTCTTCACGAACGAAGGGCGCCACGTTTCGAAGCTCCGGCGGGAGGCGTTCGTCGAGACCGGCGTGAAGCATCGGCCAGACCTGCTGGACCGCAAAGTGGAGGTTGCGGTCCATCATCACGAGGGCGCCTTCGCGATGACCTGTGGTGTGACCTAGAAACCCCTCTTCGATGTTGGTGAGGTCCACGCGGCGGACGAGGCGCAAGCGACCGCTCGTCGTCATGAGGTCTTCGAGGACTTCATAGCTGCGCGTGTAAAACGCTGGTCGACCGTCTTCGCGCATGTGCATGGTGGCTTCGATGCGCCATGGAATTTCGGACTCGTCGAGGTAGTGGTTGTATGCCCAGAGTAGGTAGTCGATGCGCCCTGCTTGGCCGACGGGATCCGTTCTGAGGTGGCCTTCGAGCTCATCGAGGATGCGCACGAGGTTTTGGTCGGAGCCGAGGGAGTAGCGGAGCTGCGTGTAGGCACGCTGGGCAGCGCGTTCACTACGCACATCTGCACGGGAGCGAACCGACGGGTTCTTAGGCCGGTGGGCTTGGGCCACCATCCACCGGGGAATGAGTGAGGCGTGGACTTCCCGCCATGGGACGCCGTCCGTTCCTGTGGGGTGCTCAGGTTCAAACAGCTGCTCGCCCGCGAGGTTGATCTCGCCCCGCCACAGACGCGCCAGTGTTCGCTTTTGAGAACGGGTCAGGAAGATCGGCGCCACCAAAATAAGAAACCCGAGCGCTGCGACAAGGATCGTCACGACGGCAGCCCACTTGGGGCCGCGACTTCGAATCGCTGCGATCTCCTGCGGAGACACGTTGTCTTTCGCCTCATCCATGGTGTCGACGCGTCAGCGTAGCCGCCGCGCATAGGTACGACACCTCTCGGCGAGGAAAGTTCTGGGTTCCTCCTGGCTTACGCGTTTTCCTCTTTTGAATCGGACCCTGAAAGGAACTTGAGACCAGCGAAGCGTTGAGCTGAACGTGCGGTAGGCTCCTCATGATGAAAGAAGGACGCATCGCTCGGCGGGAACGTCGTCGAATTGAAGCAGGGGAGATCGGCACCGGCTCTGACGCGCTGCCGATCGAGGCGCCGCTAACGATTCAAGTGGTGGGTGAGACCATCGCGACCACGATGCGGACGCCGGGCTCGGACCACGCGCTGGTGGCTGGGTTTCTCTTGGGGGAGGGATTGATCCGTTCCGCGGCGGATCTGGGGACAATGGTTCACTGCGGGGACGTGGAGTCGCAGGCCGCTCAGCACACCATGGAGGTAGGGCCTGGACCCGGCTTTCACTTTGAGCTCGGCGACGGAATCCGCCGGGGAACGCTCAGCACATCCAGCTGTGGAGTGTGTGGCCGGGAGCAGATCACGGATTTGATCCATCGAGTCTGCGCTCCGACAGAGCATAGAGACTTCACTGGAGCAGAGATCCGATCAGCCCTGGAGACGCTGACCTCCCGCCAGACGCTGTTTGAGCAGACTGGGTCGATCCATGGCGCAGCGCTCTTCGATTCACAATTGAACCTTCTGTCCCTCGATGAGGACATCGGGCGCCACAACGCCATCGATAAGGTGGTGGGCCGTGCTCTCCTCGATGGCTCACTCAAGGAAGCTCGGCTCATGGCTTTGAGCGGTCGAGTGAGCTTCGAAGTGGTGCAAAAGTCCGCAGCAGCAGGGATAGGTTTCATCGCTACGCGGAAAGGACTGACCACGATGGCGGTGGATCTGGCCAAGGCGGCGTCCATCACAGTGTGCGCTTTCGTGCGGGATTCTCGGCACAGCATCTACGGACGCACGAGCAAAATCGTCAAACCGTGAGTGAATGACGGATTCTTCGCAGCTCTCTAGGGGAGCCGATACGATCCCGAAAAGTTTGCATAGGCATGAAGGGTCTTCATCCTTTGCTGCCCTATTTCGATTCCCTGGATGATCGCATGTCTAATAAAAACAGGCTCTTAGCTCTTAACGAGGGTGAGGCCCGACCCTTGCATAGGTTTGACCTGCCTATGTCCCCCTTGCACACACCCCGGCAAAAAGAGCGCGCCTTCACTCTCCTCGAGCTGATGGTCGTCGTGGGGATCATTGCGTTGGTCGCGGCCCTTGCGGCTCCAACGATCGGCACCGCTCGTGCGGATGGCCATACTAATGAGGTGGCCAACGATATCGTGCGTCTTATGCGCCGAGCTCGAGCCGCCGCCGCTGGCTACGGACGCGCTCATCTCCTGGTGTTCAATCCAGCCGATGACGGTGGTGATGGGGTCTTCTCCGTGTACCGAGGTATCAACAACCGCTGCATCACCAACAACTGGCCAGCGCTAACGGCGATCGATTGCGAAGCAAACGAGATGTGCATCGATAGCGTCGAGGCGGATGGCCAGAGTCTTGGAACTTCACGCTACCAGATGGAGGCCACGGACTTTCCCGGCGGCGTCCAGGTGTGCTTTGAGCCGACCGGGATCACGCGCTGGCGACGGAATGTTGGCGGGATTTTCCTCACCGACAACGCCGATGTTGGCGGCTCCCTTCAGGGCGGCTTTCGCTTCTCTATTCAACGTCGAAACAACGACGGTGAGCAGGGCGTAGCGCGCCGGGTGATTCTACCGCTTGGATCCGACGCGAGGATTCAGCGATGAAGCGTCGAATCCAAACCGTAGGTCGTGGGAAGATCGCTCCCAAGAGCGCTGGCTTCACGCTGATCGAGGTCATGATCGCCGTTGCCATTTTGACCGTTGGCTCCGTCGGCATCTTGGCGATGCAGCAGGCATCCACCCGTGGCAACCTCAACGCCCGCCGGATGACGACGGCGACCAACGTCGCACGCATTTGGGTCGAGCGGGTTCGTCGTGATGGCCTGGCTTGGACATCAAATGTGACGGGTGATCCAAACGGCATCGCTGCCACCAACTACATTCAGGCGACCCCTGTAGCCGGCGACTCCGGTTGGTTCGCACCTACCTCGCCCGACCCCACGGAGAGCTTTGGCTTTGACTGGCATGGCCAAGACACCAACGTCATTGGCGACATTCGCTACTGCACCCACATCAACACGCGCTGGGTGGTTGTAAACCAAGTGGTACGAGTGGATGTCCGCACTTTCTGGTACCGACGAGGCGACGGCGCCGCTGGGGATACGAACCAGGATCTCTTTCCAAACTGCGGATCTGGCGGCGGCGAAGCTTTGGTGGGCGTAGAGCTCGCCACCGTGTCGCCTCGTATTCACGCGCTCTACGCCTCAACGCTTGTGCGCTGGAGGAGCAGACCACAATGAAGCGGTCCGCAATCAACAAGTCCGAGCAGGGCTTCACGCTCATCGAACTTATGGTCGCGCTCGTCGCGGGTCTCATCGCGATCAGCAGCGTGTACACGATCAGCAAAGCCTCCTCGCAGAACTTCCACGAGCAGCAGCGTATCTCCCAGGCCCAGATGGCCACGCGCATGGCCGTCGAGCAAATCCGCCTCGATGTGCAGCGCGCTGGTTTCCTCGGCTCGCCCAACACAGCCACGGCGCGAACGTGTCTGCCCATGCCGGACGGCCAGCATTTTGGAGCGATTCAGGTCCTTCAAGGCGCTGATACGGGGAGCCTTCCGAACGCCGCAACCAACCGCGTTGAAGCCGACCGAGTCACGATGGTTGGCAACTACGCGACGACGAGCCGCTACGTCATCGCCAGCGCCATTGGAACCCTCGCGCGCATCGATGGGAGCACCCAAGGCTTCCGTGATTCCTTCGGAATTCCCGGGACCGACTTTGACGCGGCGATCTTCAACGATGTGTTTCGCACCGGTCGTTACTTGCACATCGAAGACACGGACGGCGACCACTTCTTCCTGCGCATTACGAGCACGGACCCCAGCACGTTGAGCGTCAACTTTACGCCCAGCTTGAACAGCGGCAGCGGCAACTGCGTGAGCGGCGCCCTACGCCAATCGTTTATCTCGCCGCTCATGCGTGTCGAGTACGCTGTTGTTGACGCGAGCGATGGCTCCGTGAATCTTGCTAACATCTTCGGCGACGGCCCTCAGCAGATTCTTGACGCTCAGCGCGGAACGACCCCGAGCGTGTTGATTCGTCGTGAGGTCGCCTTCGACCCCGCCGCATCACCGATCCCGAACTCGGAGCGCATCGTTCTCGACTTCGTCGCCAACTTCGATGTGGACATCATCGCCGACATCAACGGCGCGCCAGGGCTTCCACCCACCATCGTGCGCATGGATGACCTCGCGGCGCAGGCGCTCACGCTCAACAATCCCCAGCAGGTTCGCTCCGTCATTATCAACGTCGCGAATCGCACCGCGGACCAAGACGAGAGCTTCCCCTTTGTACCGCGCGCAGCGGGAGCACCTCTGACCCGTTACCAAGTCAACCCGGACCGCCCGGGGGCTGCACGTGTGCGCGGTCTTCGCGCCGAGATCTTTTTGCCGAACGTCCTGTGAAGTCTATGAACCCATATCTCCCAGCTACACGTCGCCAAACCGCGCATCGTCCAACCGCACATCGTCCAACCGCACATCGTCGAAGCGCTCGGCGCGAAGAGGGTGCTGTCATGCTCGTCGTGATGCTTGTCTTGCTGATGACGACGGCGACCGCGGTGTTCGCCATTCACTCCACATCTTCGGAGATTCGGGCGGCAGGGTTCAGTCGCCAGGCCATGCAGACACAGTACGTGGGCGAAGCGGGAGTTCAGGGTGCCTTTGCTTGGGTCGATTACTACGGGGCGGATGCCCTCCGGCGCGCCATGACCGAGTCGTCTCAGGCGAACCGAGCAGGCGGCGGCCAAGCGCTCAACCTCGCTCCCTTTGAGCGACCTCTTCGCGACGGAGCGGACGCCCACCGCTTTGACGCCCTCGACTTCTCGACGCTGACTTCGTTGCCCGTTGAAGACGAAGCCAACCTCGGACCACGTGCCATCTACGACACCATGTTGATGGTCGATGTCTACGACCGACATCGCGTCGTTCGCGCCGTGCCTGGAGATCAGGCTCAAGGTGGCGGACGTCTTGAGTATCTTGGAGCGACCTACACTTCGCGCGGGCGAACACGACTTCCGTCGGACCATGTGTCCGGCACACCGGGCGACCGGGCTTACCACGAGGGTGCGAGTGACGCGCGCGCCTTCGCTATTAGCGGACCGATCGGACGGCAATGATGAGGATCAGCATGAAGAGACAATTTTGCATCGCAGCGCGATTTATCGCAGCAACAAGCGTTCTCACTCTAGCGGGAGCTTTTACGAGCCCCGCAAGTGCTCAGGGGCCCGATATTCGCTCGGTTCCGCCGATGATCATGATGCTCATCGACTCCTCGGGTTCGATGGAAAAGGTTGGGGACTGCGCGTGCGTGACACCCACCTGTTCGGAATGCATGCCGGACTGCAGCGTGCGTTCGCCGGAGCGAAACCGGTGGAGCACCATCATTGAAGCACTCACGGGCAGCGTCGAAAATTACGCCTGTGCGCTTCAGGATCGATCCCAGGCTTCCTTCAATCGCGAGCCTGACTATCGTTACTTCTTGCCCCACGTAGAGATGCAAGGTGTGGCGTGTCTCACGGGGATAGAATGTCCTCCAGGTCTGACCTGTTCGGCGGATTCGACTCCAGCTGTGGGCGACACCGGTTTCTGCCAGCAGGACAATGGTATTCTCGATATCTATCGTGACCGCGCCAAGTTCGGCCTGATGACGTTTGACGCCACCAGCACGTTCACGGGTGCCGGCGAGCTCATGACAGAGACCGACTTCGCCGCCCGCGGCGTGCAGAACAGTCGGAGCCAGGGTGGCTACTCCTACGCGGATCCTCGGCCATTCTCCTTCCCCGGATGTGGTCAGCCCTACATGATCGACAACGGAGCGCGCAACGAGGACTCCCCAGCCGGCCGTCTTGTCTCTGTGGGCCAAGAAGGAATCGACCCCATCGCGGTGGTCAACCGTGACGTGCAGGGAGCGCTTCTCTCCAACGCTATGCGCCCCTACGGCGCCACGCCCATCGCCGGCATGCTCTCGGATG
>JBLHKB010000133.1:0-13690 GCA_047619315.1 Polyangiales bacterium
GCATCCACTTCGAGACGCTCGAAGAGTGCGTTGAAGGTCGCTTCATCGACGCCGTTGCCGTCAATGGCGTAGGCGACGACGGGCCCGTCTGAATCGTTGGCTGGTTCCACGGGTTCTCCGTTAGGTTCGCTTGGCTGTGCCGTTTGCGCCGTTTGCGCCGTTTGCGCCGTTTGCGCCGTTTGCGCCGTTTGCGCCGTTTGCGCCGTTTGCGCTTCGATAGGGGGCGCGGATCCACAGCCAAACGCGACGACCAGTAGAAACGCTCTCATAAACCCATTCTAGAAGGCCTAGGGGTCTCTCGTCCAGGCCGTGCGTTTGATGCTCGGACAACCCGCTCTGAGCCTGGCGCTCGACCATTTTCGGTAGGCCAAAAGCGAACGGCGCACGTCAGCGTGATCGAAGCGCTGAAGAGCCCAGTGTCGAAAAAGCGCAAACAAAGCCGAAAGTTTTGGGCTCCACGCACCCTGATTTGAGTAGGTCGACACGAAGTCCGTATTCAAAACGACCCCGCAGGCCTTCATTGATTTCAGCACGGCGCTCCACGGCATGGCCAAGATCACGTAGAGTGAGAAGATGATGAGACAAAACCTAGCGCTCCTGACGGGATTGCTCCTAGCCTGTGAAGGCGGGACGCTCGGTGGCGACGCGGGAGGTCGGGACGCGGGAGGTCGGGACGCGGCGCGCGATTCGCAGGTCACGGACACCACGACGAACGTAGACGGCGGCGTCGATGCCGGTGAAGGTCCCGGTCTGGGAGAGGCGCGCACGGAGGTCTGCGGCAATGGGGTCGACGATGACGCCGACGGACGCATCGACAATGGCTGCGAATGCACGGTCGGAACGGTCCGCCCCTGCTGGCTCGGGCCGGTCGGTTCGGACGGTGTCGGCGAGTGCCAAGCCGGGCAGCAAGCCTGCGAACCCGAGGGCGAGGTTGGGGTCTGGGGTCTATGCGTCGACCAGGCGCTGCCGGGCGTCGAGATCAGCGCGACGGGACTCGACGAAGACTGCGACGGGCAGGTCGATGAGGACGATGCGCGCTGTGTCTCGTTCTCGCAGCTTGAAACGGTCTGCGATGACGACCTCGATGGCGACTGCAACGGACTCACTGATTGCGATGACCCGGCCTGCAGTGAGGACTCAACCTGCACCATGTCCTGCTCGCCGACGGAGACCGTCTGCTGGGGCGGCGCCGATGAAGATTGCGACGGCACAGCTGACTGCGACGACGCGGATTGCGAGAGCGACGATGCCTGCATGACGCCGCTCTGCCCGAGTGGACAAGGGCCCATCTACACGGAACGTGCTCCCTTCGCGCCCATCGTTGGCCCCCCTCAACTCGAGGAGGGAGACAACGAGCCGGTGATGCCGATGACCTGCGGCTCGAGCCCATGCACGGACGGTCAGGTCCAGGTGGAGCTCTACGATGGCGGGTTTGTCTGCGCGCCACCGCCGCCAGAATGCCCTGGGCTTCAGCACCCCACCTACCAGACTGGTGGGCGCTGGCGCTGCGAGCCGACGTGCCGATACATCGCGCGCTACGGCTACCTTTACGGGTTCCGCCGCGTCTGCGCCGGACCACCCGACATCGTCTGCGCGGGCTCTCAGGTTCCGACGTTCCTCGCGAACGAGCAGCGCTGGTCGTGTGAGCCGATCTGCGACAACACCCTCTACGACCGCATTTTCCACAACGGACTCTTGGTGTGCCTGCCCTGCTAGGCGTCTTCGCCAGGATGCTTCGCGTCAGCGCGCTGACATTCCTCGTCGCTGCCTGCGCGAGCGGGGCGAACCTCGCCAACACAGAACGCTGCGATGGGTGCGGCCCCGATGTCGCCACGCCCGATTTTGGTGTGGACGAGCAAGACGTGGGGATCGCGGATGTCGGTTTCGATCGCGGCCCCGACATGGGGTGTGGATTTCAGGGTTTCGAATGCTGCTCAAGTGGTGAAGCCTGCCGAGGCATCTTGGTCTGTGAGAGCGGCTCCTGTCGGGCATGCGGGCGGACGGACCAACCTTGCTGCCTCGGAGACGCCTGTGCGACTGGCTTCTCGTGCAACGGAACACAGTGCGAAGCTTGTGGAACCCCCGGCGCCGCTTGCTGCCCCGGCACACCTTGTCCCGGAGGCGGCGAATGCGTCGAAGGGATGTGCCTGGCATGTGGCACCGAAGCTGGCACCTGCGAGCCCGGTACTCGGGAACAGGAAGCCTGCGGCAACTGCGGTAGCCGCGAGCGTTTCTGCAACGCGGGGTGCGGATGGGGGGAATGGGGCGCCTGCTCTAGCGAAGGCGAGTGCGCCGCAGGAGCGACGGAAGATAGCGAGTGCGGGCGCTGCGGCAGCCGCAGCCGCACGTGCAACGAATCATGCCGATGGGACCTCTTCGGCGCGTGCAGCGGGGAGGGTGAGTGCACCCCCGGCGAGACCGGCGTCTGCAGCAGCTGCACCTCACGTACCTGCACGTCCACATGTTCCTGGGGCGCTTGCGATTCATGCAGCTGTGACTCCTTCGACAAGTGCTCCGCCGGCTGCCCCGCGGGCTACCATTGGAGCGCAGTGAGGTGTGGGTCGAGTCCGTGCGCGGGCGCATGCAACGGTTCCTACAACACCATCACTTGTGCGCCGAACTGTACGAGCACGTTCTCCGTCTGTGGCCCCTTGTGCCCCTCCACCCACGCCCGGACCGCGGTTCGCTGCAATGGAACGTGTGGTCCCTGCGGGAGCAACGGCTACAACTCAGTCAACTGTGAGCTCGCCGAAGCGGCCGTCGTCACGAGCTGTGGCGGGGGCTGCCCCGACGGCTACGCGCAAACGGGGTCCACATGCGTCGCCGCGTGCCTGGTTCCGTGCGCTCCGACCAACGCGAGCACCTGTCGCCGGCTCTAGCCGGCCTTAGGGACCAAAGCGCGCCGCCGGCGTCGCGTACGCCTTCACCGATCTACAAGCGGCCGCTAGGCGGCCCAAGGATCCTTCCGTGATCGTGTCATACTCTCACGATGAGAAACCTCCTGTCTCTGCTCCTGCTCCCAGCCCTCATGTTCGTCGGGCCCACGCCAGCGAGCGCTCGCTGCGCTCCCAGTGGACTTCAGCCCTACCTGATGAACGGCGTCGATCACCCACTGGCCGCCGACGGCGCGCTCCTCGTCGGGCTTCGTTCGAGCCGCTCACGCGCGGGCGGGCGTGGAGTAGACTTCCCCGAGCTGACGCTCAACCAAGGCGACACGAGCATTCCACTCCGCCTAGAGCTCCTCTCGTCCTTCGTCGCGCGCTACGTCCCTGAGAGTACGCCGGCTCCCGGGAGGTACCGCGTCGCCGGGCTCGAGGTCCACGTCCGTTTTGAGGCCCGCACATCCGAGGCTGCGTTGGCTGCCCCAGCCGTGCGCGCGGTTCAGCGACGAGAGGAGAGGCGTCGCCGGGGGGTCCGTGAACAAGTTCGCGTCGTCTTCAGGACACCGCCTCCCAGTCGTGCCATCGCCGCGCTTGTCGACTCGGAACGGGGAGGGTTCGGCGGCGGCGTCATCTCCGCCGACCGCGGCGGGCTCAGCGTCTACGACTGGGGCGGCGGTTGCCAGCGTCGCCCGAGAGACCTGAGGTCTCCTCCCGCGTCTGGATCCAATGTGATCGTTCGGCTGGTCGACCGAGACGGCCAGCTCGGCGCGCCGGTCACCGTTCCGATGACCTAGGGATAGGGCGTGGCGATGCACGGTGACTCACCTCCCGAGGGGTGGTCACGACGCTCTGAGTTCCCTGAAGAATCTCACTATCCTCGGTGCGGCCCGAACCTTCACGCGACGGTTTTCTTCCCAGACTTCTCGCGCAGCCAGTCGGCGCACCCTGCGACGGTCTGATCGAGGTCGGCTCCGACGTAGAACGCGGTCCAAGTTCCCATTCACTCAGTCTAGAGCACATCTCTCAGCGATCGAATCCATGCGGAGCACAACGCCCAAGCACAGAAGATAGAGATCTTCGCTGTAGGCGATGCGTTTCAGGGCGCGCTGCTCTACCCGCCAAGAGCTGTCGAAGACAGCCAGCTGGGTCGAATCGTTGCGGACTTGATGCTCAAAGGCCGCACCAAGGACGGCGGCTTACCGTCTTCAGCGCGACCGATTCTCGCGTCTGGACTGCGATGGCTGATTAGAGGTCGGAGACGTCGAGGTCGTCGTCGCTCTCTTCACCGTCGTCGTCGTCGTCGTCGTCATCGTCATCGTCGTCGTCACCGCCGGGCGCGGTGTACTTCAACTCGATGTCTGCGTCCGAGAGCTGCCCTTCGAGCAACTCGAAGAGCTCGTCGACCTCTTCGGCATCCCACTCGTCGATGATCTCAGCTATAAAGCTGTAGATATCCCCGGCATCCGTGCGCCGCTCGATCTCTTCGACTTCGTCGTCGTTAAAGAGCTCGATGAGGTCCTCCCGGAGGGTCTCATTGTCACCATCTTCGATGGCATCCGTCGCCGAAAGGCGGATTTGTCGCACTGCGCGCTTATCGAGGTAGATCTCCATGACCCATCACCTGCTATATTCTTTTTTGGCCCCGCTTTGACGCGACGGCCGCGACTATAGAAAGTGAATCGGTGCTGTCAATCAAAGTGATCACGTTCTGGATTTGTGGGGGGCTTTTCTTCGCCCTGGCACCACCGAGCTTGGTCGCCGCCCAAGAGGGCGCGGGAGCCTTCGAACTGCCGCCCCCACCGGATTCTCTGGGCCCCCACCGCGTCGGCGAATTCTACATGTCGTTCGTCTTTCCGGTGGCGCGCGATCCCCTCTGTCCCGCAGATGCCGCCTGCATTTTCGGCGGAGGTGGCGGGGTTGGAGCGCTCACCGAATGGCGCTGGCCCCGAGGCCCCGCCGTTGGCTTCGGCTACGATCTCTGGTTTCTCAACGGCAACGCCGTCTTTGAGCTGACCACGGTTCAGTTCTTAAAGGCCCATTTTCGCTACTACGGTCTCAAAGAAAAATTAGCCCACCCGTTCGTCGGCGTGGGCCTCGGGTTTCTCCTCCTCGGGGACGTCTTCCGACGGAACGCAGTCGGCGCGGGCGTGGAAGGCACCGTGGGCGTCGAACTTGAGCTCACCTCACGCCTAGCCTTCACCTCCCAGCTCAGTCTTCGAGCGTTCGCGACCAATGGTTTCCGTTCGCGAAGCGATGGCGTCGACCGAGCCGTCGACTTCGGCGTGGATGTCGCCGCCTCTTTGACCTTCGGTTTGGTTCTCCTCCAAGCACCTTGAGCGTCGTTAGGCGCCCAAAAGTCGCCGATTTGAGTCGCCAAAAGCCAACTCCAACACCTCTCTTGAGGCCCGTTGGAGCCTGCGAGCGAGTGTCCGTGTCATAAGAAGCGCCGATTCCCTTGACTTAGGGGGGTCCGCCGGGGTCCACTCCCGGCCGATGGGCTGCCCCAATTGTGGCTTAGAGAACCGATCTGGCAGTCTATTCTGCCAGCAGTGTGGCACGCGCCTGGCAGAGGCGAGTGCGACAGAGATGACGCGTTGCGGCCGCTGTCACGGTGACAACCAACCGCACATGCGATTCTGCGTCCACTGTGGCAACTCGCTTCAGGGTGCGGGAGCTGAGAGCGCGCAACCCTCGGCGCCGAGTGCACCGGTTGGGTCCCCTGCCGCTGGACCTGCGCCCACGCCGTTCGTTCAGTCTGCTGTCCAGCCGCCGCCCGCTGCGCAGCCAGCTCCCGCTCAGCCAGCTCCCGCTCAGCCAGCCCCTTCGCCCGTAGCGCCAGGTGGGCCAACTCCTCATGCCGGCGCGGACCGCACCGTCGCTTCGCTCCCGCAAGGCGCTGCCGAGCCAGGACGAACCTGCTCCGGCTGCCAACGCGTGGGTGACGGAGGGGCGTTCTGTAAGTTCTGTGGCGCGCCCTACGATGGACCGGGCGGTATCGCGGATGATGGACCGGCCACGAACAACACCGCGGCCAATTCGCCTGTCTCCGCATCGTTAGGGGCGGCCCGACTCGTCTCCATTCGAAAAGACGGATCCGACGGTCAGACGTTCACGCTCCAGGGTGAACACAGCGACATCGGCCGCACCGAAGGGGAGATCGTTCTCCCCGAGGACGCCTACCTTTCTCCGCGCCACGCACGGATCTCGCGGAACGGCGACGGGTTTATTCTCAAAGACCTCGCCAGCGTGAACGGCATCTATCTTCGCCTGACTGAGGCCGTCGAGCTTCGGGATGGCGATCGAATCCTGGTGGGCCAGCAGGTCCTGCGCCTCGAACTTCTAGATGATTCGGAGCTTTCACTGGGGCCAGCACGCACCAAAGGCGTTTTGGCCTTCGGAACCCCAGAAGTGCCCCGTTTTGCTCGACTCGTGCAGTACACGACGGAAGGTGTAGGCCGCGACGTTCATTACCTGTATCGTGACGAAACCGTACTCGGACGGGAAACTGGGGACATCGTGTTTACTGACGATCCATTTCTCTCACGGCGGCACGCGGTTCTCGTGGCCGACCGGGGGACCAAGCGAGTAACCCTTCGGGACCTCGGCTCTGCAAACGGCACATCGGTCCGTCTTCGCGGTGAACGACAGATCCGAAATGGCCAGCAGTTTCGTTTGGGCCGACACCTCTTTCGTTTTGACGCCGGAGGCCCCGCGTGAGCGACGCTGACGAAGAATCCAAAGACAACGAGGAAGTCGAGTCCGATTCGACGAACTCTTCCGCTGAAGGCTCCGACGGCGCCAACGGCATGTATGATGACACGATCGATGAGGGCGCAGGCCGAATGCAGAAAGACACCAACGACGACGCCGAATCGGAAGACGACGTTGACGCGAAGAACGACGTTGAAGAGAAGAACGACGTCGAAGCGAAGACAGAGGATACGGGCGGCGGCGGCGAGTCCGACGAGTCCGACGACGACGAGTCCGAGTCCGACGAGTCCGACGACGACGAGTCCGACGACGACGAGTCCGACGGCGACGAGTCCGACGGCGACGAGTCCGACGACGACGAGTCCGACGACGACGAGTCCGACGACGACGAGTCCGACGACGACGAGTCCGTCGGAAAGTCCGACAGCGACGACGAGGTCGGCGCCGCCGCGCTTGAAGACGGCATCATCCAGTGTCGTTACTACGGCACCACCGATGTCGGTCTGATCCGTGAGCACAACGAAGACAACCTCGTCACCGTCGACATGGAGGCTGAGATCCGTGGCCCCGCTGCCGACGACGAGAACGAGAGCCGTGCCACCATCGTGGGCGAGCGCGGCTTGCTCCTCGCCGTCTGTGACGGCATGGGCGGCGCCGCGGCAGGTGAAGTCGCCAGTCAAATGGCCGTCGACACGATTCACGAGGTCATGCAGGCCGGAGGCGTCGCCAGAGATCGCGACATGTTCGCCCATCGCCTTGTCTTCGCTGTTGAAGAAGCCGGCGCCCGGATTTTTTCTTCCGCTAAAATGGACCGCTCCAAACGCGGCATGGGCACCACGGCCACCGCCGCCGGCCTCATCGATCGCTTTCTCTTCGTCGGCCAGGTCGGCGACTCGCGTTGTTATATCCTCCGCAAGGGCATCCTGACGCTGATCACAAAAGATCAGAGCCTCGTCAACCAGCTCATCGAAGCGGGACAGCTCACCGAAGAAGAAGCGGAAGCGTTCGAGCACTCGAATATTATTTTGCAGGCTCTCGGCACCACCGAAGAGGTGTCCGTCGATCTTACCTTCGTTGAGCTACGACGCGGTGACCGCATCATGCTCTGCTCCGACGGCCTGTCGGGCTTGGTCCACGCCGAGATGATCCAGGAGGTCATGGCGGAGACGGAGAATCAGGAAGACGTGGCCCGCCAGCTCATCGAGCTCGCGAACGCCGGCGGCGGCCACGACAACATCACGTGCATCGTCGCGGACTTTGACGGCGATGGCCTTCAAGCCGTCGAAGATTCGGTGACGCCTTCGTACATGCAGTATCCGTTGCCTCCCCCCGATGCCGTCATGGGTCATTCGGTGCCGCCGCGGGAACCCACCATGAAGAGCGGCGTCCGCAAGCCGGGCGCTGACGTCAAGCGCGGCACCGGCGAGGTGCGCGCCTCAAGCGACGATGAAGGCGAGGGTTCGCTTTGGCCTATCGCGTTGGTCTGCATCCTGGTGGTCGCGGTGATCGCGTACTTCGTGATGAAGGGCGATGGCGAGGGCGGCGACGAAGGCGAAACCACGACGATTACCCCCGTTGAAGTTCCCGAAGACGAGCCTGAGGAAGTCATCCCCGAGCCGGTATCTCTCACCGTGCACACGGATATCGCGGGCGCCGAACTCTTCATCGATGACGTCAACCACGGACCACTCGACTACAACTTCGACAACGAAGTAGAGCTATCGCCCGGCGCATACACAGTGGAAGCACGCGTGGCCGGCAGCGTGATCGCTTCGGAGCTGGTGACGCTTCGGGCGGCGATGGACGTCGACTTAATGATGCCTGTTGGAGTTGGCACAGATGCGGTGGAAGACGGGGTGGAAGACGAAGAGCCTCCCGTGGATGAGGCAACCTCGATCCCGCCACCCTCGGAAATGGTGACGACGCCCACCCCGATGACGACGACGCCGACCCCGATGACGACGACGCCGACCCCGATGACGACGACGCCGACTCCGATGACGACGACGCCCACTCCGATGACGTCGACGCCCACTCCGATGACGACGACGCCGACTCCGATGACGACGACGCCCACTCCGACTCCGATGACGACGACGACGCCCACTCCGACTCCGATGACGACGACGACGACGCCCACTCCGACGCCCACTCCGACGCCCACTCCGACGCCCACTCCGACGCCCACTCCGACTCCGATGACGACGACGACGACGATGACGACGATGACGACGACGACGACGACGCCTGCAGCCATGCAGCCCGCTGTGCGCCCTGAGACCCCGTCAACGGTTCCTAGCAACCCGTTCTGAGCGTCGAGGAGCGACCTTGGGAACGGCCATGAGCGAGGCGAGAAGGGTTCACCCCAAGGTTCTCTTCTTTCTCGGTGTCCCATCGGCATGATTCGACTTCGTCAAACTGGCGGCGCCCATGATGGTCGCGTCGTCGAATTTCATGCGGGCCCTGTTCGCATGGGTCGAATGCCGGACAGCGAAGTCCCCCTCGACGCTCACAAGGATCTCGACGTCTCCGGGCGTCATGCGGAGCTCATCGTCCAGAACGACTATTGGGTGGTCGTCGACTGCGGGAGCCGCAACGGGACCTTCATCAACGGAGAACGGATCGGCCGCCAGATCGTATCCTCCGGCGATACGATTCAGCTCGGTGAAGACGGCGCTGTATTTAACGTGGAGGTCGCAAGCGTCGATCTCTCATACGCGAAGACGCAGGCCACGCCGTCCGGCATCCCCGTCCCCATCGCTGTGGACCCCGTCCCGACACCCTCGGCTCCGGTGTTCTCTGCTTCGCCTCCCGCGCCGGCGACGCCTCCGGAGCACGCCCGCTGGGCACCGACTCCCTTCGCATTGCCCGGTGCTGCAACCGGTCCGCTCCCACCCGCAAGCGAGGCTCCGGCTCCGGCTCCGGCTCCCGGACCCGCCCCGGTTTCGCCAAACTGGGGGGTCCCACCAGCCGCTCAGGCGCCAGCCGCTCAGGCGCCTGTTCAGGCCGCCCCGCGGTCTCACGGCGTCCCGTCCGGATCGCAAACGCCGCCATCGTCGGGCCGGCGGGAGCCCACGGTCGGTGAACTCACCAAGGCGGCGATGAGCTCCGATGAGACGCCCATGGCCCTCAAAGCTGGGGTCGCGCTCCTCGCCACGCTCTTTGGCCTCGCCTCCATCGTCCTCTTCATCGTGGTGATTGGAAAAAGCCCCACGCCGGACACGGCCCGCGTGGCCGCGGCGAACCAAGAAGCCCTCCTTCAGCTCGTTGGCCGCATCGGTGGACAAGATGCTCCGTTCTGCACTGCCTTCGCCGTTCGCTCCTCGCTCCTCGCCACCAGCGCTCGCTGCGTACTTGAGATCGAGCAGCGTCAACGCGGAGGCGCGTTCGTGGAGGTCGTCCAAGGCGCACAACGTTTTCGCGTCAGTCGCTTGTGGCGTCATCCCGATTTTGACCCAGCCACCGGGGCTGTGGACGTTGGCCTCGTGGAAGTCGACCGGGCGGTGCCCCTCGTCGTCAACCTCGGTAGTGCCGGCGATGCTCATCTCGTCGCCCTCGGCTTCAGCGCTCAAGGCTTGGTCGCCACGCCTCTGCTCGTCGACATCGACGGAGAACAGATGCGATACGAAGCCATCTTGCCATCGGGGGCCCCTCTCCTGGATGCCACCGGCGCGGTGGTTGGAATACACAGCGCCACGCCCGGTTGGGGTGATGGCGCGGGTCAAGCGACAGGGGCAAGTGCGCTCGAGTCGCTTCTCGCTGGCCTCCCTGAGTAGCGCGCTCGTCAGCTAGAGCAGCACGAGGGCGATAGCGCCGACCATCACCACGAGCCCAAGAAGTCCAAGCAAGAAGGGACCCCGCCGCGCCACTGGGAACTTCCCTTCGCGAAGCCGTGACCCAACCTGTTCGTAACGGTACAAGGAGTACACCAGCACGATCGCGCCATACGCGACGAGGCCGATGCTCGCGACGGTCGCCGTGGTGCCCGCTGTGTCGACGAGCTTTTCGAGGATGACGCCTAGACCCATGATGCCGAGGGCTGTCCGCACCCACGCGAGGAACGTGCGCTCGTTGGCCAAGTGGTCACGCGCCGTCGACCTCACGTTTTCGATCTCGTCACTCATACGTTGGCCTCACGTTCTCGTTCAGATTCCTCCCTCACTCTTTTTACCCCGTCGCTCGCGCGATGTCTCGTACGAGCTCACTCACCATGCGTGGATCTCTCGTTGAGCTCGCTCAAATGTCACAGGCCGGCCCTTCTTTGAGAAGCTCAGCGAGCTTCGGCCGTAGAGAGCCGCCGGCTGCAACATCCTGAGCGCTTACGTAGCCATCGAACTCGAGGTACGCTGACCATGTATCGTCCCAATCTTGTTCATGGGCATAGAACTGTCCTCCGGCGTCGCTCCTCGACGCGAAAGCACGGACGCATGAGTTGAAGAAAAGGCTGGGAGAGCTCGAAGTCGGCCAAGTGCTCACCGGCCTCACCGGCTTTGTCGCGACAGCTCCCTCACCAAGTCATGCGGTGCTGAAGCGATGCCATTCCTAAGTGGTCGAATCGAAAGGCGTTGCTTCGAATCATGCTTTTCGACTTCCGCCAGGAGACGAGGAGGTCACTGCTGTCGGTCCTGCTGTAGAGGGCGAAGTACGCCACCGCCTTCTTGAGGAGAGTTTCCCGCTCCGATTTCCTGTCGAGCGGCGGCAAAGGCGGCGCACCTTGGCCTCGCCAGTACCCAGGAGGAGCGCCCAGTAGCTCCTGGATCGCCGTCCGAGCGCCGGTCTCTATCCCCATTTGGCAACGGCTTCGCCAATCAGAGGCTTCGAATGAGCATTTTTGACCTTTTGGCGTTGCCGCCCCTTGGTGCTAGAGCGGCGATCAGAATAGCTGCGCCTATCCTGCGTCTATGTAGGTGAGCAGCGACGCTGCGCCTTCGAACCCTGCCTTTGACAAGGGGCCTTTATGAGTTCCACGCACACAATTACACGATTTCTTACGTTTCTTTCTGCCCTTACAGTCGTGGCGGTTTCTATACCCGCGAGCGCCCAAGACGCAGCCGTCGTTCAGAGACTTGTGGAGCAAGGCTTGATGTCCCGCGACGTCGCCCGCGACGTTGTTCGCGGCGTCAATGAGATCATGGAAGCCAACGCCGAGCGCGGAGGAGATGTCTATGACGACCTCCGTCAAAAGGTGAACCGCTCGCTCTTCGGCGCGAGCGCCGGACCCGGCCAAGGACGCGCTGAGTATGAACAGCGTCTCGGGCAGGTCCTCGGACGCATGCGCGCGGGACTCGACCTCCCGACGTTGCAGGTGCTCTTCGCCGGTGGTCGCAACGCCTCCGTTCGTTGTGCGCACCAGTGGGGCATCACCATGGGCGAATGCGACGGACTCATCGCAGCCGCAACATTGACTCCGGTCGCGCTTCCTTATCTCGCGCCTGACGACGGACGTCAGCTCCAATCGACGCTTCGAAGTGCGCGCATTCGCGGGCGTCTCGCACGAGAAATCTCCACAAAGCTTCGCGACGGAATGCTCGGCGTGCCGCGCTCCCTCGCAAACAACGCTGACGGCCGCATTCGCCTCCAACTTCTCGCGGAGTGCCCAGGCGGCGCAAATCAGCGAGAGGCGCAGATTCGTGCCTGGCACATCGGTCCAACCGAAGGAATGGCCCAGTGCATCGCCGTCGGTCTCGCCCGCCGCGGCGGCCCGGCCACCGCTGCACGTCTCTTCGATATGAGCGAACGTGCTTCCACAGCCTTTGTGGAGTGGGGTGTCGAAAGCTCCGGCGCGCAGGTCCAGGCCAACAGCAACGTCGTCGCGCCACCCGTCACCACACCGCCTCGACGCACCGGCCCGCAGCGCACGCCGCAGGTTGTTCAGATGACCGACGTTCAGGCTCTTCGAAATCAGGGTGCTGCTTTCGCACGTGCTGGCCGAATGCCCAACGCACTGACGGCTTACCAAGCGGCGGTTCAGCAGGATCCCACGGATGCACCTACTCTTGCGGCCCTCGGCGCCGTACAGCTCGCCCTCGGAGACCGAGCGGGTGCTGTCGCTTCCTACGAAGCATCGGTGACCAACGACGAGACCAACGCAGACGTCTTCGTCGGCTTTGGACGAGCCCTCGCCGCCAGCGGCCAGAACGACCGCGCCATCGCTGCTCTGCAGCAGGCCATGAACCTCGACTACGACAACCAAGCCGCGCGCATGGGTCTTCGCGCTTTGGGTGGTGAGGCACCTCTTCCGCCGCTCCCTGAGACGCCGACCCGAGACGCCATCCTCTCAACGATGCAGCCTCTTCAAGGTGCAGTTCAAGGGTGCGCCCCGCAGTTCGCTGGCCGCGTTCTATTCCGCATCTCCGTCGTCGGCGCCTCCGGTGAAGTCTTGGAGATCTCTTCCGAGGGTGAAATGAGCGAAGACGAAAAATACTGCATGGAGAGCGTCGTTCAAAGCGCCCGCTTCCCCCGGTTTACCCGTGAAAACCTCGACGTCGCCTACCCCTTCGTACTCAGCCCTTAGTCTTGTCCAGGGATCGGTTTCCTAGGAAATCCATCCCTGAGCACAGAATCTGAGGGGGCCTCGCGTTTTTATCGTCAGGGCCTCCGGTTAAGCCTCATTTGGCGCTATCCTTCCGTGATGCGCCATCTGGGCTTTTACCGATACGCTGCTCTCTGCGGGGTCCTTCTCAGTGCATGCACGCCCGGGCGTTTATACAGCCTCGATGATGGCATTGAGCTCATCGACTCCGGCAGCCGATTCGATGGTGGCCCAGGGTTTGATGCAGGTCCACGCCCTGACGCGGGACCCGGGCCTGACGCCGGTCCGGGAACGGACGCGGGACCCGGTTTCGACGGTGGCCCGCCGCCGGACACCTTCGACAGCGGACCGCTTCCTGATGAGCCCCTCGCCCCCGTCACCGTTCGTGATCTCTCGGCGTTCCAGACCGTCGAGATCAGGATGGTTCAGGGCGGCTCGTCCACAGCCCCCAACGCGCCGCTCATCGCAGACCGCGCCGCCATCTTCCGCGCCACGGTCGCGCCCGACGGAGGGTTCACAGGTTCCGTCGAGGGTCGCCTGACCCTCACGCGTGGCGCCGACGAAC
>JBLHKB010000134.1:0-13588 GCA_047619315.1 Polyangiales bacterium
ATGACGCGGGGCAAACGCGTTTCGTCGAATGTCTGGGTCACCATAGTCTCCCCCCCCCCCGAGGCCCCTTCGGAACATCCTACGCCAAGGAGAGTAGAAGGTTGCGGCAAACGCTCTGCGCAGAGACGATGAACCACTTTGTGGTACGTCCGTAGGAAGGAAGCGCTGTAGTTTTCCCCATGAGCGCGAAGAGACGAGTCTGGGCCGGTCTTTCGTCCCAGGGCCTGACGCCCCTGTCGATGGATGAGCGGGTCCATTTACATGCGCGCACCAAGCGTCTTCTTCAGCTTCTGATCCTTGGACTCATCGGACCCTTTGCCAGTATCGGCGCCATGGCTTGGATCCTCGTGAGCACTGAGATCCAGGCCGTCGTCCTCGTTGGGTGTTTTGGCCTTGGTGTCATCCTGCCCATCGTCTCGGTGATGCTGGCGGAAGATGCCCGGAAGCGGCGCAAGGGCCTGAAGCGCGATCTGGCGCGAGGCGAAGTCGAAGTGTTTCGCGGTGTCGTGAAAGCCATCGTCGGCATGGACGCCGCCCTCACTCGTCTGGCTCGTGACGGAACCTTGGTGACGGAGCGCGAGCACGAAGTGCGCATCTTCGTGGAGTCCGGCTATCTCTTTGCCGTCGATGGCGTCTACCGGAAGGACTTCCTCAAGCCGGACGTCCTCGAGGTGGCAAGCGCGAGCGCGCCGCTCCGACAGCCAAGCGAAGCGGGTCCCCCGAAGCCACGTTTGTTCATGCTCAACGTCGGTGAGCGAGCCGAACTTAAAGAGCGGGCCTCGCAGCTGTGGCGAACCCCGCTTCCCGCTTTCGCGGCTGTTGCCTACGCAGCTCTCGGTGTCGTCATGTGGGTCAGCCAAGACGACGCTTGGCTCTACAAATACAAAGTTCCAGCCATCGTTTGGGGTGTCATCGGCGTAGGAGGACTCATCCAGCTCCTTCGGCGATACCGGACGGCCATGCGCGTCGGACGGGACGCAGAGAGCGGGGAGGCATTTGAGATCTACGGCAGGAGCGACAGCGGAGTGACTCAGCGACTCGTCGTCCTGAAGGAGTCGAAGCTGCTGTGGAGCGTGGACGACCTGCCGGCGGAGTGGCGGTCGAAGAAGGTGTAGAACACTGCGAAATTTGAACGACGCCCATTGCTCAGGTTCGAACTCACGGACAGCCCGGGTTTGGCGACTGAAGCACACCGTCGATGGTGTTGTTTTCGATGCGGCTCGCGGTTCCCGACCCGTCGAGGCACCAGTCGCCGCCTTCGCTCGTGCCGACGTTCACGAGGGTGTTGTCCGTGATGGTGTGGCCACCTTGGTTGGCGGGGTGGATGCGAAAGAGATGAGTGCTTCCAGATTCGAAGCGGACGTTTTCGATGCGGTTGTTGCGGAAGATCGTGGTGGACGCCGTGGCGCTGAGGGCGCCCCAGTCGAAGAGCGCGCGGCACTCGGGGTCGATGTTGTAGTTTTGAAACACGTTGTTCTCGATGAGCACATCGTCCGAGGCCAGGTGCATCGCCGCTCCGCAGGTCGCGCGGAACGTACGTCGTTCACCTTCGACGGTGTTGTTGCGCACAACGATCCCTCTTGGCTCACCCGCGTCGTGTAGCAAGATCCCTGTTCCGTAATTCCCGGAGATGTAGCAACCGTCGAGGGTGTTGTTTTCGATGGCCGGCGCGGCATTGTCGCGGTTGGGCTCAAAGTCGATGCCGGCTTGAGGCGGGGTCCCTTGGGCGCCGGTGAGCTGACATGTTGAGTCCGCTCCGTTTCCATCACCGGTCACCGCGCAGTCGACGCAGCCGATGATGCTGATGTTGTTTCGGTACGCACGGCGCACGATGGGGTTTCGCACGATGATGCGCTGCGGTCGTGACTCGAGGTCCGTGGCGCTGCGGGCGGCGATGTAGATGCCATCGGTGACGGAGTCGACTGAGTTCATGTTTTCGATGAGGACGTCGCGGCTGCTCATGATGAGGATGCTGTGCGAAGGGTTCTCCGCGGGGGCGCGCGTGTCGCGGTTGCCGTCCAGGTTGACGTCATCGAACACGAGCCACTGGCCGCCGTTGACGCGCATGATCGGGTCCCACGGTGAAGTTGCGCGAACAGGGTGTCCATCGGGTGCCTTCAGCACGGCGCCGTTTCCGCGCAGAATGAAGGGCGAGTCTTCGCTGCCGGCGGGCGCCGCCCAGACGAGATTGGCGGCGATGCAGGTGGCGTCCGTAGGCCACTCCAGGGTGCGATTGTCCCACGCGTCAAAGTCCGCGAGCGCCGCGAGGAGACACTCGGTGTCGTTACTCACGCCGTCGCAAGCGCAGCCGTAAGATTCGACCGACGTGCCGGGCAGGCGTGGTCCGGCGTCGCTTCCCGCGTCCGCTTCGGGACCCGCGTCACTTCCTGTATCTACCTCAGCGTCTTCTTCGGGGGCCGCGTCGCCGAAACCCGCGTCACCGCCGGCGTCGTCCCCTTCGGCGACGTCACGCCGGGGGGCATCGGTGAGCGCTCCGGAATCACCGGCGGCCGTCGTGGAGTCATCGCCGCAAGCGACGAGACCCAGGAGAAGGAAGAGCGACGCCTGTTTGAGCATGCGCAACTATATCACGACCGACATTTAGCGCTTCTGTTCGCCACATAAACGAATCGATCTTCAGGGGCAGAGTTTGTTTTGCAGCATCTCTGGAGTGAAGGGTTTGCTGAGGAAGAAATCGGCGCCCGCATCTCGCGCCCGGGTCTTCATCTCCTCTGTACTCTCCGAAGTAATAAAGCCGAATCGGGTGTTCTTGCCTGCGCCTCGCAGCTGCTCCAGGAACTCGATGCCGTTCATATTGGGCATGTTCCAGTCACAGAGAACGAGGTCCGGATGTTCCTTGTCGACGGCTTGAAGCGCCAAAATGCCATCTTCCGCTTCGACGACTTCAACTCCTCCCGGAACGTCACATTTCCGCAGACTGCGCCGCACGATCATTCGCATCGTTTTTGAGTCATCCACTATGAGTACCTTCATTATTCAACCTTTTTCTATGTCTATTTGGAGAGGAGGAGAGTTCGACCGCCGAAACGGTCGAGGAGAGTGAGTCGGTGCGCAGTAGTCGACAGCCAGTCGTCGGTGGGTTCCACTTTCCGAAACTCGCCAATCCGCACGTGAGGGTTGCCTTCGACGTCGTTGAAACATCGACTCTGAACGTTGACGACCTCTTTCATCGCATCGATCACGTCGTCGGAAGGGCTTGCGCTCTCCACCATCTCATCGAGCGCAGACTCGCCCAGCATGATCAGTGTGCCGCCTTGGGAGACGACGGCTTTCAGATCCACGACGATGGCACCGATGACCTCCTCTTCACGACCGATGAGCGGTGTCATGAAATAGACGCCAGCGCGCACATCGGGTGAGCTCGCGTCCTCTTCGAGCGCGATATCCTCGTCCAGAAGAGTCGTGATCCCCTTGGCGTATTCGGCGCAAGTCGGGAAAGTCAGGATCGCGTCGGCAGCGACGGGCACCCCGTCCTCGGCTTCCGGCGCCGCGGCGAGCCCTGGTGACGGACTGGGTTCGCTCCACGACGGGGACCTAGCCGCGTCGACGGGAGAGTGTGGATCAGGGGACACGTTCTCCTTCGCGGCGTCGCTTGCGCCAGCACTCGGCTCCTTCGCGCTCGGCTCGTTTGCGCCAGCACTCGGCTCCTTCGCGCTCGGCTCGTTTGCATCAGGGCTGGCCTCGTTTGGGCCGGTACTCGACTTCACGGGCGCCTTCCCTTTACGGCTGCTTGGCGAGTCGTTGCTCTGGCTATCCGCCGTGTCTTTGTTGACCCGCGATTGCTGTTTGGTGCGCGCGATTCCGTTTCTAAGCATCGCCTCGATTTTGCGAACGCGATGCTCGAGGGTCTTTACCTGAGACTGCAGAGCTCCGCTCTCCGGCGCCGCCTCGTTTCGCGGAGGTCTGACCCTCGCGCGCGACTTTGAGTGCCATGCCTCGAGTCGACCGCCGCTGATTCGGTAGGACGAATGAGTTCCGGACATCGCGAGCTCTGCTGCGCCCCGGAGATCAGAGCTACCCAGGCGTGCGACGGTGTTGAGGATCTCCCGAGGGCCCAGGATCTGCGTACGGTGTGGCCGGTAGTAGTTGGAGCCAACGCGAACCAGCTCTTCCACGATCAGAACCCAGACATCGTCGTTGCGACGAAGAGCTTTGAGTTCTTCATTTCCATTCAATTCACCCACTAGACCGTGCCTGCCGTTGTGACGTGATTTTTCCATCGGGGTCCATTCATGCCGCCGCTGTTTTCGACAGCTGACGCACGATCTTGGAGGCGATGTCACTTAGAGCACATTCATGAACGACGGCGCCGTCTTCCATGGCCGCTCGAGGCATTCCGTAGACGACACTGCTCGCTTGATCTTGCCCGAACGTCATGGCGCCGGCGTCACGCATCTTGCGAAGGCCCGCCGCTCCATCTCGACCCATGCCCGTGAGGATGACGCCGACGGCACGACCTCTCGCGTGCCTTGCCACGGACTCAAAGAGAACGTCCACAGACGGAGAGTGCCCCGACACCTTTTCATTCTCGCCGAGGCGGACCGTCAACATCCCTCCGCTTCGTTCGAGGCGCATTTGACGCCCGCCCGGAGCGATGAGTGCCGAGCCTGGGGTGACACGCTCACCATCCATGGCCTCACTTACGGTCAACGCACAGATGCTGTTGATCCGTTCTGCATAGAGCCGAGTGAACACAGGCGGCATGTGCTGAGCGACGACCACGCCGGGGCAGTTGATCGGAAGTCCCAGGAGCACATCGCGAACAGCGTCGGTGCCGCCGGTCGATGCGCCGATGGCCACGACGAGCTCCGCCGGTGACGCGCGAAGGGGCGGGCACTGAGCATCTACGATGTGGCGAACTTGAGCGCCTGTCCGTCGTAGATGCTCCGGGCGGATCATCGAGGCGGACTTGATCTTGGCACGGAGCGTGAGGATGAGTGTCGACAGGCTCGTACCTCCGAAGGAGCTCGGCTTTGCGACGAAGTCTACAGCGCCCGCGTCGAGCGCGGCCATGGTGACGTCGGCTGAGCGCGCGGTCAGTGTGCTCAACATGATCACAGGCATGGGCTGCTGCGGCATGAGCCGACGGAGAAAATCGATGCCGTTCATTCGCGGCATCTCGACGTCGAGAGTCATCACGTCGGGCTTTAGCTCTGCGATGCGGTCGCGCGCCTCGTAGGGGTTTGCGGCGGTCCCAACAACGTCGATGCCAGCGTCGAGTGAGAGCCCCTTCGAGAGCAGCTCTCGGACCATTATCGAGTCGTCGACGACCAAGACCCGGATCGTCATGGCTTCCGTTCGTAGACGCCATTCGCCACCGGTACAAAGTCCGGTGAGCTACGGGAGACCGACTCTGCGAGCCCGACGAAGAGGAGCCCGCCGGGGTAGAGGTGTCTTGCGATCCGAGCCACCAGCTCGTTCTGGGTCTCCGAGTCGAAGTAGATCATGACGTTGCGTAGGAACACGACGTCGAACGGTTTTCTGAAAGGCAATTCGTTCATGAGGTTGAAGCGGCGAAACGTCACTTCCGTCTTCCTCGCCTGACAGATCTCCCATTCACCGCCCGGCAATCGCTTCAGGTGACGGTCACGGTGCGCCGCCGGCAACGCCATCACTTCCTCGTCGGCGTATACACCACGCCGCGCTTTCTCGAGGGCGTTGTCCGAGATGTCCGTCGCTAGGATTCCAGCGTCCCAGGACTTGTAGCTGCTCCCAAAGTGATCAGCGAGGATCATGGACAGCGTGTATGGCTCATGCCCAAACGAGGCCGCGGCGCACCAGACACGGATCTCTTTTCGTCGCTGCCTCTTCTCCGCTCGCTCTGCCAGCTTTGGGAGTCGTCGTTTCAGCTCGTCATAGTGAAACGACTCGCGGTTGAAGTAGGTGTGGTTCGTGGACACCGCATTCATCAGCTCTTCGAGGTGAGCCCCCGAAGCGTTCACGAGACAGCGGTCAAAATACGCTTCGAAAGTGCTGCAGTCGTTTCGCGCGACGATTCCACGTAGGCGACTCCCCAGCATCTCTCGCTTATGCTCAGCGAGGAAGATCCCAAAGTTGCTATGAATGAACTCCTGAAACTTTGTAAAGGTGTTTTCGGACAGTGAGATCGGGCTGGCTTGTGTTGTCTGCATGGCCCCGCTCAGTATTTCCCAAACTCTGTGGCGTCGAGGATCACTCGCGTGGCCCCGCCAGGCGCATGGTTCGCAGAGTTATTGCTCTGTCGAGTGTGGTTCGTGCTGGGCTGCGGCTGTGACGGGGGAACGTTTCGATTGAGACCCCGCTCCGCCATGAACATCTGAAGCGCGGCCATCATCTCAGGCGAGAAGTTCTGGGGCATCCCATTCCCGCCTTCTGGCGTCGGTGGTCTCAGCGTGAACTGGGAGAGCATGTTCTGCATCTTCTCCACCTGGGACAGCATCTCCTGCGACGCCGCCGCGCTCTCCTCCGAGGTCGCGGTGTTTCGCTGGGTGACGAGGTTGATCTGATCCAGCCCGACGTTCGTTTGCGTGATGGCGTCCGCCTGCTCAGAGCTCGCGGCAGCGATCTCGGCCACCAGGCTTGTCACCTTTCCAACGTCGCGGACGATGGCGCCAAGCGCCTTGGCGGTGTCGTTGGCGATGAGCGTCCCCGCGCTCACCTGCTTGATGGAACCTTCGATGAGCTCCGCCGTCTCCTTGGCTGCGCTCGCGCTCCGCGCCGCCAGGTTGCGGACCTCCTCGGCGACCACAGCAAAGCCTCTTCCGTGCACTCCTGCTCGAGCGGCTTCCACGGCAGCGTTGAGCGCCAAGAGGTTCGTTTGGAACGCGATCTCATCGATGACCTTGATGATCTTCGAGATGTTCACGCTGCCTTCTTCGATGGCGGTCATCGCCGCCACCATCTGAGCCATCTGCTGGTCGCCGTCCTGGGCGCCGTCTCGAGCGGCCTCGGCGAGCTGGTTCGCCTGCGTGGCGTTCTCAGCATTTTGTCGCGTTTGATGTGTGATCTGAGTCATCTGCGACGAGATCTCTTCGACCGTTGCGGCCTGTTCACTCGCGCCCTGGGAAAGTCCTTGGGACGACGCGGCCACTTCAGAGGCGCTGCTGGCGATGGTGTTGGAGGAGTTCGAGACATGAAAGAGAATCTTGTTCATGTCGTCGAGGGTCTCGTTAAGCGCTGCCTTGAGCGCGCCGTGTTCGCCCTGATATTCCTCTGTGATGTACGAGGTCAGGTCTCCACTCGCGACCTTCCCCAAGGACTCTCGGATCGCGGAGAGCGGTGAGAGGAGCGCATCGACCATGTGGTTCACGCCCAGAATCATCTGTTCGTAGGAGCCGCCGAATTTGCGTGGGTCTGCGCGTACGGAAAGATCGCCATCTTGGGCTGCCTTCAGCATGCTGCCCACCTCGTGGAGGAACCCGCGAAGCACATCACCGATGCCGTTCACGTTCGTGCGCATAGCGTCGAGGTCACCTTCAAAGGTCTCCTCGATGGTCACGTCAAAGTTCCCTTGAGCGAGCAGAGCGAGAGCCTCCTGAACTCGAACGACGGCGGCCTTCGCCTTCGCCTCTCGCTCTTCCATCTGAACCGTGTCGGTGATGATTCCCCAGGCGAGGGCGGGACCTGCGTACTTCCCGTCCCCGTCATAGAGGGCGAACACATTCATGTGGGCGTGCTCCGGCCCGAGGCGCACTCGCGCCTCATGAGGAAGGTTCGCCGGGTCCTGAAGAATGGCGCGGATCTCCGCTGCGCGAGCGCCATGCACGCCATCGATGCAGGTGCCAACAATCGAATCCGCCTTGATGGGGAGATGCTTCTCCAGCTTCCGAAGGGCGTCCATCGACGCCTCGTTGGCGTAGGTGATCTTCATGGTCCAGGGATCCAGCGTCATCGTTGGCGTGGGGTACTTGTCGACGACGTTCTTGAGCATGACCGCCTGGTTTCGCGTCTCGACGAGAGCCGTGATGTCCGTCGCGAACTTGACGACCTTGTACGGGACTCCGTTGTCGTCGCAGATCGGGCTGTAGCTTGCTTGCAGCCAGACTTCTTTGCCGCCCTTACCGAAACGCCGATACTCACCGGACAGAAGCTCGCCGGTGGCGAGTTTGCGCCAATGCGCCGCGTACTCCTCTCCCTCCGTCTCCTTTTTGTCCACAAGGGTCCGGTGGTGCTTTCCGCGTAGCTCCTCAAGGGAATACCCGAACACGTTCGTGAAGTTCTCGTTGAAGCTGATGATGGTCCCATCGAGTTTGAACTCGATCACCGCTTGAACTTTTCCAAGGGCTGCAAGCTTTCCTTGGGCCTCCATTTGGTCGAACTTCGACTTCGTGACGTCCTCGACGACCTTGATGACCGACTGCACCTCTCCGTCATCGTCGCGCACCGGCGTGTAAGTGCACCGAAACCAGAGAATATCGCCGTTCTTCGCGACGTGTTCGAGGTCCACGCCAACGGTCTGTCCGTTGAGCACTTGGTACCAGGTCGAGCCAAGGTCGGATCCTTTCGGCACCAAGACCGTCCGGTTTCGACCGTTGAGCTCACCAGGTTGATATCCCAGAGCGGCGGAGAACTTCGAGTTCGCACTACGAATCGTCCCGTCGCGATCCAATTCAACAATGGCCAGGGATTCAGAGAGTGCGTCGTAGTTTTTCTGTTTCATCAGTCGATCTTTCTTCTCAATTTCACTTTGATGTCGGCTCGGCTCTTAGCGGTCGCTCGTCAACAGACGTTCGGCGTCGAGGATGACTTCGATTCCATCTTCGCCTTTGGCCATCCCCGAGATGTAGTCGGCGTCGGCGCCGTTCCGGAAATCCGGAGGCGCTTCGATGTTGCTGTCATCGATCGCGAGGACGTCGGACACCGCATCAACGATCACACCCACGGACTTTTCACCGACCTCGACAACGATGATGCACGTTCGATCGTGGTACTCGATCTCGGGGAGTCGCAGCCTCAGCCGGACGTCCATGAGCGGGATGACTTTGCCGCGCAGGTTGATCACCCCCTTGATGAAGTCGGGTACATCAGGCACCGCCGTGATGGACTGCATCCCGATGATCTCCGTCACGTTTTCGATGCGGAACGCGTAGGACACATCACCGATAGAGAAGGTGAGGTAGCGTTTCGCGTCCTCGGATTCAGTCAAAAGAGCGTCGTTGCCTGGTGTGTTCATTACTACTCCTACGCCGCCAAAGCGGCTCTCCGAATAAGACCTTCGACATCCAAGATCAGGCAGACTTCGCCGTTGGAAAGAATCGAGCATCCAGAGATGCCCTTCGCGCCTCGGAGATAATCCGGAACGGGTTTGATCACGGTCTGGCGCTGGCCAACGACCTCATCGACCAGGAGGCAAACGGTGTTGCCGCCTTCGTTCGCCAAGATGAGAATCCCGTCTTCGACTCTCGTCGGCTCCGATGTGCCACCGAGCTCATGGAGGTGATAGATGGGATAGAGCGTGTCTCGAAGACGGAACAGTTCCGTGCCGTCATGGAGTGTCGTGAGGTCTTCGGGGCGAGCTCGAACGTGCTCTCGAATAGAGAGCAGCGGCAAGGTGTACGAGGTGTCACCAATGCGAACCAACATGCCTTCGATGATGGCGAGAGTTAGTGGTATTCGAAGAACGAAAGTAGACCCTCCACTGGCGGGCGACTGGATGTCGACGCGCCCATTCATCGCCTCGATGTTCCGTAGCGCGACATCCATTCCCACACCCCGGCCCGAGACGTCTGTGACCTCGTCCGCGGTAGAGAACCCCGGTGCGAAGATCATTCGATAGACTTCGGCGTCCGAGAGCACGGCGTCTTGTTCTGCAAGACCCCGCTCTACTGCTTTCGAGAAGATCTTTTCGCGGTTAAGGCCCCGACCATCGTCGGTGATCGTGATCCACACTTCTTGTCCGACGTGGGCGGCGCTGAGGCGAATCTGTCCTTGCTCCGATTTACCGGCGGCCTCTCTCTCCGCTGGTGGTTCGATGCCGTGGTCGACGGCGTTTCGGATCATGTGAACTAGCGGATCACTGATCATCTCGATGACCGACTTGTCGACTTCGGTTTGCTCGCCTTCAACGACGAGTTCTACGAGCTTGTGCTGTTTGCCGGATACATCCCGAACCAGCCGAAGCATCTTCCGGAACGTCGGCGCGACGGGCACCATACGAACGGACATCGTGACCTGCTGCAGGCGTCGGGTGAGGCGATTGAGCTGTGTCGCGGCCTTCTGAAAGTTCTCGAAGTGGTGACCTTCGAGGTCAGGATTGTGAGTGACGGCGGTCTCGGCGATGATGAGCTCGCCGATGAGGTTCATCAGGTCGTCGAGCTTATTCGTGTCGACGCGAATGCTGGCGCCCCGTTTTGCCGTCGAGGTACGTGCGGGTGCGGAGCCGTCTGCGGGCGGCGGCGCGTCTTGTACGGGCGAGCCATCGACGGCGTCGCCTGAAGCGGAGTGGGGCGGGGCGCAAATCACCGCAAGCTCAACGCGGAGCCCATCCAACCCGTTGAGGAGTGCGTTAACCGCTTCCTTGGAAAGCACCAAGACGCCCGAGCGAGCATCGTCGAGGGTCGTCTCCAGTTTGTGGGCAGCCTGGCCGAGAGCGTCAAACGCGAAGAGGCTCGCGTTGCCTTTGATGCTGTGGACCGAACGAAAAGCGGACTCCACCAGCGCAGGCTGTACGTCGCTTGGATCGATTTTGACGAGGGCGTCTTCGGCGGCTTCGATGTGCTCCTCCGTCTCCGCCCGAAACTTCTCGAGCATCTCCGGAGAGCTCATCGATGCGAGGAGCAGCGCCAGCTCGTCCGTGGGCAACGAGATGTCCGCAGGAGGGGAAGCCTCGGTCGGTCCCGACGTCGCTTCCTGCTGGCCGCTGCCCTCTTCTTCTTCGTCCGTTGCGCCGTAGCACTTTGCCTCGGCGACCAGGACCTCAAGACGTGCAACCAGCCTTTCAGCGGCGACTCCGTGGGCCTCATCGCTCAGCGTCCTGTCGATGGTATCCAGCATCGTGCGGATGAGGTCCAACGTCTCGCAGAGCAGGTCGACATGCGTTGGCAGAAGGGGCGTCGTCCCTCTGCGGATCAGGTCGAGGAGCGACTCCGCCACGTGCGTGAGACAGACAAGGTGCGCCAACTCGAGAAACGACGCGGTCCCCTTCACGGAATGAAAGAACCGAAAAGCGGCGTCGACGGTCTCTGAATTAACCTGCTTTGACGGGTCACTCTCCAGTTCGATGAGGAGCGGCTCGATGTTCTCGAGGGCCTCTCGAGACTCGCCGGTGAAGTCCCTTAGGATCTCTTGTGTTTCCTCGTCCATGGTCACGCCACAGCTTCTGTTCGAGTCATCAACGCTACAGCGACCTTCACTTCATCCCCGGCGTGACGCTCTTTGGGCAGGTTCCTAGAGCTCGATAAGGCAGGGTCTTTTCTGGCCGATGGCAAGTTGGACCGATCAGATTTTCCGTCCGTAAGTATCGTACGCATGCTGTGATGAACGAGCTGTTGACGGAGAAACTTGAGGACCACATAGCGGCATGTCCGCTTTTCAGAGAAACTCTTAGACGCACAAAACCGCGCCATTTGTCGGCACTATCGGCCTCGCCTATCGACAGGAGCGTTCGACGGATTTGTCTTCGTCGTTCGTGGGTTCAGCGCAAAGAATTCCACACCGTTGGCTCAATCGTGGACCACGGACAAGCAAGAGCAGAGTCGGTCTCCGTTGCCGGGATAGGGGAGGGAGTCTTCGCGCGTGCAAGCGGGCCACGCACGCTCCTCAAGACGTATGGACTTGGCTCCTGCGTCGGAGTTTGTTTCTACGATGCCTCCAGTGGCGTGACGGCGATGTTGCATATCGCACTTCCAGACTCGACTCAACAGAGCGCCTCTGCTCACTTTCAGCCCTACCATTTTGCCGACAAGGCGATCCCCCTTGCGGTCGCGACGATGAGAAAGCTCGGAGCGTCCCAGCACCAAACGCGCTGGGACATCAAAATGGCTGGAGGAGCGAGCACCCTCACGTGCAGCCGCCGATTCGAGATCGGGGCCCGCAATCAGCTTGCTGTAAAAAGCGCTCTATCGGCTCAACGTATTCCAGTGCTTGCTGAGCACTGTGGCGGCGCGGATGCGCGAACACTCACCATGAGCGCGGGCTCCGGCACCGTTGAGATCTTCGTGGGTCATCGTTACCGAGTAGTCATCTAGGGGCTTGATGCGAAGGATGCGAAACGGGTGGCACAAGTTGTCTTACGGGTATGGCGGAACTAATCGTCAACAAGATCCGTGTAGTCTCCATTGCAGAACCCGCTTCAGGCGCCGATTGTACGAACCGTGAACGGGAGAGGGAAAATGGATCGTGTACTCGCGGGGGGGACCGAGGCGAAGCCTGCGCGGATCCTATTTGTCGACGATGAGCCTCGCGTTCGAGCGGCCTTCGCACGGGTGATGGAAGCTGAGGGTTTTCATGTTGATCTTGCGGCGAACGGCGCCGAGGCGCTCAGACTTGCGGAACTCCACACCTACCCCGTCGTCGCGACGGATCTTGCGATGCCCGAGATGGATGGGATCTCACTGATCAGGCAGCTTCACCTCAAGGATGCCGCGACGGTCTTCGTCATCGTCACCAGCGCGAGCGTCGTTCAGGTGCCAACGGACGCGCAGCTACGAGATCACGTGTCGTCCATCGTGACCAAACCCTTCGCGGTGCAGGAGCTCGTCGAGACGCTAAATCGTTCGATTCACCTTTGGGAATCACGCTCCTCGAGGCGCTCACCGGCCTCCGAGGCACCAGCCGATAGCATCCTGCTCATTGAAGACGATGATGCGGATGCTGAACTCGTCTCTTCTTTTCTGCGGTGCACGCGCCACCGAGGCAAAGTCGTCCGGGTCAGGCGCTTGAACGAAGCGATCCAAGCTCTCGAAGAAGACCGCTTCGGGGTCATCCTTACGGATCTCTCCTTGCCCGACGCGCGGGGTCTCGATGTCGTGCTCCGAATTCAGAACACAACCACGGACACCCCACTCATCGTTTTGAGCGGTCAGAGCGCAAACGGTGTCGCGGTCCAGGCCCTTCAAGCCGGGGCTCAGGACTATCTCATCAAGGGCGGTGTGGACGGGGCGGCGCTGGTGCGATCGATCCAGTACGCACGCGAGCGAAAGCGTTCGGAGCAAGAGCTCGCACAGCTCGCGCATTTCGATCCGCTGACAGGACTGGCCAATCGCGCGCAGTTTAAGCAGCGCCTCGACTCGACGTTTGCACGTGCGCGGCGAATGCAGGAGCCATTCGCCGTCCTCTTCTTAGACCTGGATGGCTTCAAGCCGATCAACGACGACTACGGCCACGCGGCGGGCGACGCCTTGCTCGTCGAGGTGAGCCGCCGCCTGGAAGAAACCCTGCGTGAATACGATATCGTCGCCCGCCTCGGAGGAGATGAGTTCGCCATCGTGCTGGATAAACTCGCGGACCAAAACGAGGCCGAATTAATCGCGCGTCGAATGCTCAAAGTGATCGCCAAGCCCCATCGCCTCGACGACATCGAAGTTCGCGTCACAGCGAGCATCGGCATCGCGATGCACCCAGAAGATGGGGCCACCGCAAGTGATCTGGT
>JBLHKB010000135.1:0-13500 GCA_047619315.1 Polyangiales bacterium
GCGTGTTCAAGAGGGTGTGGCAAGCGCTTCCCTCGGGCGGGCTCTTCGTCTTCGATGTGATCGAGCCGGGCATCGTGCCCACGGATACTCCGGTTCAGACTTTTCAAGAGGGAGATGACTGGGCCGACTTCGTCGAGCTCTCCGAGGACCGGCGACGGTCTCGCGCAAAGCGGCGCATCGTCTCGTTCCGACAGGTCGGCGACGACTACCGTCGCGAGGAAGAGGTCCACGACCTACGCCTCTACAAAGGCACCAAGCTGGCCGCCGAACTACGCGAGATCGGCTTTCGCGTTCGTCTCCTGAGAAGCTACGGCTCGCAGCACTTTCGCCCGCAGCACGTCGGCATCGTCGCGCGTAAACCCTGAGCCTTGCGCACGCCCGAGATAGGCGAGGACCAGCGATTCCATGGTGGCGGAGGCGCTGAGCACCGTCGGCGATCGCCGCGACGGGCTTTCGCAGGGCCGCACTCGATAGCGTGATGCTCCGCGATGCTGGCCTCGGAATCGCTCAATTCCGGGGATTTCTGTGGCAAAACGCCTCCTGACACGGCGGTGACAGAGTGATGACAGAGTGATGACCCAACTGTGACTCAAGTGTTGCTGAGTGTTCCTACGCTGGGGACATGAATCTTGCGCTTCGCCGCACACTTGTCAGACGCCTCGGCACAATCGGCTTCGTTCTCTCCCACGTCTTTGCGCTCCTTGCGCTCTTCGTGACGCAGAGCCCGGCCGCATGGATCCTGTGTGGCGTGCTCTTCGTCGTGCGCATGTTCGGAGTCACCGCCGGATATCACCGCTACTTCTCCCACCGCGCATTCAAGACCAGTCGCGTGGGACAGTTCGCGCTGGCGGTCCTGGCTCAATCTTCGCTGCAAAAGGGTGTGTTGTGGTGGGCGGCGCACCACCGCAAGCACCACAAGCACTCCGACGAGGTTGGCGACGTGCATTCGCCCGTGCAGGAGGGCTTCTGGCATTCGCACGTCGGATGGATCCTCAGCGCAGAACATGAAGAGACGGACTACGCGAAGGTTCGCGACCTCGCCAAGTACCCCGAACTCCGTTTTCTCAACCGCTTCCATTTCCTCCCGGGCGTCGTTCTAGCCTTGATCTGTTTCCTCACGCTGGGCGTGCCCGGTCTGATCATCGGGTTCTTTGTAAGCACCGTCGCACTCTGGCACAGCACCTTCCTCATCAACTCGCTGGCGCATGTCGTCGGAACGCGCCGCTTCGCGACGCCGGACGAAAGCCGCAACAACTTTTGGCTCGCGCTCCTCACCCTCGGCGAGGGCTGGCACAACAACCATCACCGCTACCAGTCGTCCGCGAGGAACGGTTTCTATTGGTGGGAGGTGGACTTCACATACTACGCGCTGCGTGGGCTCTCGGCGCTCCGGCTCGTGTCGGACTTGCGACAAGTACCCGAGCGGGTTCTCGCGGAAGGCCGTACCAGGGCTGACCAGGCAAATGACTCCGAGTCTGGGACGAAGGTCCCCCAACGCAGGTCGCCCCCCAGCAGCGAACACTCCCTCGGCCTGAGTGAACCGTCTGCTTCAGTCAGCTAGCGCTTCGCATCCCGCACGAGTTGGGGTGGACGCTCGTGCTCTTTACATTGAGGGCCTCGACGGCTCAACGCGCGCCCTCGACGCGAAGGAGAGCCGAGAGATGCGCCTCTTCATGGTGGGTGACTCACGCGTCAAGGTGAGCGCGGCGGCAAGGGCCGTCGGAATCGATGAGCGGGTGCGACGTTGGCGCGTTGGCAGTATCAGATCAACAGGTAGGGGCCTGGCATCTCGGCGCGTAGAGGGAGCGCATGATAGCTTCCCGCCATGAAATCAACGTTCCTCGTCTGGTCTTTCTTCGTTGCTGTCCTCGGATGCGGCGACGATGCGGAGCTGGCCGACGGTGGCGCAAATGTTGAAAGAGACGCGACGACGGACGCCTTTGGCGACGCTAGAGCCGACACTTTCCGCGACGCTGCGGATGACGGCGCTCCGACGGACGCCGGCGTCGACGCCCTCGTTCAACTCGATGCGATGGACGCCTTTAGTATCCCAGATGCCGAGGGCTGCGAGCCATGGGCTTCGCGCAACGCGCCCCTCGACGAGACGTTCTGCGAGGGCGGAAGCACCATGGATCCGGCGCCCTTTGGCAACCGAGTCGCGCTGACGTTCGACGACGGCCCGTTGCTCGGGACGACGGAACGCATCCTTGAAACACTCCGCGCCGAAGAGGTCCCGGCCACATTCTTTGCCCTCGGCGGGCATATCTTTGGCGACGCCGTAGCGCTGGTTCGCGAGATGCACGAGGACCCGCTTTTCCACGTCGCCAATCACGGCTGGAGCCACACCGCCGCCGCCGAGCTCGGGGCCGTCGCGTTCGATCGAGAGCTCCAACGAACCAACGAGGTGATCCGCTTGGCGGTGGGTGATCCTTGCTACTTTCCCCGCTACTTTCGCTTCCCCTTCACCCGCGCGACATGCGACGAGACCCCAGTCGCCGAAGCCCACGGCCTGGCGATCTCTGGCGTCGACGTCGACTCCGTCGACTGGTGCTTTGGACCCGGCGGCGGGAGCTGCGCGGAGCCTTGGGTTCCGGAGGAGTTCCGCGATGACATGATCGGCTACGCGCTGGCTCGGCTCGAAGTAACGGGCGGCGGGATCATGCTCTTGCACGACGTCCAGCCCCGCACTGCAGACCTTTTGCCAGAACTCATTCGCCGTATGCGCGCCGCCGGCTATGCGTTCGTCTCTCTCGAGGACTTTCCGAATCTAAACGCGTCGGTTCGACCTCCAACGCCGCCCAAATGCTGCGGCGGTGTGGTCCGGTAGTCCTATGTGGATTGGACTCGGACTCATCGCGGGCGCGGGCCTCGTGGCCGTGTCCCACTTTTTTGATAGTCGCGAGGCGCCGCTGAAGCGACGCATGCGCAAGTTACCGCTGGCGGACTTCATTGGGAACACACCAGAGAACCAAGACGTCCGCGTGAGCGGGATCCTCGGCTACGTCGAAGGGAAGAGGCCACTTATCGCGCCACTCTCGGGACGCCCTTGTGCGGCGTGGCATGTGTTCGTCGGGCGTCGCGTCGGTATATCGCGCGAATGGGATCCGCTCATCGAACACCAAGAGTCCATGGACTTCATTCTCCAAGATGAGAGCGGTCGCGCGCTCGTCTCAGGCGCGAAGATCTCGATGATGCTCTCCCTCGATTTCTCCACAAAGCCTGGGCCCGCGTCGGAGCGCTTGGAGGCGTTTCTGCGCGAGCGACCTCCTCCGACGCCCGCGTACGCTCCGGCCTCGATGGACTTTCCGACGCCCAAAGAGCTCTTTGCTCATGAAGGCATCCTCGAGCTCGGCGAGACGGTGACGGTGGCGGGTTCTGGGACACTCGTGAACGATCCCCGCGCCGGCAGGGGATATCGCGGAAACGGCAAGTTGCTCCGCGTCGAAGCGCTGGCAAACGGCGAGATCCTCGTGAGCGACGACCCCTCGCTCCGAAGCGATCAAGGCGAGTAGACGGGTTTCTGCGCGCCGACGAGAACAAGCGACTTGCCTCACCTAGAGTCCCCAGACCAGGATGAGGCCGACACGACGATGACCTCCGACCAAGCTATCTGCCGCACCTTCCGACTCGTCTTGTTGAGCCTCTCCATTGGCTGCGGCGACGAGCCTCCCCTCGTACCGCCGGAGCTCCCAGCGCCTGTGGCCGTGGAACAGAGCACCTCCGAACACACCCCCACGCGGGACGGCGAAGACCCGGACTTTCACGCGATGATGGATGTCCTGGTCTCTCCGCGCTGCGTGAACTGCCACCCGAACGACGGCGTTCCCAAGCAGACCGATCTCGGGCGACCCCACCTCTTTGGCGTGCAGCGCGGCGAGGCAAACCTCGGCGCGCCGGCCCTTCAATGTAGCACTTGTCACCAAGACGAAAACAACGATGACTCCGGCGTACCGGGTGCCCCGGAGTGGTCCCTCGCGCCAGCCGCGATGGAGTGGGAGGGTCTCGACCGATATGCCATCGCCCGTTCGATGCTCAATCGCGCCAGCAACGGTGAGCGCAGTCTCGAAGAAGTACGCCATCACCTAACGGATCACCCGCTGGTTCTTTGGGCTTGGGCTCCGGGAGTCGATGCGGAGGGCGAAGCGCGACTGCCTCCGCCGGTCCCCCTCGATGAGTACCGCAGCGCCGTGAACCGATGGTTCGCCGCCGGCGCGCAGATCCCCGGTGACCCTCCTCGACGGATCGAAGATCTTGAGCCCGAAGGCAGCGAAGGCATCGAATCCGACGGCGTCCACGAGACCGAAAGTGACTACAGCCTATGAGAATCTCACTGACCCTCAATGGACAAGCCCGCTCGATTGAAACCGACGGCGAACAGCCGCTCCTCTGGGTGCTGCGCGACGAGCTCGAACTTAAAGGAACGAAGTTCGGATGCGGCAAGGCCGCGTGCGGCGCGTGTACGATTCATGTCGATGGAGACGCCGTGCGCTCGTGTTCCTTCGCGGCAAAACATGCAGACGGCAAAGCCGTCGTGACCATCGAGGGCCTTGGAACGCGCGAAGCACCGCATCCGACGCAGCAGGCGTGGCTCGAGGAGATCGTTCCCCAGTGCGGCTACTGCCAGCCCGGCTTTATCATGGCGGCGGCGGCGCTCATCGAGAGCAACCCTAACCCTACGGACGATGACATCGACGCGAGCATCGCGAACATCTGTCGCTGCGGCACCCACGTGCGCATCCGACGAGCCATCAAGCGCGCCGCTGCGATCAAGCGAGGCGAATGATGTCCGAGGAGACGCGCGCCGAAGAGGCGGATGCAGAGCCAAGCGCCACTGAAAAGGCTTCGGCGACGAAGAAGAAGCTCTCTCGGCGTCAGTTCATTGTGCGTGGACTCGGCGGAGGCACCGGCGTTCTCCTTGGATTGGGCTACCTCGGTCGAAACTCCATTCGCCGCGCGGTCTTCTCTGCGGACCTCCCGCCGTCCTTTGACGGAAACTCCGACGACCCCCTCATGTGGTTTGAGATCGACGCGGACAACCGCGTTCGCCTCTACAGCCCAAAAGTCGAAATGGGCCAGGGTACCTTCACCGGAATGGCGCAGATCGCCGCCGATGAGCTCGAAGTCGACGTGACGCGCGTGGACGTGCTCCACGCCTCTTCGGACCGCGGCAACCTCGACTATATGATGACCGGCGGAAGCCTCTCCATCGCCGGCCTGTGGATGCCTCTGCGAGAGCTCGCCGCCACGATGCGCGAAATGCTGCGTCTCGAGGCCGCTCGACAAATGGGCGTCGAGGCCAGCGCCCTCACCATCGCCGATGGCACGTTCCACGCGGGCGATGGATCGAAGACCTACGGCGAAATCGCCGCCAGCGTCGAGGTCTGGGATATTCCGGACACGCCGGAGCTCAAAGACGTGTCGAGCTATCGATTTATCGGTCAGCCGGTCAGACGTGTCGACCTCGAGGCCAAGGTGTTCGGCGACGCAATCTTCGGCATGGACGCCACGGTGGAGAATATGGTCTACGGCTCGGTGCTCCGACCCAGCTTGGTGGGCGCCACCCTCGTCCACGTCGACACGGACGCCGCCGCTGCGATGCCCGGCGTCATCCAGGTCGTCGTGGAAGACGATTTTGTCGGCGTCGTCGCCGAGACCCGTATGCAAGCTGAGCGAGCGAAGGAAGCCATCGTGGCGGAGTGGGTCACGGAGCACGTCTGGGAGACGGCCCACGTCGAGGAGCTCATTCAGGTGGGCCGCGGAATCGACGCGGAGATCCAGCTCGAAGGCGACGCCGAGTCCATCCTCGACGACGCAGAGCGCGAGGGCGGCGAAGGATTCTTTCGCTCCGAATACCGAAGCCCCATCGGGGCCCACGCCCAGATGGAACCCAACGGCGCCGTCGCCGACGTACGTGAAGACCGCGCGACGATCACCCTCTCGACACAAGCGGTAAAGCTCACGCGGGACGAGGTCGCGGAGCGACTCGGTTTTGAACCGGAGCGGGTCAAGGTTGTGCCCACCTACCTCGGCGGCGGATTTGGCCGGCGTCTGCACACCCCCAACGCGATCCAGGCGGCTGTTCTTTCGCGCGCCGTCGGGCGCCCCGTAAAGTGCTTCTTCACGCGCAAGGAGGAGTTTCAGAGCGATACGTTCCGTCCACCGACGCATCACGTGATGCGCGCGAAGGTAGACGCCGAAGGCCACATCGAGGCCATCGAACACCAAGTGGCCAGCGGTGATGTCATGTTTGGCTCGCCCATATTCCCGCCCATCGCAGAGACCATCCTTCGCGCCGACATGGGCGCCCTCGTCGGCGGCTTCATCCACTACCGGAAGGTGCCCAACATTCGAGCTGTCACGTGGGCCGTGAACCTGCCCTTTCAGACGAGCTTCTGGCGCGGCCTTGGTCTCTTGGCGAACACCTTCGCCATCGAGAGCTTCCTCGATGAGATCGCGACGGCGACGGCGCAAGACCCCATCGCGATGCGGCTTAGGATGATCGCCGACGACGAGACCGGATCGCGACTTCGCGGCGTCATTGAGGCCGCTGTGGAGCGTCACGGCGGGTACCGCGACACCGCCGAAAATGGACGTGCGATGGGCTTCGCCTGCTCCACCGACGGCAGCAACCCTGCGGCGCACATCGTCGAGGTGGCGATGATCGGCGGACGCGCCCGTGTGGAAAAGGTGACCTGCGCCTTCGATCCCGGTTTCGCCGTCAACCCCGACCAGGTCAAAGCCCAGTGCGAGGGTTCCGTGACGATGGGGCTGAGCGCCGCCATGTACGAGCGAATGGACCTCGTCGGCGGCGAGCTAAAGCCCACTATCTATGGCCCTTACCGCATGGCCTTGATGCGCGATGCGCCAAAGGAGATCGACGTCGTCTTGGTGCAGGGATCGGACCAGCCCGGGCGCGTGGGTGAGCCGCCCATGGGTCCCATCGGCGCTGCCATTGCGAACGCCATGTTTCGGCTGAGCGGAGAGCGCGTTCGTGACATTCCCCTCGCCGCGGCGGAAGGGCTTGGATCGGCCCAGGACTTCGAGAGCTAGCGCGATTTTGCCCTCGGGCGCCGAGGCCTGAAGGCTGGTATAGTCGTGCGGTGAAACGCGCCGGAACTTGTCTTGTGCTCCTCGCTCTAGTCTTCGGCTGCGAAGAAGACGTTAGCGAACCTACGGACGTGCCCATCCCTGATGACGCTCAAACGAGCGATGTCCCGGCGGCGTCCGACGACGTCCCCACCGTCCCCACCGTCGACGCCAACGTCCCGGTCCCGACGAACGAGATCCGCGGACAGGTCCGCTATGAAGATCTGCTCTTCGAGGCGAGCGGCTTCACGGGCGAGAGCGCGTGGAACCCTGCGCGCGCCGTCGAGGTGAGCCTGCGCGTTGGCGGGAGTGAGCGTGCCGTCGCCCAAACCGACAACGCGGGGCGATTTGTCCTCGTTCATGAGGAACCACTCAACACCGACGCCACGATTCGTGTGACGGCGCGTGTTCGCGAAGGCGCCCAGGTCGTTCAAACGCAAACGCAGTCCGAGGAAGTCTACTTTATCGAAGTGGCGGCGCTCACCGGCGATGGCGCTGCCGTCAACATCGATGCGGCGGCGAGCGAGCTCGGCGGCGCGTTCAACATCGTGGACGTCACCCTCGACGCCCTTCGTCTCATCGCACCTCACATTCGGGAAGCCGGACCACCCCTCGCTTTCGGCTGGGAGAAAGGCGAGCCGTGGCCCTGCGGCTCCTGCTACGGCGACGAGGTCGTGAAGCTCGGCGGACAAGTCGAAGACACCGACGAGTACGACGACGACATCATCCTCCACGAGTACGCTCACTACTTCGTCGAGTATTACAGCCGCGATTCCTCGCCCGGCGGATCGCACCGCGACCGCCAGGTCTCGCCCGTGCTCGCTTACGGTGAAGGCATCGCCTACTTTTTCACGCTCATGGTCACGGGCCGCGACATCATCGTCGACAACTACATCGACGGCACCCGCACCATCGACTTTAACCGCTACATCCAGAACGGAGCCGACCGGCCCGGCTTTCTGGGCACCGACGACGGCACCCTCGGTGGCGATCTGCGGGAGGAGATCATCGGCGGCATCATGCTCGACGCGATGGACGACGCTGACGCCGCGGAGCCCTTTGACACCGTGGCCCTCGGCGCCGATGGGCTCTTGGAGATCTTCATCGACCACTTTGGCCAAACACGTCCGCCTAGCCAAGGCACGCCCGGCGTCGACCTCGCGGACTTCTTGTGGGCGCTTCAGTGCGCGGCTGAGGTTCCGCGAGACGCGGTCCAAGCCCTGGCGGACGAGCGGCGCTTTCCGTGGGTCGCGCCGGCGAGCTGCCGCTGAGCGTAGTTCCCTCGTAAACGCGGTGTTCGTGCCGAATTGGGGGGACTACAAGCGGCGTAGGGAGAAGTTGCCAGAGGACCCAGGAATCTCTACTGTGAGCCATGCTTACGCGCTTGGTCTTGGTTTCACTCCTCGTTTCCGTATTCGCGTGCGGTGACGACGCGCCGCCCTTCGTTCCGCAGAGTGATACGGGGCCTCCACCCGACGCCGGTCCACTGCCCGATGTGCCAAACGGCCCGGACACCGGTGCTCCAGTCACGTGCGACGAAGGCGGCCCCAGCGTCACCATCGTCGAGCCTGTTCCGGCGGCCGACGCGTCGGATTCGAACGTGCTCATCGGCGCACGTCACAACGTCCGGTGCGAAGTGCTTCGGCCGGCAGAACCCGGCTCTTTCCCCGTCGACTCCAGCTCCGTCATCATCACCCGCATCGACGCGGATGGGAATACGCTCGAGGCGCCCGTCGTTAGCTCCGATGGAGATGTCTACCAAGCGGGCTTTGACCTGACAGGCACGACGAGTGGGCCGGTTTCCTTTCGCTGCATTGCGTCGGACATGAATGAAACGTGCAGCATCTCTGACATCAGCACCCTTATAGACCTCGGACCAAGCGTCGAGATCACCTCGCCGACAATGGACTCGGTTCACGCCACGGCGATGAACCTTCGCTACCGCATCGTGAGTCAGCCTCTTGGGGACGATGATCTCTTCGCCGGCGTTGAATCACACAGCGTCGTCGTCGCCGGCACAACCATCACGAACATCGTCGACGAGGGCGACGGAAACTACAGCGCCGCCGTCGACTTCACGGACGACACGATCTTTGACCCGGATCTCTCCGGCGAATTCGAAATCGCCATCTCGGCGGAGAACCGCCGCATGCCAATGCCCGCCGTCCGCGTGACGCGGCAGGCGTTCACCCTCGACCGAACGCCGCCGTCGATCACCTTCGTCAGTCCCGAAGAAGGAGACCTCGTTGGCGGCCGTGTTCGTGTCGTCACATCCATTAGCGATCCAAGCGGCGTCGACTCCGCAAGCGTGGTCCTTCGTGTGGGAATGATGGAGTTCAACATGCTGCAAGTGCCCATGTCTTCGGACTTCGCAGTGAGCTTTGACGCGTCGGTCTTCCCCCAGACGATCACTGAGCTCACGTTGAACGTCACCGCGTCGGACAACGCGGCGAACCGTTTGACTCTCTCGCTCATCGTGAAGCTCGACAGCGTGCCGCCCATCGCTTCCCTCGACCCGCCGGACATTCGCGAAGGACGGATTCAAGCCAGTCGACTTCAGTGCAGCCGGTTCTTTGACCCTGTGGGCAGCGACTCCGTGAACGATGGTGAAATCGTCGGTACCGCCGCTGAGTTCCGCGCGCGCACACAGGATGAAGGCAACCGCCCCTTCGGTGGCGAGGGCGTCGTCGTCTTCTTGGCCGGACTTCGCTCCGTACAGCTCTACATCAACGATGAGACGGACGTCCCACTCCTCGTCGACGAAAGTGGTGATGGCATCTGCGATTCCATCAACCCGCTACTCGAACCCGTCCCAGGCGATCCAAGTCGCGCCGTCGTCGTCGATCTTGAAGGCATTCGCCCCACCGGCACGTGGCCGTTCAATGAACAAGACGTCACCAGCCCGGGCATGCCCGAGAGCGCGTACGGCGACGTCTACGATGACTGCAATCCCGGTAACTCCAGCGCAACCTTGCCGCGCTTGCTGTGCGAAGAGAGCACCCGAATGTCCCGGGTTATCGCCAGCACTTATGACGAGGAGACCATCTTCGCCAAGCCCCTCGTCACATCGTTGACCTGCGTCGGCGATGCCTTTGACTTCCAGGGGTCCATCGACGAAGGCTGGTCGTGTCTGGCGGTTCGCTCGGAGGACAACCTGGGTAACGTAGGTGTGTCCCCACCCTTGCGCGCGTGCTTCATCGATGGCGCGGGCGATGAGCCGTGTCCTGGCAGCGTCGGGAGCATCGCCCCCGAGGCCATGCGTCCTGGGTGCACGGACGGCTGCGTCTTGCCACGCACGTATCTCGATGACCCGAGCTACCAGCTCTTCGGGCCATAGCGCGACTGCGGCTTTCTAGGCTGCGGCTTTCTAGGCTGCGGCTTTCTAGGCTGCGGCTTTCTAGGCTGCGGCTTTCTAGGCTGCGGCTTTCTAGGCTGCGGCTTTCTAGGCTGCGGCTTTCCGGGCTGCGGCTTTCCGGGCTGCGGCTTTCCGGGCTGCGGCTTTCCGGGCTGCGGCTTTCCGGGCCGCGGCGAGGTTCAGCGGCCTTTTTGGCGGTCCGAAGCGGATGTAATCAGCGCCTCGACCTCGTCTAGGTCTCGAACGCGAAGTGAACCGGCGACGCGTCGGCGTTGACGAGACATGGCGCTGCCGTGGCTGAGCCTCGCAAGTGTGCGGACCTCTTTTTCGATGTCCTCACCGAGCTTGAGTCTCAAAAGAACGGGCTCGTGCAGCTTGGCGAGCATCATCGCGAGAACCTCGCGACGGGCCTGGTCGTCTTTGCGCCCGGCTCGAAGCTGAGTCCGAGAAGGTCCGACTTCTTCATCTTCTTCGACGGTGTGTGTGTCGACCATCGGCCTTTTGCTCTTGCCCATCCGGGGTTCTGAACTCTACGGGCTCAAGGTCAACCGCTTAGTCGCGTCCGGCCAAGGGCCCACTCACGCTTCAGGATTCGGCAACAAGGGAGAAGATCCGCTCGCGAGGACGAAGTGTCTCGGCACGTTGACTCCTACTTTCGTAGGCGCGAAAGCACGGAAGCGATGACGGTGTTGTGCTGAGACGGGTCCATTCCCACGACCTGAACAGCCCGAGCGATAAAGCGCTGGAGCATGATCGTCGTCCCGGGACCGAGGGCTTGGGAGCGCTTGTTGAGCATCGTGAGATGCGCTGGGTCGATGGCGACCCCCTGTAGACCTCGCGCTACGCCCAGGTGCGCCGTCACCAGCTTCTTGATCATGCCGAGCATCGCCCCACCGTTCTCCTGAATGTCTTCGTAGAGCGCCTGCAGCTCATCGAGGTCGCTCGCGTTCGTGCGGTGGGCAATGAGCGAGGCGATAGCGTGGGCGCGAAGCTGGAAAGACACGCCCTTGTTGGACCCGTGAAGGCTTCGATATTCGTTCTCGAGGGTGTCGAGGTCGCCGATGATCCCAAGCCACGCGAAGCGCTCCAGCATCGAGGGCATCTGCGTCGTGCCTATTTTTGCGCATGGGGGCTTCACGTACGCATCGAGGGCGGCGCGCGCCCCCACCGCGTCGTCGGCGTCCAGAGCCGCCATGATCTTCTTGCCACCCTTGTTGTTTCGAACCGCGGTGACGACGACCATCACCAGCGCCGCCACCATTCCGATAATCGCGCCCTGAAGCATACCTAGAGGCTAAGTCGACGACGGAGCCTTGAGAAGCCCAAGCGACGAGACCTCCAAAAATGTGACATCCGGCAAGGATATAGCGGACAAAGGACAATGAGCCGAAAAGCCAAGGTCCGGACCTCCCGACACATCAAGGCCATCCGTCGACCGCCAGGCCATCTCGAGGTGCCGGAGGGCGCGAGCGAAACCACGGTCCGAGTGATGCGCTACGACGCCGAGAGCGTCGAAGAGCACGAAGGGGTCGGGGCGATCCCCCTCACGCACAAAGGCGTCCTCTGGGTCGATGTTGTGGGGCTCGCCTCTCTCGACGTCGCCCAGACGATCGCGAAGCGCTTCAACCTTCATCCCCTTGCGATGGAAGATGCGCTGCGCCTTCATCAGCGGCCCAAGTTCGAGTCCTACGCGGAGCACGTCTACGGTGTCGCGAAGATTGTTCACTTGCCCAAAGACGGTGAATTTGAGGTGGAGCAGCTGAGCGTCTTTGTGACGAACAACGTGGTCATCACCTTCCAAGAACACGAAGGCGACTGCTTCGGGGAGCTGCGTCGACGCATTCGCGAAGGCGGTGGACGTATTCGCAACGAGGGCGCCCCCTACCTTTGCTACGCGCTCTTCGACGCCCTCGCCGACAGCTACTTCCCTGTGGTGGAAGAGTTTGGTGAACGCCTAGAGACCCTCGAAGAGGCCATCTTTGCACACCCCGAAGAGGAACAGCTCCAGAGCGTGCACAAGCTTCGGCGTGATCTCATTACGCTACGCCGGGCGGCCTATCCGCTCCGCGAGATGGTCCTCAGCCTCGTCCACGATGAGCATCCGCTCTTCAACGAGTCCGTCCGGCTCTACCTTCGCGATTGCGGCGACCACGCGATTCAGGTCGCCGAGCTCGTCGACAACCACCGAGAGCACGCTTCTTCTCTCCTGGACATCTACCTGTCGAGCGTCGGCCACCGCGCCAACGAGGTGATGAAAGTCCTGACGATGATCGCCACGATCTTCATCCCCCTGAGCTTCCTCGTGGGGCTCTACGGCATGAACTTCGACACACGCTCGCCCTACAATATGCCGGAGCTGAGCTTTCGCTTCGGCTACCCCGTACTCATCAGCGCGATGATGAGTCTTGTTGTCGGCATGCTCTACTACTTCCGCAAGAAGCGTTGGATCTGACGTGTGAGGTCTCCGCTTGGATCAAAGCAGCGCGACCACGCGCTCCGCCACACCCGTCGCTGACGCCGGGTTTTGACCCGTGATGAGTCGACCATCGACCTGCACGTTGGCTTCCTGGTTCGGCGCGGTGACGACGTTTGCCCCGAGCCCTTCGAGGCGTGACTGCAAGAGGAAGGGGACATCTTCCGCGTGACCCACGGCCCGCTCCTCGTCGTTCGTGAACGCCGCGATGCGCTTGCCAGAGACGAGGGGAGCGCCTGTTTCGTCCAGCACATTCACAAGCCCCGCGGGGCCATGGCAAACCGCGGACACGATGCCCCCGGCGCTGTAGATGCTCGACGCGATTCGAGCGAGCTCGGCGTTCTCGGGGAAGTCCCACATCACACCATGTCCGCCGGCGTAGTAGATGGCCTCGTAGCGCGCCGCGTCGACCTCGTCGGGACGCAGGCTCTGGTTCAGCTCACCCATGCGCTCTTCGTTCGAGGCAAAGGCCTGAGCTGGCGAACCGTTGCTTTGACCGTACACCGGAACATGGCCGCCTTCCGGGGACACGTAGTCGACGTCAAAGCCCGCCGCTGCGAACACGTCGTAGGCGTCGGCGACCTCC
>JBLHKB010000136.1:0-13486 GCA_047619315.1 Polyangiales bacterium
CATCGAAGGCCTCGTCGCAGCGCAGGGTGTCGACCTGCGTGGCCTCGCTCCAGGCCTGGGCGTGCGCGCGGCGCACGCGTGCATTCGAACGCAGGTGGCCAAGCTCGACGGTGACCGAACACTCCATCCCGACATGGCGGCGGTGCGCCGGCAGATCGCGGATCGCAGCCTCCAAGCCGCCGTTGAAGGCGCGATAGGCCCCTTGCTGTGAACCACGCCTCGGCGCTGGCTCTCTTCGCGTTGACCTTCCTCGCGGGAGGGCCGTCGCTTGCGATGGCGCAGCCGCCCACCGAGCCAAGAGTCGAGGTTCCAGAAAGTGCTGTGGTCGCGCCGCCGACCGAAGACCGGGATGATACTGAGCCGGAGCTTCCGGTGGACGCGGAGGCGTCCACGGAAGGCGAGTTAGTCGTAAACGGGCCCGACGAAGAATTCGTTCTTGGACAGAGCGCGCTCCGTTTGGATATGTCGTCGGCGCCGCTTTCGATGGAGAGCCTCGGAGCGAGCACGGAAGAAGCCGCGCCGCTGCATCACGAGCTGGAGCTTGCCCTCCGCCTCCCGACCTACGACTTTGACGGTGTCTCGTTCATCAGCGCGTCTCGTTCGCTCATCACCGCTGTGCTCGAAACATACTGTGCCGCCGGCCTGCTCTTTCCCGGCGAAGACGGCTACGACGTCGGCGAGGTTGTCCTCGGCGCTGGGTGTCTTCTCGGCGCGACGACTCTCTACATCATGGGGATTCGCAAGCTCTTGCATCCCAGCGAAGAGCGCCGCGCCGTCGAACGCCTCGCGCGCTTCGAGGCCCTTCGCAACGGTGAGGGGTTGAGCGACGAAGACGTCGCGATCTTTGAGAACGAGCTGCACTCCGCCGCTCGACGCGACCGCCGCCGCCGCATCATCGAGATCGTTTTCGGCGGCCTCAACATCGTCGCCACGGCGACTATCGCGGGACTGACGGCTCGTGGCCGAATGAACAGCACCGTCGGCACGAGCATCGCCACGGGAACCGCCGCGCTTGGTGTCCTGAGTCTCTCGTCGATCTTTGTACGCTCACCTTCCGAGCGCGCGTGGAGCGGATACGAGGCGCGCTAGACCCCTCCGGTCTCCGGGGTGTACGTGTAGAACCGAAAAGTGCAGTGCCCGCCCAAACGCTGAGTCAGTCGTGGCTCACAAGCCACTCGTGGAGCGTGGGCCACACTTCTTCGGGCGCGCGCTCTCCCATGATGAGATCGAAGTGACCGTATTCGTCGCGCTCGCCGAACTCTTTGCCAAAGGCGCGGGCTTCGTGGGCGTGGCGCGCCGACGCTACGGGGTCGCACTGCGGGTCGGCGCTTCCGGAGAGCGCGAGGGTTGGCGTGGTTCCGGGCAGTTTGTCGGCGAAAGTCCGCTCACCGTCGCGCAGGCCGCCTTCGCCAAAGCAGGTGGCGAGGTCTCGGAGCACGGGGGAGCTCACGGAGTGGAGTCCGACGGCGGTGAGGCGTCGGTAGAGGTCGCGGTCGACGTTGGAGTGGTGAACGTTGATGGCGTCGATGGCGTTGGGCACGGCGAGGGCGACGGGGGCCATCAGGCTTGAGAGAGTTCCAAGAGGAACGGACGGCAGCAGACGAGTGAGGGGGAGCGCACGGCGTACGCCGTGGAAGACGCTCGGCGTGCCGCTGTAGTCGATGGCGGAGGCGATGGTGGTCATGGAGCGAAAGCGGGTTTCGCCGCCAGCGAGTCGGGCGAGCCCTGCGATGCCTCCCATGCTGTGGCCGACCCAGTGAACCTGGCTGGCGCCGAGGGCGTCGTGGAGCGCTTCAAGGGCTGCCGGAATATCGCGGTTCGCGTAGTCGAAGAGCCCCCAGCCGTAGTGGAGCCCGCCTTGGCCGGCTTTCTGGCTTCGGCCGTGGCCTCGAAACTCGAGGCAGTAGACGTCGAAGCCAAGCTCACTGAGCCAGCGCGCGAGGCTGGTTTGCGGGGAGAGATCGAAGGAAAAGCGGTTGGCACCGAGGCCGTGGCACAAGACAACGGGGTATCGACGCGAGGGGCGGCGCCCATAGCGTGAGAGTGCGATCTCGACTTTGTCGTCGGTGGTCGCGAAGAGCACGCTTTGCGCACGTTCGGCAGCGCTCCACCGCGCGAGATGTCGAAGACGTCGTCGGCTGAGCCAACGGTTCATACGGCGACCACGGGCAAACACGCTGCCTTCGTCTTCGTCTTCGTTCGACGTGCTGAGATTCATGCGTGCTCTTTCCTAAAGTGCGCACGAAGGGCCTCGATGACCGGAGCGGGTGCGTTCGTGGGTGCGCCGTCGCGGGTAAAGGCTTCGGCGGATTGCTGTACTTCGTTCTGAACGCTTCCGTCGGCGTCATGCGACCAGGTGTACCAGCGTAGAGAGTCGCCGCGAGCTTCAACGGCGTGATAGCCGCCTACCTCGCCGGAGTTCCAGCGCCATGTTTTGGTGGGCTGGTCCAGCCACGCCTTAAGCGCGTCGCGGTTCACGGAACTGTGACCTCGGCTTGCTCGGATTGCGCCGCGTTCGCGGCACGATCCGCCATCGTCTCCATCGCGACCCAGCCCATGTGCGCGGCAAAAGCCGCGCACAGAATGAGGCCACCCAGACGACCGACGCGGCCGCGCTTTGGTGCGAGAGCGAGCAACCAGAAGAGCACCAGAACGCCCATCATCACGGGGCCATCCCGCGTCAGGACGCTCTCTTCAATGGGGCCTGGATGAATGAGCCCTGGGAGACCGAGAACGCCAAGGGTGTTGAAGAGGTTGGACCCGATGATGTTGCCGACGGCGATATCGTGTTCGTTTCGTCGCGCCGCCACCACCGTCGCCGCAAGCTCAGGAAGACTGGTGCCGAAGGCGACCACGGTGAGGCCGATGACCGAAGATTCGACGCCGGCATACTCTGCGACAAACACCGCGCCGTCGACGAGGATCTTGGCGCCGACGAGGAGCACAACAAGGCCCATCACGAGCCACTGAATCGCGCGCTTCTGAGTCATGTCATCGGGAAGGTCTTCGAGACCTTCGGGCTCGGCCTTCTCTTTGATGCCCTGACGAACGACGAGGCCGATCATCAAGAAGAGACCACCCACCAAGAGACCACCGTCAAGACGGTCTAGGTCACCGTCGAGAAGCAAGAGCATGGTCAGCCCCATGACGCCGAGGAGGATGGGCGTATCGATGGCCATCACTTTTCGATGAACCGTTAGCGGCCGAACCATGGTGGCGATCCCAAGCACGAGGGCGACGTTGGTGATGTTGGAGCCAAGGGCGTTGCCGACGCTCATGCCGGGGGCGCCTTCCCACGCTGCGAGGCTTGAGACCAAGAGCTCAGGCGCCGAAGTGCCGAACCCAACGATGGTCAGTCCGATGATGAGCGGGGAGATGCCGAAACCTTTGGCGCAGCCCGCGGCGCCGAGGACAAAACGGTCCGCGCCCCAAACGAGCATGACGAATCCGGCCAAAATGGCGGCTATGGGAAGAATAAGCTCCAGAATTCTACGTCCGCGTCAGGAAGCGATGACTTTGAGCCAGAGATAGCAAAGCGCAAACGCTCCCTGGATCGCCAGCCCCGCGAGGCTGGCTCGTAATAATAGCGGCGAGGGCTGGCCCTCACCACTGAAGGGGGTTTGAGTCATGGCTCGATGGTTGAGGAGCGAAAGAATGGGGGCCGTTAGAAAGCTCAGCGTGGTGGCGAGGTCGACCATGGCCTTGAGCGAAGATAGTGCGAACGCCAGGACGCCCAAGCTTCCGCCGGCAAGAGCGAGCATCGCGACCCAGTAGGGGCCGCGGCGACTCTTCGGCGCGGAGGTGCGCTCGTCAAAAGGGGTCTCAGGCTCGCGAAAACGTTCGAAGAGGACCGAGAGGGCGCGGGGAAATCCGTCGAGGACCGTCAGGGTCGTGGAGAACATCACGAGGAGCGCGGCCGTGGCGATGAGCGGACGACTCCACTCGCCCAACGTGTCCGCGTAGAGCTGCACGAGCTGCGCGCCGAAGGCACCGGCCTGGCCTTCGAGCTCTTGTCCGCTTAGCACTGACGCACCGAGGATCACGAAGCACAGCGCCAGCATCACCGTGCCGCCGTAGCCCACGTGGAAATCGAGCATCGTGTCGCGGTAGGAGAGGACACCACGTTCTTTGGCCTTGGCGAGGGTCCACAGCGATTGCCAAACGGAGACGTCGATGGCGCTCGGCATCCAGCCGATGAGTGCTGCGACAAAGAGAACGTCTGGTAGCGACCAAGCATCGAAGTCCGGCCAAAAAGAGACGGCACTGAGCTTTGGCAGGGCCATGAGCGTCGCCATGAGCGTCGCCACCGTGAAGATGGCGACGGCCACTTTGGTGACACGGTCGAGCCACTTGTATTGGCCAACGCCTAGAAGAGCGCCGCAAAAAACCAGCAGCAAACCACTTGTGATGAGTGGTGAGAGGCTGACACCCGTGATGTGGATCAGCAGACCGGCGGTGACGACGGTGACAGCTGCTTGCACGGTCCACATCGTGGCGAGCGTCAGGATCAGGTAGAGCACCAGAGCGAAGCGGCCTTGGCGCCTGTACCCCTCAAGGAGCGACACGCCACTTGCCGCGGCGTAGTGCGCACCAAAACGAAATGCGGGGTACTTGACGATATTGGCAAACACGACGAAGGCGACAAGGGAGAGCCCGTAGCTCGCGCCGGCACGCGTCGATTGAACAAGGTGACTGACGCCCACTGCGGCGCCGGCGAAGACCAGCCCCGGGCCAAGCGCTGCGAGGAGCGAGCGGCGCGATGGTGGAGAGACGCTCACGCTCTACTCTTCTCATGTCGAAGGTGCGGACGAACGCTCCGCAAAAAACCGGGCGAGATCATTTTCGTTTGACGCTGGAGTCGGTGATCTCGTCCCAGGACGGGAGCTCACCGTTCGGTCCGACGGTCACGACACGCTGCCGGATCAACACACGCGTGACGTGGGATGTTTCGGATACGCGGAGGCGATTGCCTAGGCCCGTGGCGAACACGGCGGCGCTTCCTACCTCAGGGAAGGGGTGGCTCACTTCGATGATCAGGCCTGAGTCGTTGCGACGCTGGCCGCCGACGAGTCTTGCGCCGAGGCTGGCGTGCTCAGCGTTGATCACTCCGTCGCTTCGGTTTCGAACCTCAATGCACAAGAGGGTCGCGCCGAGCGCATAGATTCGGTTTCGCGTCCAGAGCTCGACGGCCACCCAGGGGCCGTCGAGGAGCCCTGGCTCACCGGTCTCTCGGCGTACGTCGATATCGACGGGGCCTCCGCTTGGAATGCTCGGCGTCGTCGCTGGCGCTGGGATCACCGGCCCGTCCGCAAGAGGAGACGCCGGTGGTTGGTCCTGCGCGATGGGGCCGCCCGTCGCCTGTCGTTCCGGCTTATCCGGATCGCGAAATCCGTGTTTGGTGTCCCGTTTTGGCACGAGGTCATCCTATCACTCTCCCGTCGGTGGAGTCAGCGCTGGGAACGAAAGACTAGGATGAAGTTGTTGGCGGGCATGGGTGTTTGTTCCTCGAGTTCAAGCCCATGCTTCGAAGCCATCGCTGAGAGCTCCTCGATTCCTCGAAGCCCCCAAGCCGGGTTTCGACTCCGGAGGGACCCGTCAAAGCGAGCGTTGCTTTCAGCGGTGTGCTTTCCACCAAGCATATGCGGCCCATAAGTAATGAGTGGTCCGCCGGCTCCGAGCAGTTCGCCGGCGCCTCTCATGAGCCCCTCGCTCGCTTCGATGGGCGAGATGTGAATCATGTTAGCGCAGAAGATGGCGTCGGCTCGGCCCACTGGCCAGGGCTCGCAGACATCGAGGCGAAGAGGTGAAAGCATATTTGGTGGCCCTTCATTTTGCCACGCGCGGATGCTCGAGAGGTTTTCGTCAGCGACGTCCGTTGCCTGCCAGCTCCAGGTGGGTACGGCGCTGGCGAATGCGTGAGCGTGTTGCCCCGAGCCACTGGCGATCTCGACGATGAGCGCTTTGGATGGGAGCACGCGCTTGAGCACCGCGAGAATCGGTTCGCGGTTTCGTTCCGGCGCAGGCCAAACTTCTCTCATCGACGGCGCCGAACCCAAGCGAGCGCCAGGAACGCGAGGAAGGAGAAGGCGCCCCCGTCCGAAGAAGCACCGACCGCGCAGCTCGCGCAGCCACCACGCGGTTCAACGGGCATCGCTCGTGGCGGAGGCTGCGGATGAGACTGAGGACGGGCTTCCGGCTCGGGCTCGGGCTCCGGGAGAATTCCAATGTTGGGCTCCGCTGCGGCCGTGGCGGAGACCGCGAGGAAGCGCTGGTCGGCTTCCACGACGGCCTGGGCCAGATCCACCGCTGCGCCGGAGCGCGGCGCCAGTGCCGAAGGAGGCGAGGTCGGCGGTGGCGTGCTTCTGCCGGAAGGACCTCCCCATCGTCCGCTCGTCGGGTTTGCGCAGGAGACAGGGCCTTCCCACGGATTAAGCATGACGTACCGGCCCTGGAAATTATTATAGGACGAGCCCGCGGCGGAATGCTGCTCTTGTAGTTTCCCGTCCGAGTCAGGCATGCCGCGTCCGCCGATGATGGGCGGCGCTTCGCGAAACACGAGATCACGCGATGCGCCTTCCGGGCCGTAGCGATGGTGCAGTCGAGTAAGAACCCAATCATTCGCGCCACGTCCGCGGCCGCGCATTTCACCCGCGGTGCCACCGGGCATTACATCCGCGCCGAGCAGCTGCAGTTCGTTGGGGCGAAGAGCGGGTTCGGGACAAGGGTCACAGGACATCGCCGACCAGCTGTATTCCGTGACGACGGCGCCGGGGTTCTGCTCCGTGACGCGGTCGAAGATGGAGCGATAGAATGCGCCGAAGTGGTCTCGCGTTTCATTCGCCACAACGAGATTGGTTGGGATGGTGACGTTCGGGTAGTTCGCTGCTTCGTAGCGGGTGCCCTTGGCCAGGACATGAACAATGAGGTTCTGTGTCCCGCGCGAGTTCAGCAAGCCGAGTCGAATCGGAAGAGCCAGGCGTTCGTCGTCGTAGTGAAAGCGTAGCGGAGAGAGAAGGGCGCGGCCTTCGGAGAACGTCACGCGTGCCGGGTCGACCTTCGCGACAAAGAACTTCGTGCCGAGCTGAACATAGGGCGCGAGAGTTCGTCCGGCGCCGGCGGGAATGTTGTAGTTTTCTTGGACGAGCCAGCGCTCCAGTCCGTCGGACTCTTCAGCGCTGAGGACGACGATGTCGTACTCGCCCACGGCGAACTCGGCTTCGACGGTGACGCCGAGGGCGCTGTCGTTTCGCTGGCGACTCGCGGACATGGCCATCGGCCGTCTGCCTCCTCGTCTGAAGTTTGTTGGCGGCGGTGGCGGCGCGCAGGGATCTTGTTCCCAATACTCGACGAGGCGTGGCGCGGCCAAGCGGTCAACGCGTTGAAATACACTCGCCGGCAGGGTGCGCACGTTTTCTTCCTGCAGAACTTCGGGCACAGGGATCACGAGCGCGAACCCCTCCGGCGGTCCTTCGTAGGTGTTTTGCATCGAGAGTACCGTCCGGGTGCCGTCACGCATGAGCACCACCATCGTCGCGTCGTTGTAGAGCGAAGCGTCGGCGCCGCCCACGTAGAAGCCACAGAACGCCGACGCCTGGTGTGGTGTCAACGCGATGGACAGGGCGCACAGCCCTAGGATCGAGTACAGACGAGCAGAAGCATGCATACGTTGAGAGTTCACCACACAGGCCTGATGAGAGCAATCATGGCGCTCTTGGGCCTTGTGATATGCGCGGCGTGCGGTGCGCCAAGGTCTTCGACGATGCCGACGCCACCACCGCCGCCGAGGGCTCCTTCAGACGAAGCGACTGAGTATCCCGCGACCGCCCTCGAAGACAGCGCGCCCGTCGAGGTGACGCCAGCACGCCCACTGCTCGAGCGTGACACACGTCGACCTGCGCTTGCCCTCGGCGCTCAACACAGCTGTCTACTGAGCGTCCAAGGAGAGATCTTCTGCTGGGGAGCAAACCGCTTTGGTCAGCTGGGCCACGGTGGCGCCATGGGCTACCGAGAGTTCGCGACGCGGCCCCAGCGGGTCGGCGAAGGCTACATCCAGATCGCCGGCGGAACGTGGAACACATGCGGCCTGCGCGAAGACGGCCAAGTCGACTGCTGGGGGCACGGCGGCTTTGGTCAGCTGGGCGCCGAACGTGTCGACAGCTCGTTGCCCCTTCGTTTCGATGTCGACGATGTCGTTGAGATGGCCGTCGGCGGTGGACACATCTGCCTGCTTCGCCGGGACTCGACGCTGTGGTGTCGGGGAGACAACGCGATGGGTCAGGTCGGTCATCCCTCGCGCGTCGCGCACTCCACCTTCGAACATGTGGGCTCGGCCGATTCCGTTCGCGCAGGGCGCGCCCATACGTGTGTTCGCGACGGTGAAGCGCTGTCCTGTTTTGGCGAGAATCTCGATGCGCAGCTTGGCGGGGGAGAACGTAGCGAGGCGGAACACACGCCCGTACGCATTCCACTCGTCGGTATACGGGGCGCTCGCTTTGCTCTGGGTGGAGGTCACTCGTGCGTCGCGGTCGAAGGACGAGGACACTGCTGGGGACGCAACGATAGCTTTCAGCTTGGCAGGGCCACTACCGTAGATGAGGGGCCGACTCGTTACGTGCCTGCCCCCTTCGAGGTGGGCCCTGTCGCGGAATTTGCTCTGGGCGCACGCTTTACTTGCGCCTTGGACGAAGGGCGCGTGCAGTGCCTCGGCCTCGGCCATCGCGGACAGATCGGTGATGGAGGCCGACGTCTGCGCCGAGCGTGGTCGGACGTTTCACGCCTTCGCCGCGTCACTCACATCGCTGCCGGCGCTGAACACGCGTGCGCGGTCTCTTCCGGTAGTGTCCGTTGCTGGGGTTCGGGTCGACGCGGCCAGCTCGGGGATGGTCGCTCCGAGGACCGCTCACGGCCCGTCCGTGTGACGGGGCTCCGCCCTGAGCAGCTCGATTCGCCATAGCCAGTTTCTATTGCGATGGGACTTGGGGCGCTGTGCGGAGGAAGCATCCCGCGACGCCATTGGCTCGCCATCCAGGGCGCCATCCATCTTCGGGATGCCGGTCTCTGGCGAAGCAGAGATGGCTTGAACACGGCGCAGCTACCAACTCAGCCTGGGAGCTGAAGCACGAGGTCTGTTCGCAGGTTCTTCACCCCGTACACATCTCTGTAGCCGACGACGGTATAGCCACGGCGCCGATAGAACCCCCGATTGTCTGGAAACGCGGAGCGAGCTGAGCACTCCACCCTCACACAGTCTTCGCTCGCCGCATGGGCCTCAACAGCCTCGACGAGCTCGCTGGCGTGCCCACTTCGCCTTTGCCCGGGCAGCACGCAGAGGCGCGAGAACACCAGCACTTCTCCGTGGATGCGAAAACGACAGGCGCCGACCACTCGCTCATCGTCCACCTTCAGGAGAGTCCCTGCGTCGATGGCGGCTGCAGCATCGTTCCATGTTTCTCGCAGCGCCGACGACGGGTAAGGGGAGGTCGCGCTCTCCGCAAACGCGGCTTGAGTGATCGCCTTCAGAAGCCCCACGTCTCTGACCGTCGCTCGTCGAATCATTTTTGTTCGTAGCGCGGAAGAAGGACGCACATGGTGGTCCCCACACCGACCTCGCTTTCGACGACCAGTGTCCCTTTTACGCGAGTCACGAGATGCTTCACGAGCGGAAGACCCAGGCCCCCGCCTCCTTTCCTTGTTGTAAAGCCAGTTGCAAACGCCCGCTGCTGAGCAGGCTCATCAAGCCCTTCACCATCATCTTGGACACGAAGGTCCAGGTGGTCGCCGTCCCGCACCGCCGTGACGCGAACAGGTCCGCCACGTTCGGAAGCGTCCAAAGCATTTTCGATGAGGTTCGAAGCGATGGCGCGTAGATCGCGGGTCCTTGCAAACACGCGCAGGTCATCGTCGATGATCGCGCGAACGCCGATTCCGCGCGCTTTCGCTCGGGCGCTCGCCTCCATGACCACACTTCGCAAGATCGGCGTCGCGTCAACACCGCCTGCTGGAGGCGGCTCTGAGCTGGACCCATCATCGCGCCGCTGGACCTTATACATGAGCGCCTGCGCGGTGGCGTCCAATTGCTCTAGGAGAGAGACCCTCTCTCCTTCGTGACCGGTTTCCAGAGCCTGCCGAATCAGGTCGTGGAGTCGCATCAGTTGGCAGGCAATCGAGTCGACGAGGTCTTCGTCGGTGTCCTTGGCTTTGTCCGGGAGCAAGAGAACACGTTGATCGTCATCGTCATTGAGCGAGAATATTCGCATGCCCCCTTCGTCGAGATAGGCATGGCCCACTTCGGAGGTGTCCCGCTCGAGGCGTGTGAGCGCATCACCGTCGACGCTCACCCCAACGAGTTGTTTGATGGCGGCGGCGAGGTCACCGCGATAGTCGACCCCTAAGACATCGATCGCCGCTACGGAGAGTGGTGCTACGCTTTTACGGCGAACGCGCAGATGAAAAAGTGAGAACGCTCGGGCGATCCGAAAGTCGATGCGTTGAGAGACCGCGAGGGGCAACGTTGGAGGTCGCGTCGCTTCCAAGATCTGCTCGATGAGCGAGTCTGGGACGCCGGCGTCCGTCGCCGCCCGGATATTCTCGCGCACTTTGTCCCGTTGGCCCGTCTGAGTGGCCACGAGAAGGTGCTCAAGGGCGGCGAATGCCTTGTTCATGAGTGGAACATAGCGCGACACTGCACCTGCAAGCCATGGGTCAGCGAGCTGCGGCCCCGCGAGCGGGGAAGCCAAAGCGCGTGAGCAGGGTGATATCCCCGCTTTCCGAGTCGATGGAGTAGAGGCCTCCGCTGCAGGAGAAGCCGTAAAGTTCACTGCCGAAGGCGGCGAGTCCCCACAGGCATGTCTGGCCCAGGAGCCCGATGATTTCGCCCCGTCCATCCGGCATGATCTCACAAAGAGCGTTTGCTGCGGTCATGCTCGCTGGGTTGTCCGAGATGGTGGCGAGAAGACGCGAACCGACGAAGGCGATGTCTCCGGACGACACCCACCCTGGCGGGAAGCGTCCGACCACCTCTTGGCGTCCGCTCTCGACTTCATAACGGACGACCTCGTCATCGAGAGCCGCGCCGTAGAGCGCGCCGTCGGGGCCGATATCGAGGGCGACGAGTTCGCGGTCCGTCGGGATGATGAGCTCGGCGAAGCCGCGGAAACGGTCGTAGGTGTAGATGCCAGCGAAGTCCACGGCATAGAGAGTACCGTCGGGCCCAAGTGCGATATCCGTAAACACTGGAAAGTTCGCGACGCGTTCTGATCGGCCTGACGGCAAGTCGACGGACCAAAGGCCGCTCTCGTCGTGCACAAAGGCGCGCGCCACGCAGCCCTCGTCGACATCGCAGCGTGTGCTCACCGGGCAAAGGCGGTCGTCCGGCTCGTGGGCGCATCCGAGAGGTTCTTCGCACGCGTCGACGGTGCACTCTATCCCATCGTCGCAGCGGACGGGGTCACTTACGCAACCCGACGTGAGGTCGCAGCGGCGGACGGAGCATTCTAGGTCGAGGGCGCAGAAGTCGTCGTTGGCCGCGTATACGCAAACGCCTCGCTGACAATCTGCAACGCTGCACGAAACTCCATCCATGCAGTCTTGAGCTCGAAAGCACTCCAAGGTGCCGCCGTCGAGTTCAAACTCGTACTCCTCAAGTGGCGTCTTCGACCCGCAAGCGAGGGCGAATAACGCGAGCAGTGACGCTGCGCATCGGGCGCCGTGCGTCGTTGAAGGGACCTTCTTCGTCTGCTCCGCGCCTGTCACTACCCAGTCCGGCGAAGGACCGTCATCCAGTAGTCGAGATCGAGCACGACGTTCTCGTGCCAGCGTTCCTTTTCTCCGACGATCACGCGGCGGGGCGGTGGCGACGCCGGGTCGATATTCTTGTAGCCATTCAGGCGGCAGCGAACGAAGCCGACATCGCCCCTACCTGGCGCCGCGGCTGTTTCGAGGATCTCGGTGCGCGCGTAAAGTGTATCTCCGCCAAACGTGGGCGCCGAATGGGTGCCTCCGTTGAAGCCTGCAATACCTACTGCGTTCTCCAGGCCGCCAAAGGCAAGGGCGTGGCACACGCTCATCACGTGGCCGCCGTACATGAGTCGGCGCCCAAAGCGCGACTCACTCATTCCATGGCCGTCAAAGTGAACTTTCGCGGTGTTCTGATAGAGCCGAGTCGCGCTCATGTGGTCTGAGTCTTCGATGGTCATGCCACCGGCGTGCGCAAGGCACTGCCCTGACTCGTAGTCTTCAAAGAAACGCGCGCTTCCCGTTTCGTAGAGTTCTCCTATGGGCGCCTTGAACCCCGCCGGGATCACCAGCTCATCGACGGTCAACTCGCTCTTCGTTTTGGGCGGCGAGGGTGTGGGTGCGGGCGATGAAGCGTCGCGTTTGTGAACCATCACCCAGCGGATGTATCGAAGCACGGCCTCGTCATCTTGGTTGAGTCCGGTCGTTTCAACCCAGACGATGCCGGTCTTACCGCTTGAGTTCTCTTTCACGCCGAGCACCCGCGACTCCGCTCGCAGCGTGTCGCCAGGATAGACGCTCTTCAGAAAGACGAGCTCTGCATAGCCCAAGTTGGCGACGGCGTTGAGCGAGATATCCCCGACGCTTTTACCAAACACCATGTGAAACACGAGTAGGTCATGGACGGTCTCGCGGCGAAACCCAAGTCGCTGAGCAAACGTCGACGCGCAATGAAGAGGTCGCCTGTCGCCGGTGAGGGCAATGTAGAGCGACTGGTCTCCTTCGGTGACCGTTCGCGGAATCGCGTGCTTGAGCTCTCGCCCCGGATGAAAGTCCTCAAAGAAGTTCCCGTTTGTCTCGCCCATGTCTACTCCTCGAGCAGGCGTCGTGCGACGACGTGCGCCTGAATTTCGTTGGCACCTTCGAAGATTGAAAGCACGCGGGCGTCGACGAGAAGCCGCGACGCGGTGTACTCGATGGCGTAGCCGTTGCCGCCGTGAATCTGAACGTTGGCGTCTGCGCATTCCCACGCCGCGCGCGTGGCGAGCAGCTTCGCCATGCCGGCCTCAAGGTCACAGCGCTCATCCGAATCTTTTCTTCGCGCGCTAAAGAAAGTGAGCTGTCGTGCAGCCTGAACAAGCGCCACCATGCGGCCGATTTTTCGAGCCACTCGAGGAAACTCGAAGATAGGCCGGCCAAACTGGATACGGTCTTGGGCGTAGAGAAGGGCATCATCGAGGGCGGCTTGGGCAACGCCAACGCCGCGTGCGGCGGTCTGAATGCGCGCGCTCTCAAACGTCTTCATCAGCTGCTTGAACCCAGCACCCTCTTCGCCGCCCAGAAGGGAATAGGCAGGTACTTTAAAGCCGTCGAAGCTCAGTTCGTATTCCTTCATGCCTCGATAGCCGAGAACGGCGATCTCCGTGCCTTCAAGACCCGCATCGACAAACTCGGCCTCGCCGGGTTCAGGCGAGAGCCGCGTCTTCGGCGCAAGGAACATGCTCAGGCCCTTGTAGCCAGTTTCCGTATCCGA
>JBLHKB010000137.1:0-13429 GCA_047619315.1 Polyangiales bacterium
TCGGACTCGATGGAAACCAACTCGTAGGCGGCGCCGGTGTCACGGCAGCGATCCCGCGCTGATGTCCATCCTTCGCCGTCGGTGCAAAACAGGTAGACATGCCCGTCGTGCTCAACGGGCTGGCACCCGGAGTCGCAGACGTCTCCTTCATCGCGGCTTCCGTTGCAGTTGTTGTCGACCAGATCGCACTCTTCCGTGGCGGAAGGGTTTATGTCTTCGTCTTCGTCGTTGCAGTCACCACCCAAGGCGATGAACCCCTCGGATGGCGCACATGCGAGCTCGGAATCGGGGCCGCCGACGTCGTCCCCATCACCATCACGGAAGAACGTGCTGAGCACGCCGTTGTCGACGGCGCCGTCGCAGTCGTCGTCCAGCCCGTTGCACACCTCATCCGTGGATACGACGCCGCCCTCGCAAGCCGACCAGGTGCCTCCTTCACAGGTTTCTCTGCCCAACACGCAGGCGCCGACTTCCTCGCCACAATCCCGCACGGCCCCAACGACGCACGATCCGCTATCGACTGGCCCGGCATCAAGCGGCCCGGCATCGAGTTCTCCGCTATCGAGTTCTCCGGCATCCCGTGCGGCATCAAAATCTCCGGCATCGAGTTCTCCGCTATCGAGTGCTCCGGCATCCCGTGCGGCATCGAATGGCGGGGCATCCAGCGCGGCGCCATCGAGCGCGGCGCCGTCGAGCGCGGCGCCGTCGAGCGCGGCGGCATCAGATGCCGGGTCGTTGGATGTTAAGCTGGTGTGATCGACCGAACACCCTAGAAGAAACGTGAGAGCGATCAGGAGACGAGACACGCGTCACCTTATCAGACCTCAGCAGAACAAGCCCTTCACTGCGACCGCAGGCCCTTTAAGAGAACTATTCGCAGGCGCCCGCGTGTGCGAAGGGTGCTGGCGGACAGCTGCCGCTACCGCGGATCGTCGTACCATCACACGCACAGTATTCGCGGCTATCGGTGGAACACACGCGCTCCGGCACGCACGTCCATCCGGTGTCGCAGCCGGCGCTCCCGTCACACATCCAGCCCGCTGAGCAGTCCGCGGCGCTCTCGCAAGCCTGTGGCGGGGTGGGTTGAGTGGACCCGCATGCGCCGACGAAAATCGTGAAGGTGAAGAGCAGTGCGCGTGCGGTCATGGGCATAGGACAACAATCCATGGTGAAAGCTTGGCTCGATCCTACCACCTCCCCCGCGATTGCCGCGATACGACGGCTAGCGCAGGCCGACGACCCCGGTATGAGTAGCTCCAAGACCCTTCGGCGGGTAGCCTCATGCCCATGAGCCGTAGGCCGAAGACCCGGGAACGATGAGCGCCGCGTCTTCCAGCATGCGCGAGAACGAGATCGACCTCGGCAACGAGAGCACCAGTCGGGACACGGCGTTCTCGGACCGGGTGCGTCTCTTCTTGAAGGTGATGTTTTTCATCAACCTCTTCTTTGCTGTGGCCGCTGCCTTGACCACGGCCAGCGGGCTCGGACGTGAACTTCAAGCGGACGACCCGGTACAGTTGATCATCAACTTCGTGGTCACGGCCCTCAACGGCATGGCCTGGTTTGCTATCGCGCGGTCGCGACACAGCTTGCTGACGGCGATTCTCACGCAAGCTCTCTTCACCATCATGATCGTCGGCGCCTACTCGTATCTCTTGCTTCAGCCCGGCGCAGATCTCGGAAGGCACTCGGCTTTGTTCGTGCTGCTCATCGTCACCATCGTTCTCGTCTTACGCGCCACCATTGTTCCGGCGCCTACCATCGCAGCCACAGTCATCGGAACGATCTCGATGACCATCGCTCTGGTCAATTCCGTACTCGCGCTGCCCGACGAGCCCCTTGCATTTCACATCTGGCTCGGCTTGGTCGCCGTCGTCGTCATCGCCGTCACAACCGTCGCATCACACACAATCTTTGGGCTGCATCGTCAGGTGCGCCTCGTGCGAAACCTTGGGCAGTACCGCGTGGACAAACGCATCGGCCACGGGGGCATGGGAGAGGTGTTTCTCGCCACGCACTCACTGCTGCAGCGGCCGACGGCCCTCAAGCTCTTGCGAAACGCGGATAGCGCCTCCGCACGCGAGAGATTTCGTGACGAAGTGCAAACCGCGAGCGGTCTGACACACCCCAACACCGTCGAAATCTATGACTACGGTCGAACGCCCGAGGGGGTGTTCTACTTTGCGATGGAGTACGTCGAGGGCGCGACGCTGAATCAAGTGGTCGACGCGTCCGGCCCCATGCTGGCCGCCCGAGTCGTGCACTTGCTCATGCAGGCCGCCGGCTCACTCAGCGAAGCGCATGGGCGCGGCCTCGTGCATCGCGACATCAAGCCCTCCAACCTGATGCTCTGCGAACGTGGAGGCATGTTCGATACGCTCAAGGTGCTCGACTTCGGCTTGGTGCACGATGTGGCGTCCTTGGCCGTCGGCGACGCAGGGAGCCTCACGGGCACACCGCTCTACCTCGCTCCAGAGGCGATCCTCGAGAGCCACGGTTTCGTCCCCGAGAGCGATGTCTACGCCCTCGGCGCCACGGCGTATTTTCTCCTGACGGGCGCTCCGCCTTTTCCCGGCCATGACCTCACTGAAGTGCTGAGCGACCATCTCGCGACGGTCCCGGCGGAGCCTCCTTCGGATGATCCAGAGCTGGCTCGCTTGGTGATGTCCTGTCTCGCCAAAGACCCCGCCGAGCGACCCGCCGACGCAGGCATGATGCTCGATGCGCTCCGGGAGTGCTCTAGCTACGATGCGTGGAGCCCCGAAGATGCGCGCGTTTGGTGGTCCGAGCATCGCTATGTCGTCGAAGCGACCCGCGACGCCTAGAAACCTAGGCGTCGTCGAACCGGGCCTGAATCGCTTTGCGATAGCGAGCCCGAAGCTGCCGGATGCTCATTCCGCCGCCGCGAAAGTCTCTCTCGAGCTGATCGAGCAGGTCTGGTGGAAAGCGCCGTCTCGTCTGGGTCAGCTCCGGACGTTCCGCGAGCGCGAGGAGACGTGTGCGTAGATTCAGCGGGATGAGATTGTCGAGGTACTCGAGCCCCGTCCCGCGCTCGCGTGCGTCTCTTGAGGTCACCGCCGACAACGCCAGCTGGAGCGCTCGCCGATCTCCCCACACGGCCAAGACCAGGAAGACGAACTCGAGGCTTGGCGCGATGGCGCTGCCAGACGCGTTTGTTCGAAACGGAGAGCGTTGCTCGAACGCACGTCCTTCAGCCAATCGTCTCGGAGGCTGCCCAAGCTCCGCGCTCGCGATCTCGACGAGGAGACTCGCCTCAGGCCGGAGCCGAGGAACCGCCTCCGTCACGCGCAAGAGCGCGAGGGCACACGCACGACGGACACGGAACTCGGGCACGCGCAGCCCATGGAGCATTCCCACGGAGACGCGCTCGTTCGGGACCGTTGAGAGGAGCTCCGCCGCGCACACTCGAACATCAATGGATTCGCGCGCGGAGAGAAGTGTGTCCAGCAGCTGGCCGACCGTGCCGGGGGCACTCCGAAGCAGCTCAGACCACTCCTCGGACTCCTCCGCGCTATCCGCTCGGAGCGCTATCAGCAGAGGCGTCTCCACCAATCGCGACGACACCTCACCATGGGAGCGTTCCATCCTTGGGCGTGGCTCCGCCGCTGCGCCGGCCTTTTGCTCGGCTTTGATCCGCACCTCGTCCAAAATCTCTTCTCGCGTGAGTGTTGTGGTGAAGGTGCCCGAGGCCGTCGATGTCGCGCCTTCGAAGCTGGACTCGTCAAAAGCCAGTCCGCCGATGGACGCTCCGAAGGCAGGCATGACACTGGACTCATCGCTGACATCGAGTGACGAGCGAAGCTGGGCCGCGAGGGACGCGACGTACTCCTTCCACAGCGTGTAGATCAACGCCAAACCGAGACAAGCCACCGTCAGGGCGACGAGCAGGAGAACTCGACCCGGAGCGCCTGCGTAAGCGGCGATGACCAGGAGCGCCACGCCACTCCCGGCGGCGGAACCCAATCGGTCGGAGCCGAGATCGATGAGGATCTTTGCGCTCCGCTTTTGTGCTCTGGGCACTGGCGTATAGAGCAGCTCGTAGCCGGAGCGATAGAGCGAGTTCTCGATGACCATGGCGACGCCGCGGAGCGCCACGAGCGTGCCCAGCCCGGGAAAGATCACGGCGACGAGGAGCAAGGGGATGGCGACGAGAGGCAGCATGCCGACGGCTCCGACGACGCCCGCCCAGCGGAGGAAACGCTTGGAGCCAACGGTCTGCAGGAGGAACGTGGCGATACCCGTTCCCGTGTAGAACACCGCAAAGAAGCCGACGAGCGCGCCCTTGGACATACCGTCCATGACCTCGACTTTGAAGACGTAGTCGATGCACGCGGTCATCACCGCACCCCCAAAGACGAGGAGCGCGATGAGACGTGGATAGCGGTTGGCGCCAAGGACCTTGAACCCATCGAGAATCGAGGTGCTCTTGCGTGGTTCCGATTTGTCGTCCGGCGAAGAAAGACTGAGGAGCGCGACTCCACAGCCGAGATTCGCGACGCCGAGTCCGATAAGCAACGTCGACGTTGGGAGATCCGCGAACGCCCACGTCAACGCTCCGCCGATCATACCTCCCGCCGTCGCGCCGCCGGCGATGCGGCCCATGACGCGGCGCGCCGCATAGGGATCGAAGCGTTCGTTGATGACGGACCAGAAGCCGCTGACCACCGCGCCTCCGAACGCCGAGAGATGCAGGTACATCGCCGCGGCGATGACGCGCGGGGATTGCTCCACCCAAGCCGCTTCCACAAAGAAGGCGATCGCGCTCGTCGCGAAAATGATGGGCACCGCCACGCTCGGTGAGAAGCTCGTCATCATTCGGCCGAGAACGATGGCCGCGCAGAACGACACCGCCGCACCGGCGGCGGCGGCAATGGGCACCGCCGTGACCTCGAACTCCGACAGAAAGAAGCCGTCGCGGACCGCTTTAGACGCGATCTGCTGAGCGATCATGACCACCGCCACGACGGTGGTGATCGCCACGACGGACGACGACGAGCGCTCGCGCTTGCGAGACTCGCTCACCGGTTTGGTCGTCGGGGCATGAGTTTGATGCGCAGAGACTAGCGGATACGCCGGAGGCCGGGAAGAAGCCGACGTTGCGCCGCAACACGCTTCACCAGCGCCAGAGCGCTTCGTCGTTCCATCGCACGTAGCGGAGCTGTTCGACGAAGGGGCCGTTGCCGATCTGGTAAGGCTGCGCTTCGTCCGAGAGCTCGAGGAGCGACAGGAAGCCGGCGTGGGTGCTGATGGCCAGCTGCTTTCCGTCCGGCGAGACATCCACCCCGCCGATGGACGAACCAGTAAAGTGCTGCCAACCCAGGTCGCCGTTCAGCTTGGCGGCTCGGATGTAGCCATAGGCGTCGCCGAGAAGAAACATCCCCTCGTGGAAGCTTGAGTTGTATACGCGGGCGCCCGATTCAAGGGGCAAGAGGCGCATGTCTTCCTCGTAGGTTCCCAGCCGAAGGGTATGCAGCTCGTCGACGCGGCCGATGCTGGTGACGCCGTTGTAGAAGTGACAGCTGTTGAAGATCGCGCGGGTCCCATCCGGGCTGAACGCCGCGTGATGCGGGTACTCGGAGTGAAGAGGTCCAAACTCTCCGACCAAGATTCCGTCCACCGTCCTCAGCTCGTGTTGGGAGTCCTGGTAGCCGCACGCGATCCACTCGCCGCTCGGATGCACCGCCACGTGGCTCATGTCCGTGCGCAGCGGATAGGGCCCGTGCTCCTCCTCGTCACTCGACGCGCTCCAAGCGAGGACGCTCTGCTCCAACGTCGCCGTGTCCGGTGAGAGGCGCCGCACCCCATCGCTCGTCGAAAGAAAGATGCCACGGTTGGTGGCCAGGGCCACGCCCGATCCGTTTGGCAGCACGGCCATGTGTTCGATGCAGGCCAGCTCGTCTTCCGCGAGGGTCTCGGTGCCCGCTGGTGCGCCTTCGTCTCCACGTGGACGAGGCACTTGAGCGACGTCGTCGCCGTCCCATCCGTCCGTGATCACAAGGTGCTCTGCCGTGAGCCGCGCGAAGAAGCGACGGTCCGGGCTCGCTGCCACGTCGAGTACGCCAGGGACCTCTTCGTTTTGTCCATCGAAGCCGTAGACCGACACGCCCCCTCGCTGCCAGGCGGTCCCGTGGGTGGCGACCACGCGCCCCTCGCCCACGAAGTAAACGCTCCGCAGGGGCGTCGCTCGTGCGTCGAGCTTCTCCGCAAAGGGAGCATGGGCCGGCGGAAAGTGTTGCCGGAGCTCTCGCCAGGCGCCCTCGGCGTTGGCCTCGCGGACGATCTCTACGACCCTGTCTCCGAGGGCCTCGTCCCGCTCATCGTCAGGCGCCTCGCCCGCGTCGTCCCAGCCGCTGGCGATCCCCCGCGCGACAAAAGCATTGATTCCGCCGGCGTACGCGAGCGTCTTCTCTGTCCACTCCGCCGAAAGCTCGGCGTATTTCGACCAGTCCATGCGGCGGAGCATGCACTCCACGACGGTGATCGGCCAGCGTCAGTCTGCGGAGCGCGAGTTGTTCAAGCGCCCGCCCATCGATGCGCCCGCGAGCGCGCCGTTACGGACAGATCTCGTAGCAGCGATCACCGCAGCATGTCGTACCCCGACGGCACGTGCTGAGGTTGTTGCATATGCCACCAGAGCAGGTGTTCGCCGCACACGGCGAGCCGAGGCAGTCGTTGCCATCCGTGTTTCGGGTGCACGAGCGCGACACCGTCGTCATGACGTTGTTGCACACGCCGGACTGACAGGTTGGCGAGGTGATTATCTGGTTTTGGGAGGCGAGCTCGTCGCAGAAACTGGAGTAGTCGCAGGTGGACCAAGCACCTGCGCCGATCAGACCACAGGAGATCCCCTCCGTCGGGCGGTTGCAGCTTTCGGACTGTGTCGTCGTCACGGCACCACAGATGCCACCACCGCATGTCGGCGTCGAAACGTTGCGCGAGCGGGTCCCTGTTGTGTCGCAGGTGTCGGCGAAGCCGTCACAGCTGCCCCAAGCCCCAAAGGAAGCCGCGCCGCAGCCGACGCCGTTCGTGGGGCGGTTGCAACTTTCATTCTGCGTCGTCATCACCACGTTGCACATGCCGCCGGCGCAGGACGGCGTCGCGACGGTGCGTGAACGCGTCCCTGTCGTGTCGCAGGCGTCGTCGAAGGCCCCACAGCTGCCCCACTCTCCAAAGGAAGGAGATCCACAGCCCGCACCGTCCGTGTCGCGGGCGCACGCGCGGTCTTCGCTGGTCACGTTGGCGGAGCAGCTGCCGGCGTTGCAGGCGTAGTTTGTGACGGGGCGAGTCTCGGTCCCCGACTCGTCACAGGTCGTGTCAAAGGAGCACGCGCCAAAGCTACCGTTCTCCCTCGCGCGGCACACCACCCCGTTGGGCTCGTTGCCCATCAGAACGCAGCTCGGCGTCCCAGCAGAGCAATCGACTTGGCCTGTTCGACAGGAGACGCCGGGGTTGCAAGGGGCGCCGGGCGTGCATGAGTCGCTGCAGCCTCCGGAGCCGTCGCAGAAGCCGCCGGAGCATGCGGCCCCGGTGCGGGCGAAGCCATCGATGGGGCACGCGGGGCTCGTTCCATCACACGACTCGGCGACATCACAGACATCGACGACGACGCGGCACTCGCTGTCGGCGGCGACGCGGGCGTTGGCGGGGCACTCCATCGACGCGCCGTCACAGACCTCGGCGACATCGCAGTCGCCTTCGACCTCGCGGCACTCGATCCCCTCCGCGGCGGGACCGATGGCGACGCAGACGGGTTCGCCGCTGGAGCAATCGTACGCACCTTCTTCACAGGGGTTGCTCGTGGGGCACGTCTGGCCACAGGCCGCCGGTCCGGAATCCAGCTCTGCTGGACCGGCGTCGTTTCCGGGTCCGGCGTCGTCTCCGGGTCCGGCGTCGTCTCCCGGCGCATCAACTTGCGCGGCGTCTCTTCGTGAAGCATCGACCTCGCCGCGCGGCGCGCACTCGCCGTTGACGCACATCTCGCCGGCGCCGCACTCAGCGTTCGTGAGGCATCCGTTCACATCGTCGCCACATGCGGCGAGCCCAAAGAGCAGACTCGTCAACGCGGCCAGTTGAAAGAGTGGACTGAGTGCGCGAGGAGTTCGGAGGAGGTTCACCCACACAGAGTACCTGCGATGCTCCAAGATCCAAAACAGTGGAGCACTTCTGTTGATGCGCCGGCATTCTCAAGCGGCTGTACGGCTGAAACGCTTCTGCAGCTCGGACCAGCCTCGGTTGACCCAGATCGCGTTGAGAAAGAGCGACAAGTTGGCCAGCGAGGTGAGCTCGTTGACCCAGTCTGGCCGCTCGCGCACGCCAAAGCAGAGCAGCGTCATCACCAGCGCCGTCGGCCAGAACCGAGGACTGATCAGGCCGACGCCGATCATCGCGCTGGTCGCCCAAACGATGGGGAGCGCTTGCAGGAGCCAAAGAAACCCTAAGTCGTAGCGAACAGCCATCAAGGAGAGCGCGAGGTCCGTCAGCATGATCCCCAACACGATGGTGGTGACGGCCCGGTTCAGGTACGACCGCTTGATCCCGCGGCGGGCCACCCAGACGACGGCGAGCGCCAGCGCAAGAGATCCCACGTAGGGTCCGGTCAGCCCGAGGGGAGTCGCTTCGGCGATGGAAGTGCGGAGGAGAGGTCCGAAGACCCAGATGCCGGCGAGGAAAGCGGTCATGGCTGCGCGGGTGCCGCGATGAGTGGCCTCGTCCGTCGCCGCCGTCAGGCTCGCGCGGCGTTGCTCGGTGTCGAGGTGTTCGTCTTCGGCGGAGCGGACCCTTGCAAGAAGCCTCGCGGGGGGATTTGTCACCCGCGCCACGATACGGCGAGCCGACTCTAGGTTCCCCGCATCGAGCTCGGATCGCACCATCTCGATGTCCAGATCGCGGAGCTTCGTCTCGGCGTGTTCAAAGTCCGGCCAGGCCTCCAGGGCCGCTCGGTATCCAAAACGAGACTCGGCAAAGGCCGCGTCCGCGCCCATCATATCGCCGCTGCTTCGGTGCTTTTTCCAGGTGGCGAAGGCGTCGTCGGCCTTGGCGGCGATGGCTCGTGCGCCCTCGTGCTTTAGGTAGTCCTGGAGAGCGAGGCGAAACTGATGCGCGGACTCAAAGCGCTCGTCTGGATCGCTCTGCATGGCGCGCGAGCAGATGCGAACAAGCTCGGGTTCATGGTCCGGCATGGCGGGGCCGCGAGCGATGTTGTGAACCAGCTCCAGCGTCGTGCGGCCGGAGTGAGGCGGCTTCCGCGTGAGAATCTCATAGAGGACCGAACCGAGGAGATAGATGTCGGTCCAGGGCCCGATGTCTGCGTTCACCGGGTCCAGCATCTCCGGCGCCATGTAGGCGGGAGTCCCCACGATCATCGCGACCTCAGCGGCGAGGGGGAAGCGACCTCCGGCGTGCTGTTCCGTCGCGACGGCGATGCCCCAGTCCGCGAGGTACACGTCTCCTGCGTCACCCACGAGGACGTTCTCAGGTTTGATGTCTCGGTGAACGAAGCCTCGGTGGTGCGCGAATTCGACGGCGCGGGAGACGTCCATCAAGACGCGCAGCTGCTCTTCCAGCGGCGGCTGCGACGGGTCGCTGAGGACCTCAGACCAGCTCCGCCCTTCGACACGCTTCAGCACGATCTGCGGCGCGCTCTCGTCGTCCAGAATAATGTCGTGAACGGGGACGATGTTGGGATGTTCGAGGGCCCCCGTGGTCCAGGCCTCCTGCAGGAGCCGCTGGGCCATCTGTCGACCTCGCTGGCCCGGCCGAAGCATCTTCACCGCGACCTGACGATTGAGGACGTTCTGCCTGGCGAGGTGTACTTGGGCCATACCCCCTTCGCCGATGACCGACAGGAGCTCCACCCCGGCGGCGTCGGAAGGTGCGGACAGCGAGGCCGACGCCTCCGGAAAGATCGTGTCCTTCAGGTTCGGGTCGTCGCCCAGCGTTTGTCTCAACGTATCGGCGACGGAGTCGTTCAGAGCAACCTTGCGCACCCAAAGACGCTAGCGCCTCCGGTCCGCGATGCGTAGGTGAAAGCTGTTCCGTCACTCGCGCAGTTCCCGTCAGGACGAGCGTCGGACTCTTATGGTAACCCATACCCATGAGACTTCCTCGGGTCAGCGTGCTCTTAGCCCTTTTGGTCGGACTTCTATCGGCGTGCGGAGACGACGACACGAGCGCCGACGCCAGCGTGGACGCCCTCTCCATCGACGCCGCCTTCACGGACGTTGCCTCCGCGGACGTTCGAGAGTCGCCGGACGCTAGGGAATTGGACGCTGGACCCGGCGCGGACGTGCCCGTCATCGACGGAGGCGGTCTCGACGCGCCAGAAGTGAACACCATCGACACGCCCTTCGCGGCCTTCCCAGAAGCCGAAGGGTTCGGCGCCGTCGCCGTCGGCGGCCGCGGCGGCCGCGTGATTCAGGTGACGAACCTCAACGACTCGGGTCCAGGGAGCTTCCGCGAAGCCTGCGAAGCGAGCGGACCGCGTACCGTCGTCTTTCGAGTCGGCGGCACCATCACGCTGGAGTCCAACGTGGAGGTTCGGGAACCGTTTCTCACCATCGCCGGTCAGACCGCGCCGGGCGAGGGCATCATGCTTCGCGGTAACGGCGCTCGAAACTTGAGCATGCTCCGAATCTTCACCAACGACGTCATCGTTCGTCATCTTCGCTTTCGCCGCGGGCCGAGTACGAACGGCGGCGAGTGCAACGCCGACGCCATCGCGCTTCTGGGCGCAGACCGCGTGATCATCGACCACGTCAGCGCCAGCTGGACGACGGACCAGATCATGACCCTCTGGCCTGCCACCAACGTGACGATTCAAGAGTCCATCATGTCCGAGGCTCTCTTCAACAGCACGCACTCCGACGACTGCACCGCAGACGGCCCCCTTGAGCCGCACGCCCTCGGACCAATCGTGGGCAACGAGTCCGCCGATGTGACGTTCTACCGAAACGTCTTCGCCAACAACGTCGGGCGCAACCCACAGCTCTCGCCACGCATCGGGGGCTCAGCGGAGATCATCAACAACATCATCTACAACGCCTGCTACGCCGTCACGCTGTCCGGCCAAGGGGACGACAGCATGCTCGCGAACGCCATCGGCAACTACATCAAGTGGGGGCCCAACTCCTGCGAGGGCCATCGCAACAACATCCTCATGGGCGGCAACACCCGCGCGTACCTTGAAGACAACCTGACCCCGGCGCGAAACGCCGGAGACGACGAGTGGATGGCGAGCTCCCAGTTCCTCAACCGAACGCCCGCCCTCACCGAGTTCCAGTCACTCGAGCGCTTTGACACGCCGACGGCACGGATCGTCTCGGCGGAAGAAACCTACGCCCTCGTCCCCGACACCGCCGGCGCCCAGCTCGTCACCCAGGAGAACGGCGAGTTCCGCGTCTTCCGCGATCCCGTAGACCTGCGCTCCCTTGAAGACCTGCGCAGCGGCACCGACCGCGAGGGCACCACGGGCCGGCGACTCGACCATCCCGACGACGTGGGTGGATGGCCCGACGTCTCTGGCGGCACCGCCTACGCCGACGAGGACGTCGACGGGATGCCCGACGTCTGGGAGGCCACCCATGGCTTCGACAGCGCAAACCCCACCGACGGGGAAGAAGACCGCGACGAAGATGGCTACACAAACCTGGAGGAGTACCTCAACGGAACTCTCCCCGGCTAACGTCATGGGGACGGAGTCGATGACCCTGACCCTTGAATTCATCCGAGGCGCCGCGGGACCGGCTCGCTGTGCATGCCGAAGAGCGCAGGAAGTTACACGAAAGTTTTCTTGGCCGCTGAATGACTCCTCAGGGCGGGCCGGCGACGCTCGCCGCGTCCACCGTGATGGTGAGCTGTCCCGGCATCGGCACACGGAGCATGAGCTCCTGGGCATCGCCGAAGACCACTCCGCCCGAACTCGGCACCTCGAGCTCGGCGTGAACGCTCACGCCGTCGAACCCGAGCGCGAGCGTCTGCATCCCCGCCAAGGCTCCGTCGCGGGTCTCCCGGAGCGCGTCTTTCACGGGATGCTGCCAGCGGCTCAGCGCGGCGAAGAGTAGCTGAGAGAGCGCCGCCTCGAGCAGCTCGTCGTGGATCGCGGCGGTGGTCACGCTGCTCCAGTGGAGCGCGGCGATCCTCAACACTCCGCCCTCGTGCACCAGGGTCCCTAGCGCCCAGACGTTGGGAGTGGACGCTCCTGTCAGCTGAACGCTAACGGCGATCCCCTCGGTCACGATACGCAACTCGACGTCGGTGACCGTGATGTCCTCGCCGACGGTCACTCCTTGCATCGCCGCCCGCAGCTCGCTCTGGAGGCCATCCAGCTCGAGTGGTAGTTCCAGGTTTGCCACGAACGCGGGCGCGGGGCTCTCCAGCGGGGGCGGCAACGCGCCGGCAAGAGCGAAACGAATGCGAGGCGCGATCCAGAAGCGACCGACCACCGCCAGGCGCAGGCGAAGCTCCGTGACGTCCCCGCTCAGCGCACCCACGCGCAAGCCCATCGGGACCATGCCGAATCGCAGTGGGTCTCCCGACGTGTGGAGGTCGAGGGGGACCGCAGACATCGCCCAGGCCTGCGTCAGCAGCTGTCGGAGATCGAAGTTCGCCGCCTGCGCGTCGATCTCACGCGCTGCGCGGGCCTGGGCCTCCGCGATGTGCGGATCGATCATCGAGGTGACATCGATGTTCATGAAAGAGACCGTGCAGCGGCGCGACCACCGGCGACGACCCGCGGTGGTCGCGGTGCTGAGATTCCACGTTTCGTCGATGCGCAGCTCCGTGCGCAACGTGACGTCAACCTGGGGCCGCGGAGCGCCAACGCCACACGAGAAGCGGAGCGGCCCGATACTCGCGCGGGCCCAGAACTCGACGGGCACTGTCCAGAGCAGTCCGCCATTGCCAGGCTCGAGACGGAGCACCCCGCGTACCGCCTCGGCCTGTAAGCGGGAGCTCCGTTCGCGATGAATCGGGTTCGGGAACTCACGGTCGATCGTGGTCTGAAGCGCGTCCGTGCGAAGCACAAGGTCGACGTGTGCCTCCGAGGTCACGAGCTCCGGCTCGGATATCTCTCCTGCGTCGGGGCCCGGAACCTGCGCGGGCGGTGGCGTATTGCTGGACGACGCGCCGCAGCCGAGAGCGAGGACGAGTAGCAGTCGAGTCACAGTATATCATGAGGCCGGCCCGCTCCCTGCGCCAGCGCGAGAGCGATGGCGATGGCGCGAATGAAACCGGTGCCCGCCCCTACGTAGAGTTGTGGGTCGTCGCTGCCATCCGCACCAGCGTCCCGGGCTATCGATGACGGCGATGGTCGGCGTGTAAGGGTCGCGAAGATGGCCCGCGACGACGAGTCGTTCGTCCGTTGCGATCTTCTGGGGTACGAGAGCTGCGTAGTCACGAATCTGTCGAATGT
>JBLHKB010000138.1:0-13374 GCA_047619315.1 Polyangiales bacterium
CCGGCTCCCTTGCTTCGCCGGCTCCCTTGCTTCGCCGGCTCCCTTGCTTCGCCGGCTCCCTTGCTTCGCCGGCTCCCTTGCTTCGCCGGCTCCCTTGCTTCGCCCTATTGACTTTGGCCGCGTGTGGAGCGAGTCCGCCGCTCGTCGAGGAGCCGGCCGCGGAGGAATCTGCTGCGGCGCAAGAGCTCCCGACCGTCTCGGTTTCCTGCGAGAGGGCCGAAGAGGTTGTCGTCGCCGCGCTCAGCCAAGAAGAGATGCGGGCCCTCGCCGTGGAACTGACGCTCGCTGAGGCAGCCACCCCGGCATTTGTGGCGACGCGGTTCATGCCCAGGCTCTGTGGGCGTCGCTTCTTCGTTTACGAAGATTCGGACGAACTTGGGCTTGGCCAACGATGCGCTGGGTTACCCGGCGTCCAAGATGAAACCGGACAGCTAATACTGCGTGTGAACGGCCCGAGGGACGCTGGCGGCGCGCGGGAATATCACGAGATTCTAGCGGACAGCGGCATCACCGTGACGTCCGGTGGCACCGAAGGACCTGGCTTTGAGTCTGGCTTTGGCGGCGCGATGTCCCTCGCCCATCGACTGGTCCAAGCCGACGATGCGCGCCGGGTGTACGCCTCCGGCGTGGAGCGACGCCACCTGGTCTGTCGGCCACGCGAGCGGATTGCGGAGTGCTCTAGCGGCGGGTCGGCGAGCTGCGCGGCCTTATTGCCGGCTGTGACCTCAACGGCGCTGGGCCCAAACCACTTTATGGACACTACGGGAGTGGGAACAACGACGTCTGCGTCGACGCTCTGTCGCGCCACCTGCGAAGAGACGCAGTGCGAAGAGGCCCTTGGCGATGAACGCCATCGAGCCATCCGTCAGGTCTACGAAGCTGACGCGCCGACCATCGCCATCTTTCGCTCACGCGGCGCCTGCCGAGCCTACGCGCGGGAACGAGCGCCCTTGCTGGACGCATGCCTGGCATCGACGGAGGGCATGATGCGAGTCCCCACCGCCTCCTCTTTCGCGATCCGAGTGCGAATGGTGATGGGAGCAAGCGCGGAGTAGCGCGCGGCGGTGCAGTCTTCGCGGATGAGATCTTTTGACTCAGCGCAGGGCAGCGCTGCCGGCCCGCCGACGCGTCCCTCGGTGTATTCCGTTTGGCCGACATGGAGCGTGCCCACGGCTATTCTATGAGAGTCGATGTGCGGCGGCCGACGGCGACGCTCTTCGGTATCTACTAAGCACGATTCGCCGCGCGTTCAGCATCTCGCGGCGCTCGCAGCGCTCAACGTGAACGACTTCTACGCGGCTCCCGCAGCGGCTTTCAATATCTTTGGGTTCAAGAACGTGTCGGACATCGAACTCAGCGGCGGGTTGGCCTACGGCCGCGTCCAAGGTGGTGATGCAGCGCCGCAGGTCTTTGGTTCGATCCAATACCATGGTGGCTCAACCTATATTGGGTCCTCGGCGGGGTTTGAATTCTTGCAGTTGGACGCGACTCAGGGGGATTGGGCTGCCATGGGGATGCTTGGCATGTGGGGTTCGTCTCCCTGTCGCTTTGAAGCGCATCGGGAAGCGGCTTCCGCTTCGTGCGTTAAGTCCCCGCTCGGCGGCGTTTGGCGCGCGGGTGTGAACTGCCAGGCGCAGGTGGTGAGAGCCCCCAAGCTTTATGCGTACCACTCACCAGACTTTGCACACGGAGGCGAAGTCGAGCGGGCGTTCTCTGCACTGGAGATCCGTGGTTGTCCCGGCGGGGGCGTCGGCGTGGCGGGAGTGTCGAGTATCATGATGCGATGGCGAAATAGAAGACGAAGTTGAGGCTGTCGCTTGGCCGCTTCCTAGCTCAGTCCAAGTACGCCCCATCAAATAGCGCGTCACCAGAAGCCCTGAGTTCGCTATGCTGCCCGGATGACTCGCATCGCCGCTGCCCCCTTCGCCTTGCTCCTGACGATCGGGCTTCTCGCTTGCGAGCCCGAAGTTTCCGGGACGCTCGTCCAAGAGATCCGCGTGCCGGGCGCCTGGAATCCACCGGCGGGCGTGCGGACCGCTGCTGCGGCGCAGTACGTTGATGTCGTCGAGCCGCCCAACGTTCGCCCCGGTGACTGTCCAGGCTCGAACCCCTTTGCCATCTGCGAGCACCCGGCCTGCATCCGCGCTCATCCCGGTACGTCCGAATTGGACCGCTATATTCGTGCCCGCTGGGACTACGTGTTGCCCTATGGCACCTACGTTTGTCGTCGTAACTCAAACAACCTGAGTGAACTCTCGACGCACGCCGTCGGACGAGCCATCGACGCGGGCATCCGGACCATCGACGAGGATGCGGATAATACCGCCGGGGACGCCGTCGCCAATTGGCTCGTGGCCAACGCTGAGTACATCGGCATCCAGCGCGTCGGTTGGGATGGAACCTGGTGGAATGGCGAGCGCGGCTTCTTGCCGATGAGCGGCTCTCCACACCGCGACCACCTTCACATCGAACTCAGCGTTGACGGCGCTGCGCGGAGAACCCGCTTCTTTACGGAGGGACCCCCCACCGAAACATGCCCCGTGGTTTGCTACGGGAATGCCGCCGTGGCCGAGGACTGCTCGTTCGTCGACTGCGCAGCCATGGGCAACGTGTGCATGGACGCTCCCGTTCGATGCGAACGCGCCGCGCCGCCGGAGCCACCCGAGGCCGTGCGCAATCCAGGAGCGGCGATGCCTGCCATGGCACTCGCCGGTCCCCTCTCACGTTTCAATTTGCTGGGCCCGGTTCGCGTGTTTGACACCCGACCCGAAGGAGATAGCAGCCGGCTGGTACGCTCGGATGGGAGCATGATGCCTCTCGCGGGAACGCGAACGGGCACCGTGACGAGCTGGCCGGCGTTCCCATCAGGTGCAACGGGCACGTGGCTCAACTTGGCGGCGGTAGCACCCGCTGAGGGGGGCTTCGTGACGGCGTATCCCTCCGGTCCGCGGCCGCTGACATCGTCGTTGAACTTCTTGGCCGGCGAAGTGCGCGCGAACGCGTCGCCGATCGCCTTTGGAACCGGCGGCGGCGTCTCGTTCTTCTCGCCTTCCGAGGCACACTTGGTCGTCGATGCACTCGGCGCTTTCGCCGAAGCAGGCATTGGCTTTCGAAACACCGGCCCAAGACGAGTCTTAGACTCGCGTTCCGAAGAAGGGCCCATTCCCGCCATGACGGAATACCGCGTGAATGTGAACGCTCCTGAGGGAGCCGTCGGCGTCATGGCGAACCTCGCCGTCATCTCTGAGGCAGTAGGGTTTGTGACCGCGTACGACTGCGCGTCTCCGCGGCCGGAAACGAGCAGCGTCAATACGGGAGCGTCGCCCGTCGTCGCGAACATGGTCGTTTCGTCGATTTCCGGCGGAGAGCTTTGCATTTGGTCGACATCGCCGGCGGAGATCATCGTCGATGTCAGCGGATACTTCGTGCCGGAGGGAGAGCTCAGCTACCAGCCCATCAGCCCCGCGAGATTGCTCGACACCCGCGTCGCGGATTCTCTCTACACGAACCGCTTGGCGGACCAGCAGATCGTGGAGATCCCGATTCAGTCCCTCGTCGGAGCGCCCGCCGGCATTCAATCCGTCGTTGTGAACCTGACGAGTGTCGATAGCGCTGGGCCGGGGTATCTCACCGCGTTTCCATGTGGAGTCGATGCGCCCCTCACCTCCAATCAGAACTACGCCGGAGGTGGCGTTGTGGCGACGACGGCGGTGTCGACCATCGGCGGCGGCAACCTTTGCGTCCTCTCGCGTTCGCGCACGCATCTCATCGTGGACCTTTTGGGAGTCTGGGTGCCAACCCCGGGCGCCGAACCACCCACGCCTCCGGAGCCGCCGGAGCCGCCGAACAACGAAGATCCACCGATGATGGAGCTTGGCGACGCTGGCCCTGGAGCAGACTCCGGGCCAGGTGGAGATGGGGGACCTGACTTTGACGCCGGGCCTGGGGGCGATGCGGGGTTGCCTGGAGTGGAGGGCGGCGGCTGTGGCTGCAGCCTGGCGGCGCCAAGACAAGGCGGTCTGCCCGTGTTGTTCCTACTCGGGGCCCTTTGGATGTGGCGGCGGCGTTGAGATGGGATGCGCTTCCTGGAGGCGGCGGCGCGGCGTACTACTTCTTGGTCATCGTCCCCGGCGAACATTGTTCGGCGAACACAGGAGCTGACAGGCGCTGAATCTGTAGTACGGCGTCTTGGCATGCCCGTTATTCCGAAATCGGCCCTCGTGCTCCTGTTGCTCTTCGCCAGCTCCCTCGCCTCCGCGCAGCCGTCCCAGGTGGTCGGTTTGAGCTCGGTGCGGCGTGCGCTCGCTGATAGATACGAGACGCCTCGCGAGACGGACTCAAACGCCGTGGAGATCCGCGCCGGCGACGACGCCTACCAAGTCTTCGCGCTCACCGACGTCGAGATGGAGCACCGTGTCGACGTCCATCGAAACGTGCTCAACCGGGAGCGGCACGCCAATCGTTACTCGCTCTGCACGACCCCCTGTCGCCTGGTCATTCGCCAACCCTTGCTCTTGTCCGTCGAAGGCGTCGATGTCGTCATCGCTCCTGAAGCGCAAAGGCAGCGCTGGGTTGTGATCCCCGAGCGCAGCGGGCTTCGCACTTTCGCCCGCGTCATGTCTGTGGTGAGCGTCTTGGGCGCGGTGGTTGGTTTTTTCTACTATTCGGCGGGCGGGAGCGGACGCATACTCAATCCCGACACGAACCGTCGCGGAGGCCTCGCTGGGGTCGTCCTTGGAACTTCGGCCTTCATCGCGAGCGTCACCGCCGCGAGACGCATGCGAGGCCGAGCCACCCGCGAGTATTAGCAGGACTGTGAAAAAGTTTGTGCGCCGAATCGAGGATGCTGGCAAGTGCGTCCGATTCACGTCTGCACCGCGCCTCGCGAGCGGCGCTGGATTCCACGTGAGCTTTCAGCGGAGCGACGGCGGCCGCGGTTTGGGCGAACATGCCGCTTGTGGCCTGCTTCGCTTTTTCGCTCTCGGACATGGCATCGGCGATGGTGACGGCTAGCTTCGAGGTGACGTTGCAGCTGCCAACGCCCGTTTGTCGAATCGTGGACTGACGAGGAGGTCGCGCAGGTCCCGGCGTGGACGCATGTGAAGTGGTCCCGCAAGAGTTGGCGAAGGACGAAAACACGGACGACGAAACGACCGGCGACGCGCAGCGGCTCTTGTTCGAGCCCACGCCTCCACTTCAGCTACCGCGTCCGCCGCCGGCCATCCATGGGCTGGCTATTCCGACGCGTCTTCGCCATCGACATGGGCACTCTCAACGGTTTTGTTCTCCGTCAGGTGAATAGGGCGTCGTGTACTCCGTCAACTGGGACTCTTACTTGGTGCTATCGTGTCTCTTCGCATCTTCCTGTTCTGCGCCACACTTTGCGTGTCGTCAGTGGCGCTTGCCCAACAGGCCGGCGGTTCTGGTGTGGCCTCACCATCTCGTGAGTTCAACCGAGCCTTCCGCGCATCGGACCGCGACGCCGTGATCGAGGTCGCCGGAGGGGCGGTCCCCATCGAAGTTTGCGTGGCCACTATGTTGCGCGATCAAGCGCTTCGAGAGGTCCACGTTCCGCGCGGAATCCGTTTCACGGACTTCGATCGGGGCATCCTCGAGTCGGCGCAGGGCGACATTCTTCAGCGTTTGCCCGCGCTGGAAACGAGCATCGAGGGGTGTCTGGCTACACTCGATTCGGCGGATGCATTTGTTCACGACCGGGAGAGACTCGTCCAGCGCCTCGCGGATCTCCGTGAGCTGAGGCGCGCCCTTGACGAGCCCGTGGTGTTTGCTGCGTTTCCCAAGATGCGCGAACACCTTCGCGAGGCGGAGTTTGACGTGTCCTGGCGCGCGATTCGCGCTCGCTACTCCCCGCCGGAGGAACCCGGGCAAGAGAGTTGGCGAAGCACGGCGCTCGTCATGAGCGCAGTCACGGTGGGAGTCCCGGCGTTGTTTGTTCCGCTTTCGGTTACGAACCGCGATTTGAACTCAGCGAGCGCGCGGCTCACTGCGGTGGGGATTTCCCTCGGCAGCCTTGGAGGTCTTATGGTCGCGGGCGTCTGGCAGGATCCGACTGCGCGTTCTACGAAGACACGCCTAACGTACGGCGCCCTTTGGACGCTGGCTTCTCTGGCCGGCGGGATCGCGCTTCTCAGGGCCGACGTTCCTCGGCGCTTTCAGTTGATGGGCGTAGGTTTGGTGGTGGGAGGCGTGCTCGACACCGCCTTGTGGGCGGGGGCCGTTCGAATAAGTCGTCAGGCGCGTCGCAGTGGTCGGACACGCTTCTCGCTTGGTCGCAATGGAGGAGCGTTGGAATGGTCCGGTTCATTTTGAAATGGGTTCTCGTGCTCGCGTCGACGACGGTGTTCTTCGCAACGTCCATGGCCTCGGCGCAGCAAGCGCGGTGGCGGTCGGAAAGCGGACTTGCGGATGCCATGAGTACGCAGGACGTGGACCGCGCTTGGTCCGCCGTGAACGCGCTTCTGCACTCCCAGGGCCGCCACGGTGCGCACGATACGCTAGAGTGTATGGAAGCGTTCCTGCTGGAGGTCGTCCTCGCTCAACACCTGCAAGAACGAACGTCGGGACCTGCACGGGAACGGGTGGCCCCGCTAGCACGCTATGTTGAACAGCTGGACCAAGCCTACACGCGGTGCGCAACGGACGCGCCGCCTGGAGCGGTCATTGACCCTGGACGAAGGGAGCGCCTAGCAAGTCAGCTTTCGGATCTTAGCTATGCACGCGAGCAGGCCACGGAGGCGGCGGCGGCTCCAAACAACTTGGACCGAGTGTTTGCCGCGGAGCTTACGCGGATCACCGCAGCCCTTGCGCCGGGTGTGCCGGGTGCTTGGGAGCAGGCCCAAAGCCTCCATGCGACGATGCCTCTTCCCGGCCCACGCCCGCCTCCACCACCACGTCGTCGAACGCGCTCATACGTGCCCGTGGTGAGTACGGGTGTGCTTGTGCTCGGCTTCGGACTCGTCAGCCTGATGACCTCACTTGCGGGCATCGCTTCGGAGGGCCGGATCCATCGCCGCTCCGCGGGTGGATGGGGTCTGACGTTTGGACTCATCGCCGCCTTGCCCGGCGCCCTCGCATGGGGGGAGCCACGCACGCGAACCTATATCCTTGCGGGATCGCTCACCGCCCTCTCCGTGGTGACGGGCGTAGCCCTCCAGTTCTCCAGCAACACCAACAGACGATTCCTCGGCCACGGTCTCCTCATCGGCTCCGGGGTGAACTTCCTGTGGACCGTCGGCGCCCGCTTGCTCTACGGGCGCGACCCTTCCTCTCGGCGCTTCGCGCTTGGGCCGTGGATGCCAAGGGGAGGCGCGGGCGTATCCGCCGCCGGTCGATTCTAGAGTAGAGCGCTAAGCTTATACTAGGCTGCGCGGGCAAAACCAGATGTTCATTTGGCATTGTGCGGCGGCGGACTCAAACTGCACGAGGAGACCTGCCAATTCGATTTGACTCGCATAACTCCGTGCAGCGATCCTCCGTGCTGCAATGAACACGTCAAGCACACCCGCGGAGAGTTCGGAAGAAGGGCGCGCGTTTCTCCAGCACCGCGTGGCCGTCGCGGGCGTCTTCGGGGGAACCATCGGCGGCGCGTTCCTGATCCTTCGCGCACTGCAGTACCTCGCCGCGAGTAGTTTGGTCGTGTTCGACGACCGGTCCATGTGGTTTCACTTCGGTGGCGTCGCGTCGATGACCCTGATGTGGTTGGCGTGCCGAAAGGGAGAGCGCTCCGTCCTGGCGGTTCGAAGAGTCGAGACGCTAAGCATCCTCGGCGCGTCCGTCTCCTATACGTTCATGGGCCTCCACGCTCCGGTGTGGCAGATGCCGCACTACCTCATCACGCTGGCGATGCTGAGCATGGTCGTCGCTCGCGCGATCTACGTTCCCAGCACCGCCCGCCGCACCTTGATCCTCACGACCGCCGCTGGATTTCCGGTCATCGTCGCGACGTTTTGGCTCTACTACAACGTCGACATCTCCGCCTGGATCAACGTGGAACCCGAAGTTCGCGCGGCGACTCCGCTCCATCGTGCAACGGCGATCACTTTCTTTACGGCGGTTTGGTGGGGCGTCGCCGTGGCGCTCTCAACGGGGGCCTCGATGACCATCTTCGGTCTGCGAAGAAGCGTCGCCGACGCGCGGAAACTTGGACAGTACGAGCTCATCGAGAAGTTGGGTGAGGGCGGAATGGGCGTGGTCTATCAAGCGCAACACGCGATGCTCCGAAGACCGACCGCGGTGAAGCTCTTGCCACCGGAGAAGGTCGGCGAGCAGAGCTTGGCGCGTTTTGAGAAAGAGGTGAGGCAGACCGCGCGCCTGACTCATCCGAACACCGTGACGATCTTCGACTACGGTCGCACGCCCGAGGGAGTCTTCTACTACGCGATGGAGCTGCTCGATGGTTCGACGCTCCAGCGCATCGTGGAGATCGACGGGCCCCAGCCGGCAGGTCGCGTTGCCCGTGTGTTCGAGCAAGCCGCGCGCGCGCTTAGTGAGGCCCACGAAGTGGGGCTGATTCATCGGGACATCAAGCCGGCGAATATCATGCTCGTTCGCCAAGGCGGCGAAGCGGACGTCACGAAGGTGCTCGACTTTGGTCTCGTCAAAGAGGTGGACCGCGCGGAGAGCAGCACGTCGCTCACTCAAGCGGACACCCTCATGGGCACGCCGCAGTACTTGGCACCCGAGGCCATCACGGCGCCCAACACCGTGGACGCGCGGAGCGATCTCTACGCCCTCGGCGGGGTCGCGTATTACCTATTGGCCGGTCGCCACGTGTTCTCGGGCAGCGGAGTTGTCGAGGTTTGCAGCAAGCATCTGTATGAACAGCCGGCCCCTTTGCCGGACGATGTACCCGAGGCGCTCGCTGCGTTGGTTCTGCGCTGCCTCGAGAAGGACCCGAGCGACCGGCCGCAGACCGCAGCGGAGCTAGCCGCAGCGATCCGAGAGTGCACCCTAGACTTCGGCAAGGACCTCGCGTGGACGAAGCTTCAGGCTGAGGAGTGGTGGACGGAACACGGGCCTGAGCTGACGAAGCCCAAAGCCGAAACACTCGAGCCTGCGCTCCGACAAACGCTCAATATCGATTTGAATCGTAGCTCCTCGCCATGACCTTCACGTTCACGGTGCGCTCGACGTACGTACCCAGTTCGACGCGTCAGACGGTGACGTGTCACCCGGGCGCGAGTTCGCGGCGCTCGTCGAACACTCCGGACGGTCACTTCCTCCGCGTCACGTCATGCGGGATGTTACTCGCGCGAGCTTTTCGCTTCCGTTGTGTTTTGCCTCGGTGGCCGCGGCTTCGCGTATTCGTCGACCTTTTTCATGCTGTCTGAACACTCGTTCATCGTGGTCCTGAGGGCGACGGTGCGAGCGCGCGCTCAATGTAACGCCTGAGGTTGGCTTCCTGGGTTAGACTGACACCGATGAGGCATTTTTTCGGCATCTGGTGTCTCTGTTGTTTGCTCGCCTGCGAAGGCACCATCGGCGATGACGGCGCTTTGGATGGGGGTCCCGGCAGGGACGGGGCCATCGACGCGCCGGACGCCTGGTTGCCGCCGGCGGAGTGTGGCTCGGCGGGTGAGGCGCTCGTGTACTTTGCGACGACCTGCGCATCCAGCGGCGCATGTCACCAACCCGGTGGCCGATTTCCCGATCTCTCGCCCACGGGGATCGCTCGACTCGTCGACCTGGACAGCGAACGTCTGCCTGGCGAGCGGCTCGTCGTTTCGGGGGACCCGGAAGGGAGCTGGCTCTACCGAAAGATGGCGGGGCTCCAAGGCGAAGACGGCGGCGGCCTCATGCCCGCCGGGCGGCGGAGCGATTGGGATGAGCTTCCGGATGATGTCGCCTTCGTTCGCGATTGGATCCTCGAAGGTGCTCCGGCTGAATGCGATTCGTTGCCGCCTATCGACCTCCCGCGAGACCCCAACACGCTCGATCGTGATGCGCTGTTTCAGTGCGACGACCCGTCTGCGCCACGTTCGTCCCCCGCTCGCTATCGCCGCATCGAACGGCTCCAGTTCACTCACACGATGGGCAGACGGCGTGACGGCCTCTACTCGTCCGTGTTCGACAATCCTCTCGTCGCCCCGGTGCGCCATCCGTACTCGACGTATTCCGAAGGGGTGACACTGGACTCCGCCACCTTGAACGTGTGGATGTTGTCCTTCGGCGAGGCCGCTGAGCTTTTCACGCGCGAAGACAGCCGCCTGCAGTCGAGTCTGCTCAACGGCGCCGCGGTCTCTTGTATCTACGAGGCGACTCCGGATGACGCCTGCATTGACCGTTTCGTCGACGTGCTGCTCACCAACGGCGTTCTTCACCGAACGCCGACGGACTATGAGCGCAGTCACTTGCGGGAGCTCTTGGTGCGCACGTTGGACGGCGAAGCGGATCTCGCGGCCCGCACTCGGACTGTCCGCACGGTCAGTCAGGCGGCGATGCTGACGGCGGGCGGGGTCTTCCGGACCGAAGAGCCGACGAGCCGCGATGATGACCAGATGTCCGGGGAGGCGCTGGCACTCGCGCTCTCCCAGCTCCTCTCCACACGCCCCGTCGGCAGCATCAAGACCACCGCCTTCGCGAACCTCGACGCCGACGTCGATCGCGATCGAGTCGAAGATGGCTGGTTTGCGCTCCTCGCAGACGCCGCTGCGATCCCCGAGGGCATGCCTGGGTCGATCCACGATCCGGAAGTGCGCCGCGAGCTGGTGCTGCGCTACGCCGGAGGTGTCGATCCCGAGCGGTCGTTTTGGGATCGGGACGAAGCGCGTCTCTTGGCGCTCGGGAATGCCCCTGGCCCGGGACGGCTCGGCGAGTTTTGGATCACCGGCGTCTTTGTTCACTTCTTCCGCGAGTGGCTCGACTACATCGACGCCGACACGATCTTCAAAGACGACCCGTCCGCCACGAGCCGCTACGAGAGCTTCGACGTGATCAACGGCTCCTTCGCGAGCCTTCAAGGCGGCGGGAGCCGCGAAGGGCGGCTGTCCCACCAGCTCGACGACTGGATCGCGCGACTCGTCGTCGAGACCCACGAAGACTCGACGCGCGACTTTTGGGGTGAGCTCATGACCGGGCGGCTTTGGCATGTGCCTGCCACGGGCGTTGGGCCGCCCTGCACCACCACCGCGGACTGCACGATGACGTATGCGGGCTGCAGTCGCTTCAACGACTGTCGAAACACCAGCGGGACGGTGCGCAGAGACCACACCCAGCTTCCCTTGCTCTTCTCCGTGGAGCAGCAGGTGCTCGGGACGCAGGCGGCGCGATGGGTCGAGGTCCCCGAAGAAGAGCGGCGCGGCGTGCTGACGCATCCGACTTGGCTAGCGGCGCACGGGTTGAACTTCGAGGACGATGCTTCGCTTGTGGAGCGCGGCAAGTGGGTCCGAGAGCAGATCTTTTGCGAGACCGTGGGGCAGCTACAGTTCGTCGAGGTGGAAGCGCAGCTGATCCCGTCCCAGCCGGATCTACCGGCGCGGGAGCGGGTGCGCCTGAGCACAGAACAGGACAACCGCTGTATCGCCTGTCATGACCGCATGAATCCGCTCGGGAACCTCTTTGAGCTCTACAACCACGCTGGCTACTTCCGCGAGGACGACCACGGACAAGCGCCGGACGGCAGCACCGTGCTGACCAACCTCCCGCTCGGCGCGGGCGAAGATCTCAACGGGACCTACGCGAGTCCCTTCGAGTTTGTTGAGGCGCTCGCCGACTCACGCCTCGCGCGACGTGGCTGGATTCGACATGCGTTCCGCTACTTCATGGGACGCGACGAGACGATGGCGGATCAATGCACGCTCGCGGAGATGGAAGCGGCGTACGAAGCCCGGGGCAGCTTCGTCGACATGGTCGCTGCGTTGGCTGCCACCGATACCTTTGCGCGTCGCGCCACGGAAGGAGCTCGGCCATGAGTCGGCGTCGATTTTTGAGACAGTCCCTCGCGGCCGCGGGCGGCGCAGCGCTCCTACCGGCGCTGTTACCGAGTGGTCCAAAGCGAGCTCGCGCGGCGGCACCCGGATCGCCTCGGGTGGTCTTTGTCCTCGAGGGCAACTGCGTTGAGCCGGTGGCCATGCTCAGCCCAACGGCGCGCTCGACCATCGACTCCCAGCTCTCGGCGCCCGTGGAGGCGCGTCGTAATTGGTACCGGAGCTATGAACACGATTCGCTCATCGAGGTAGGGACACCCGACGTCGCCGACGCGATCTCTCTGGAGGCTCTCCGAGGGCCGCTGGCTTCGCGCTCGTCCGTGATCTACGGCCTCTCGAACCTGGTGGGCGGTGGTGGTCACACGCCGCTGCACGGCGCCCTCAGCTGCACACGCACCGTAGGGGGCAGCCCCGGCGGTCAGAGCATCGACGCGGCTCTTGCGAGTCGGTTTCAGGACGCGTTTGGCACCCCCTTCGATGCGATCCGCGTCGGCGCCGGAAGCGCACCCCTCAACGGCGGCACGTGCTCTCTTCGCCGAGGAACGCCCGCCGCGATCTTGCAGAAGCCTCGCGCGGCGTACGACACGTTCCTCAGCGCCGTGGCCGGAGATATGGCCGCGGAGGATCGTGCCGCGATTCTCCAGTTCGCCCGGGAAGACGTGGAGCACACCCTCGTCGGCAGCCTTGCGTCCGATGTGGAGCAGGCGAAGCTTCGCTCCTACCGTGATTCCCTCGTCGCCGTGGAGAACCAACTGGGGACGCTCCTTGAATGGGACGCGGATCCCGGGCTGCTTCCTTCCCTCGACCTTCCGGGCTTCGCCAGCAGCGATCACTTCGCCGCCTTGGGCGCGCAGTTCGCCGTGGCCAGCTCCGCTCTTCGACTGGGTCTCACGAACGTCGCGGTGATCACGTCGGCAACGGCCGGGGAGTTCGGCGGGGTAAGCTATCCCTCGCTTGCACGACCTGGAGTTCCCATCGGTCGTCACTCTTTGCATCACGAAGCCGGAGGCAGCGATGCTCATCAGGCGATGATTCACGAAGTGTCCGGGAACATCGTGTCGCTCATCGCACAGCTCGCGAGCGACCTCGAAGCCACCGACGACGGAGGCGACACGCTCCTCGACAACACGCTCATCGTGTACCTCGGTGACAACGGAGAGACCCACCACTCAAGCGCTCGGGAGTTTCCCATCTTGGCCATCGGCGGGGAGAATCTGGGCTTCACCCATGGACGTACGCTCTTCTATCCACGAAGCGCCTCCGGCGCGCACATGCGCCTGTCGAACCTCTGGCTGACCATCGCTGAGGGGGCTGGATTTTCGATGCCGTCTTTTGGCAACGAAGACCTCGGTCGCTTGACCGGCGGCGTGCTCCCTGCCCTCCGGGGCTGAAGAGCCGGCTTTTAGTTTACTGCCCGGTGAAAGCGGTC
>JBLHKB010000139.1:0-13365 GCA_047619315.1 Polyangiales bacterium
CTCACAAACGCAGCCCAGTTTTCACCAGCGACGGCTTCGACGTCTACACCGCGACGGCGAATGCCACGCATCGCGAGTTGAATCACTAAACCACGGACACCCTGGTCCGACACCACCGCGTTGCTCCCGCCTCCGAGAATCGTCACGGCGAGACTTTTGTCCTGGGCCCAGCGAAGCGCGTCGAGGAGCTGCGCTTCATCTTCCGCCGCCACGAAATGGTCGGCGCTTCCTCCAAGGCCAAGCGTCGTGAGTGGCGCCAAAGGGACGTCGCGCTCGAACATGCTCGGCTCTAGCACGTTTGACCGTTTGACGAAGTCGCCGTTTGACGATGCCACCACCGCTCTGCACGATGCAGGGGTGATTCGTCCCTGCCTCATGCTCGCTTTCTCCTGCGCGCTCTTCGCGTGCGGTGACGATTCCACGTCCATGCGGCCCGATGTGAGCTTCTTCGATTCGCGTGTGGTGATCCCTGTACCCGATGCCGACCCCGTCGATGGCGGCTCCACCGATGACTACGACGGGGATGGGTTGTGCAACCAAACCGAGTCCGAACGCGGCACCGATCCACTTCGCGCAGACACCGATAGCGACGGCATTCCCGATGGGCCTGAAGTGCTCCTGGGCTTCGACCCCACCAGCGACGAGTCCCCAGGCCGCGGGAGAACACAGCTTCTTCGCGAATCCACCGCCGGAACTCTCGATGTCCTCATCGAGCGCGACCTCTTCGCCGAAGGCCAAGACCTCGTCGCGTCCTTCAGCGCCACCCCCGTCAACGACGACGCCAACCAAGACGCGAACACCTTTTTCCGCTCTGCGACCGCGACCTTCGCGAGCCCCGCCGGCAACTTCTCGTCCATCGACAACCAAAGCGTTCGAGGCGTCACCGGCCGCCTCCTTGTCGGCTACGAGCTGCGCTTTGAGTATGGCGACGCGCTCGTTCGTGAGTGCGTACGAGCCTATCCTTACCGCTACACGATCAAACGAAGCGACGCCGTGATCGTTGGCGTCGAGACACGCGTCGTTGTCGTCATCCCCCCAGGCGATAACCTCACGAGCGCGCGATGGTGCGCGCGCCCCGCTTGTCGCTAGCGCACCGCGTAACCCGACGGATGCGCCAGCCGCCCACAACGACCGCACATCCTTGAGACTCCGCCGCGCCCCTAAGCGCACAAAGCCCTTCGGACGCATGCCAGCGCGACGGAGGGTGTCATCGAACGAGAACCGCTCGCGTGAGAAGGTCCTGCGCGACCATGCAAAATCCCAAAGTCTTGCTAGGTCGCGCGTCTCGCGCGATGGACGCAAAGCATCGACGGGAGAGACCTTGTGTCACCGCATGGGGCGGCGACACAAAGCAGGCCGAAAAGCCTTAGGCCCATGCGTGAACCCAAGAAAAAAGCCGACCCTAGGGCCGGCTTCTCACTTCATGTCTGCACGTCTCTTATCGTCGACGCCGAAGCATCAAGAGCCCAAGACCTAGGAGCCAGAAGGCGCTTGGCCCATTGGTGCCTGGAGTCGCGCTACAGAACGCGCCGCCGGAGAGTCCGCCGCCCATCGAGCCCGTGCCTTCGGCCGGGTCGAGATAGTCCGGGATCCCGTTCATGTCGGTGTCGAGGGCGTCCGCTGGGTCGCCGTCGCCGTTGCCGTCTGGGTTTTCGTCCGCCGTTGGGACGCCGTCACCGTCATCGTCGCTGTCCAAGTAGTCCGGGGTGCCATTGCCATCCGTGTCCTGGGCGTCGTCTAAGATTCCGTCGCCGTTCGGGTCGGGACCTTCGAACTGCGTCAGGATCGTGTCGCCGTCATCGTCGTTGTCCAAGTAGTCCGGTACGCCGTTTCCATCCGTGTCCTGCGCGTCTGCGACGTCGCCGTTCATGTCTGGGTCTGGGTTCTCGGCGGCCGTCGGCACCGTGTCGCCGTCGTCGTCGTTGTCCAAGAAGTTAGGTGTGCCATCGCCATCCGTGTCGTCGTTCGAGCGATCACCGTCGCCGTCGACATCCTCCAGCGCTGTGGGCACCGTGTCGCCGTCGTCGTCGCTGTCCCGCCAGTTAGCCGTCGCGTCTCCGTCGGTGTCCGGCAGTGCCGGCGCGCCAGCCGCGAGGCCCGCTTCGAAGCCATCGTCGATACCGTTGCCGTTGCTGTCGCTTCCGCCTGCCATCCAATCGGCGATCCCGTCTTCGTCCGTGTCGTTGCCTTCGTTGACGTCAGGGACTCCGTCACCGTCGGCGTCGAGGTCCTGGAAGTCGAAGGCTCCGTCGCCGTCCGTGTCCGGCGTCGCCCAGAGGCTGCCGTCGACAACGTCCGCCAGGCCGTTGCCGTCCGCGTCAGCGGCGTCGTCCACGACACCGTCGCCGTTGGCATCCGTGCCGTCGGCTTCGAAGATGTCCAGTAGTCCATCGTCGTCGGCGTCCAGGTCCAGGTAGTCCGCTGGGCCCGTCAGATCTGTGTTCGTCGGCGCCGCCGTCATGGTGTTCATGGCATCCGTGTCATCGGCGTCGAAGACCGAAGCGAGACCGTCCATGTCCGCGTCCACAGGGGCGTCGACGAGGCCGTTTCCGTCCGCGTCCAGCGCAGCGCCACCGTTCTCCCAGAGGTCCGGTATTCCGTCGTTGTCAGCGTCGAGGTCGAGGTGGTTCAACACCCCGTCACCGTCCGCATCGTGGTCGTTCTCTGGGTCGCCGTCTTCCGGGTCCGCCGCGCCGTACTCCACGGCGGTCAGGATTCCGTCGTTGTCGTCGTCGACGTCCAAGTAGTCAGGCTGTCCATCGCCGTCCGTGTCGGGACAGGTGTCATCCGGGATGGCCACGCCGACGCACTCCAGCGCATCGATGATCGTGTCGTCGTCGCTGTCTTCAGGGGCGTAGTTTGGATCGAGATAGTCGAGGATGTCGTTGTCATCCAAGTCACCGTCAAGAGCGGGCCGCGAATCCTCTGTCACGTCAGGCGTGTCGTCTCCGTCACTGTCGGTGTCGTACCAGTTGGGCAAGCCGTCCTCGTCGATGTCGCGTGGCGTGACCGCAGGTCCGACGTAGTCCGCCGCGTCCTGAATCTCCGTCGCGGTCAGGATGCTGTCGCCATCGTCGTCAACGTCCTGGAAGTCCGGGGTTCCGTCCATGTCGAGGTCCGGAGCAGGCGCCACGACGCCGATGACGCCACCGCAGTCGACGTCCGCCGCGCAGTCCGCATCAAACGCGTCATCAAGCCCGTCCATGTCCGTGTCCACGCCGGCTGGCATGACATCCGCCATGCCGTCGTGGTCCACATCGTGGCCCTCGCTCGCGTCGACGATCCCGTCATCGTCGGCATCGAGCTCCAGATAGTCCGGCGTACCGTCCATGTCGCTGTCGGCGCACATCGCTGGCGCTGGGCACTCCACAGCGTCCGTGATGCCGTCGCCATCGCTGTCGACGTCGCGCCAGTCCGGGAACATGTCCGAGTCGCTGTCCGGCTCCGTCGCCATCATGCCGATCACACCTCCGCAGTCTCCTGCAGCAGCACAGTCCAGGTCGAAGGCATCATCGAGGCCGTCCATGTCCGAATCGCTGCCGACCGCCGTCGCATCCGCAACGCCGTCTTGGTCGGCGTCGAAGGCCTCCGTGTTGTCGCTGATGCCGTCCTCGTCGGAGTCCACATCTTGGAAGTCCGGCGTCAGATCCCCATCGGTGTCCGGCACTGGTAATGCGCCAGCTCCAGTCAGCGAATCGTCCAGTCCATCTCCGTTGCCGTCGGCGCCAGGCGCATCCGGTCGGCCATCGCCATCCGCGTCCACGCCGCCAGCCTCAAGGGTGTCCGTGAGGCCGTCATCGTCGGCGTCGAGGTCCAAGAAGTCAGGGCCCTCGGTCCCGTCCGTGTTTGGAACGGGCAGTGGCGAGGCAGCGATGGAGTCCGCAACGCCATCTCCGTTTCCGTCGGTGAAGCCGTCTACGAGTCCGTCACCGTCCGTGTCCGCTCCGCCGCCTTCGATGAGGTCCACAACGCCGTCGCCGTCGGCGTCGAGGTCGAGGTGGTTGGGCACGCCGTCTGCGTCAAAGTCGAACTCCGCTGGAACGTCATCGCAGATCAAGTCGGCGTTCGCGTCCGTGCAGCCCGTGAGCGCCGCATCGATGTAGTCCGGGATGCCGTTAGCGTTGCTGTCCGCAGACTGGTCGATTCCGCCGAGCTCGTCGGCGTCGAGGATTCCGTCGTTGTCGTCGTCGAGGTCGACGTCGTCAGGCACGTTGTCCATGTCCGAGTCGCCAAAGACGCACATGCCGCCAGCGCTGCACTCCGTCACTCCGGGGCAGTCGTCATTGCTCAAGCACACGACGCAGGTCCGATTCGGAACGTCGCAGATAGGAAGCGGGGTGCCTTCGCAGTCCGCCATCTCGTTGCAGCCCGGCACACACATATTGTCGCCGTTGCAGAGCTCTCCCGCGACGGTGCAGTGGTCATCCGAGGTGCACTGGACGCAGAGTGGCGCCATGCCCATGGGCTCTACGCAGAACCCAGCAGGGTCCATGCAGCCGTTGTCGTCCATGTCGCCCGCGACGTTGTCTTCGCAGGAAACGCAGACCGGCATACCGGCCATCGTGTCGTCGCACGCCGGTGCGCCCACTGCGCAGCCATCGTCCGTGCCGCCCATCGTGCTGTCCGCGCAAGCCACACAGGTCGGTGTGCCGGCCACATCGGCGCAGATGGGCGCCGACGCGGCGCAACCGTCGTCGAGGCCAGGGCCTGCAAGCGTATCCGCACAGGGCACGCAGCTGCCCGCGCCGCCATCGGCGTCACAAACGCCCGTCACACCGCCGGACGTGCACACGTCTCCAGCGCCGAGTCCTGCGCAAGGCGTCAGAGTGAACGACTCCGTGTCGTTGACGGTTACGCCGCCAACCGCGCCACTTGCCGTCGCCATGTAGGTGGCGCCCGGCATCAGTCCGGTGATGGCGCTTCCGCACATCCAGCTACCATCAGCAGCGACGGTGGCTGTGCACATCGCCATGACGCCGGGTCCCGTAACTGTGACGCTGATCGTCTCGCCCGGCGCGAAGCCTGAGCTTGTGCCCATCGGCGTCACCGTCGTGTCCGTGAGAGGTCCGCCTGCGTCGGGGTCCGCCATATCCACAGCGGCGTTCGAGCACACGCCACCGGCGCAAATGCCGGAATCGCAGTCGGCGTCGTCAGCGCACATTTCGTCCAGCTGCGAGAGACACATCGCGGTGCAAGTCGCGCTGGTTCCCGCCGTATCGCAGGCTTCGCCCGCCGTCACGTAGGCGTCGCCGCAGATCTGCTGCCAGTTCGGCGTTCCGTCGCCGTCAGCGTCGAGCTCTGACGCGTCCGTGACGGGGTCACCCGAGCCAAGATCCGGATCGTATGCGTTGTCGATACCGTCGCGGTCCGTGTCGGTCCCTGAGGCCGTCGTCTCGGCGCCATCGAGCATCTCGCTGCCGTTCACGTCGAACCCTTCGATGGAATCGAGAAGACCATCGTTGTCGGAGTCCGTGTCCAGGTAGTCGGGCCCAGCGCTCATGTCCGTATTCGTCGGTGCTGAAGCCAAGTTGCCGCTGGTGCATCGACCGGCGTCATCAAAAGCGACACACGCGTCGGGCACTCCGTCACCGTCGCTGTCGTCGCCGCCGGATTCACGCGTGTCCGTGATTCCGTCAGCGTCGGAGTCTCGGTCCGCGAAGTTGGGCAGGCCATCCAGGTCGAAGTCGACGCCGCTGCAGCCTTCGTAGGCGGCGAGGCCGTCGACGAAGTTACCGGATGCGCCGCTGGGAGAGGCGCTCCGGAGGGAAATGCGGGTGCTCACCGAAGTAGCGACGAAGCTAACGCTCTGCCACTGCCAAGCCGCTGCCGAGGTGCGAACCGTCGTGACAACAACTCCGTCGATCAGGACTTGCATCGTGTCGGGGCCGCCACGGCCTCGGTGGGCGAAGCGCATCGTGTAGTCGTCGCCGACGACGGTCGTGACATCCTGGCTCAGCGTGCTCGGCTCGTTCGCATCAAGCTCCGCGTGGTGCAGGCCTTCAGCGGAGCTGACTCCGTTGTGGCCTGAGTCCCAGAGCTCAATGAGGTCATCATCGGCATCGGTGTCCCAGCCAGGGACCGTGTCTTCGTCCACCAGTTCAAAGGTAAAGTCACCCGCGACGCCTGGGTCTTCAAAGCTCCCGTTCACGGTGATGTCCGTACCATCGCCACAGCTGAGCGTGACGCCGGAGTCGGCGCTTGTCTCAAGGGCGTTCAGAAGCCCATTCGTGCCGACATCGCCGTCCACACGTCCGTCATCGTTCGTGTCGCGTGCGCCGAAGCCTGCTTCGACGACATCAAAGATCCCGTCGTTGTCCGAGTCGAGGTCCTGGGAGTCGACGATTCCGTCGCCGTCGGAGTCGACGAGTCCATCGCCTTCAGCCCAGTCTGGAATGCCGTCGTTGTCGGAGTCGAGGTCTTCACCATCCGGGATTCCGTCTTCATCGCCGTCTGGGCAATCGCCGGCCATCAACGCTAAGAGCGCGTTGAGTTCGCGCGTCGAGAGATCGAGATCGGGGACATCGAAGTACTGACGAGGCTCGACTTGGCTGCCTTCGGGGTCGCCAAGATTGGCGGCGATGGTGCCGGTGTAGCCACCGCCCACGGACGCAATGGCAGCTCCGTAGGTACGCGCTGTCGCGCTTCCCGTATCGTGAACGACGGTGAAGCGGCCACCAAAGTCACGCTTGAGGCGGTTGAATTCGCCAAAGCCTGCGTCGGCAAGGGGCGCGAACGAGTCGTTGCGGAGCTGCGTACAGCAGCCGGCAGAACCAGCGGTCGCGTCCGTGAAGAGAATGAACTGCGTGTCCGCGGAACCGCTGAGGTCAAGTGCGCCACCGACGCCGAAGAGCTCGTCGGCGCGAGCCGTCTGGAGCGAACCTGGCAGATGGTCTTGAATCGCTGCCGCATTCACGCTGCCATCAGTGCCGAAGGCACGCGGCCAACCCGTGACCATCATCTCGTCCGTGGTGAAGGGAACCGTCACATCGTAGAGATGATTGGTGGCCAGTACGCGGCTGAACGTCGCGTACTGAACGATCGCGATCTCCGAGTTGGTGATCGTCGGGTCGTTTAGAATCGACATCGCCACGCGAGAGACGCTGGACCGAACCTCATTGAACTCCCCCGTGTTCATCGACCCGGAGTTGTCGACGATGATCACAAACTTCCGTGGTGCATCGCAAGCGACCACCTGGGCGGTGGCATGGCTGGCGAAGAGCGTCGCTCCGAAAAGGGCGGACGAGAAGAGGGCCAAAAGCTTGGTACGCACAAAGAACTCCAGGAAAGTTAAGTCACCTGCACGCTACCTGGCTGCCATCACCGGTCCAATAACGCGGCACGGCCCTCGCTCAGCGGTTTGCTCTAAGCCACCGTAACCACTGCCAATTACAACCGTGACTTGTCTCACGTATTGACCCAAACAGGTGAGCTCAGTCTCTCAGATCGTTCCGTCTCCTGGTTCTGCAGCATCACGCGAACGTGACGTCGAGCATCCCCACGCTCTCGTCGTACGTGGCGATGTTCAGCGTGCCGCCAATCGGGTCGGCGACGTCGCCGCTCAACACCCCTGAGGAGTCCATGGCGATGTTCGTCCAGGTGCTCGTGTCTCGCTCGTCTTTGAACGCGAAAGCACCGGCCTCGCCAACGACGAACTCGACCGCTGCCAACTGCAAACCCGCATTCCCGTCGTTCCGTCTTTCTCCTCCTTAAACCCTGTTCGCCGTAAGCGTACTGAGGCTATCGGCAGCTCTTGAGCGTGCCTCGGTGGAGGACGAAGGTGCGACACGTTTTGCGATCACTTGGAGACGGTGCTCAACAAGTCAGACCCAATCAAACTCGCGTCCTGACTCGTATCTTCAGTCGTGCGATGATGCTCGCGTCTGAGCTTCGCATATGCTTCGAGGTTCTCACCGCCATCGAAGCAAAGCTTGGGGAGACCCACGACTAACCCTGACTTGGAGGCGGAGTTCATAGGACTGAGTGACGATACGATTTGCGTGGCGTGCCCTTCAGATCACGCATACTCTCGCTCCGGGGAGTGACTGTGCACAAATCCGGTCTTCTTTCCTTCCTGGGTCTACTCCCAGACGCTGCTCTACTCCTCGACGCGGAGGGCTGTATCGAGGGCGCGAACGAGCTCGCCGCCGAGCTCCTGCGGATACCCCTCGACGACCTTGAAGGCATGGCCGCGGCAACCCTGCAGCCTATCGGTGGTCACGACCCTGTGTGGTACTCACCTGGCACTCGGCGCGTCCGCTTGCGCAACGTAAGCGTTGAGGTCGCCGTGCGCGATGTTCGCGTGGAGGAAAGCGAGCTGCATTTGGCGATCCTGCGGGAGGCCCTGGTCGGCACCTCCGACCAGGCCGTCGATGCCTGGAAAATCGGACTGATCGAACGCGACTTCGTGGCCGGGACCCTGCGGGCCACGCCTCGCCTGCGCGAGCTTCTGGGTCTTGAAGATTCCACGCTGACGACCGAGACGATCACGAATGTCTTCCACCCCGATGACCAAACGAAGCTCGTCCAAGCGATGGAGCAAGCGGCGGACCCAGCAGGCACCGGTGCCGTCCATTTCCTAGGGAGAGTGGTCAAACCGGATGGCGCAATGCGATGGGTGCGTGCGATAGCCAGCTCGGAGTTCGCGGAGATCGATGGAGAGCGGCGCCCCGTTCGTGTTCTGGTTTCGCTCGTCGATGACACCGAGCAAGAGGAGCTAGCGCTCGCGGTCCAGCGCCACGAGGAGCGACTCCGCCTGGCGACGGACGTGACCGGAGTGGGAATCTTCGATCGCATCATTCTGCCCACGATGGTCACACCTTACTGGTCCGCCAGCATGCGCGAGATTATTGGCTACGACCCGGATACGCACGCCGACCCCGACTGGTTCATCGAACGTGTTCACCCGGATGACATGCCACGAATGATCGCGGCGGTTGATGAGGCCAATGAGCCTCAAGGCGACGGACGCGTCGAGGTCGTCGTCCGCTGGATTCATCCCGATGGCGACCACCGGCGTTTCCTCATTCGGTCGACGACGCTCTTTTTGAAGAGCGACAAGGCCCACGTCGCGACGCGTTCGATCGGCGCCATTCTCGACATCACGGAACAAAGCGCCGCGGAAGACGAGCTACGAAGCCGGACCGCCATCCTCGACGCGACGCCGGACTTTGTGGGCATGGCCGACGAGGAAGGGCGTGTGCTCTACCTCAATAAAGGGGCTCGCTTGTTCTGGGGGATCGGCGAATCAGATCCCGTCAACCATCTGAAGATCGGAACGCTTCATACGACGGAGTCGCTCCTGCAATTCCACAAGACCGGTATGCCAACGGTCCGCCGGGATGGGGTGTGGTCAGGCGAGTCCACGCTTCGCCGCCATGATGGCGAGATGATCCCCATGTCTCAGGTCATCGTGTCCCATCAAACGAAGTCCGGGGAGACGCGCTTCTCCACGGTCTCGCGAGATCTGTCAAAACTGAAACTCCTCGAGGAGCAGTACAGGCAGTCGCAAAAGATGGAGGCCATCGGGCGTCTGGCTGGAGGCATCGCCCACGACTTCAACAACCTGCTCTCGGTGATCATGGGCTGCAACGAGCTCGCCGGTATGGACCTGGCGCCCGAACATCCAGCCAGGGTCGAGCTTAATGAGGTCGGCCTCGCCGCCGAGCGAGCCGCCGGTCTCACCCGTCAGCTCCTAGCGTTTGGACGAAAGCAGATCCTTCAGCCGACGGTCCTCGACATCAACGACGTGCTCGCGGAGATGAAGCCCCTGCTGCAGCGGCTCGTCGACGAGAGCATTGAGGTTGAAGTGATCCTCATCGATCAGCCTGCCATGATCAAGGCAGAACACACGCAGGTGCAGCAGATTCTGCTCAACCTCGTGGTCAACTCCCGGGACGCGATGCCCAACGGAGGCATCCTCACCGTGGAAGCCTTAAAAGGTGTCGTGGAAGATGACGACACGGCGAACAGACTCGACCTGCCGGCTGGCGACTACGCGATCATCGCCGTGTCCGACACCGGCCACGGGATGAGCGCGGAAGTTCGCGAGCAGATCTTCGATCCTTTCTTCACCACCAAAGGCCCTGGACAAGGCACAGGCCTTGGCCTCGCCACCGTCTTTGGCATCGTTCGCCAGAGCGGCGGAAGCATCTGGGTGTACAGCGAAGTCGGGCGGGGCACGACGTTCAAGATCTACCTCCCGTCGTCGGATGAAGCACCCAAAGCCGTGAGAAAGCCAAGCGTCCCTCTTCGAGCTCCACAGTCGGGGGTGATCTTGCTCGCCGAGGATGACGCCCAACTACGCAAGATGGTCTCGAACACCCTGCTTCGTGCCGGCTATGAAGTCATCACCGCAGAGAGCGCCTTGGAAGTGCTGCAGGCGGGCCGGGAACATGAGGGAGTGATCGATCTCTTGCTCACCGACGTGATCATGCCCGGAATCAGCGGCAAGCAATTGGCGGAGCGCTTGCACGAATCAAAGCCTCACACCTCCGTGCTCTACATGTCGGGCTACACGGAGAACAGCATCGTGCACCACGGTGTGCTCGACGATGACGTGAACTTCCTGGCGAAGCCGGTCACACCCGGGCGACTGCTGAGCGCCATCGAAGACGTCCTCGGGCGACGCGTCGAACGCTGAGCCCCATCTTCGCAAACCAGGCGACTGCCTAATTAAGAGAAACGCCACCGCGCAAAGCGCGATGGCGTCATCCCCCAAGTCCTGAGTTGAGCGGGTGCTTACTGGACCGTTCCGGCGTAGCCGACGGTCTGTGTGTAAGCGATCGGTGCTGGAAGGGTTCGAGTAAACTCGCCCACGGATGCTCCGCTGCTGCCAGTGCCGCCACCACTCAGCTGAGCCACGAGCTCGAACGACGGCGGGCTTGCCGCGTCCACTCGGAAAGTCTGACGGCTGCCGGCATAAGGATCGGTCTCCGTCACGTTTCGACCGTCGATACAGGTCGGGCGCTGAGTGACGGCGACGCCCATGACGATCTGATTCAGCAGCGCTGGATCGTCCGTGTCGTCGATGTTGGTCCGGTCGAAGACGCCGGAGCCAGGTGTGCTCTCAAGCGCTGCCATCGGTCCACCGGAACCATCATCGTTGAGGTACTCAAGACCCCAGATGCGGCTGTAGCCGACCTCACAGGCGTTCAAGCTGTTCGACGTCGAGGAGAAGCTGCCGAAGTAGACATTGCCCTGGAACAAGTCCACGGGGCCCGTCACCTGCTCGCCTGGGTCGAGGGTCACGCGCCAGTTCAGCACGCCCTCCACGCTCTCAACGATGCCAGTGGAGCTGTTACGAATGATCTCTTCGCGAACCGAGACCACTCGGTTTCGCACCGTGTAGTTCTCGAGCCGATCGATGTCGCCTGTTCCCTGAATCAAGACGACGTCGCCTTCTTGATTCGTGCTGAGAATCGGCGATGAGTAAGCAGGCTGCCCCGCGTCAAAGGCCATGCCTTCGAAGATGTCGTGGAAAGCCTCGACGCCCCACTGGCTGCGGTCGCTGTTCGAGAGATCGAGCCGCCAGATAACACCGTCGGCGTCGGTAAAGAACGCACGAGTCGCGGCGGTGCCGGTCTCACCAAGGAAGACGGAGACTCCGCCGTTGAGGGGCGCCGGGAAGTAGTTCCGACCCCATCGGCGAAGGATTCGGCCCGACGCTGCGTCGAGGACCACAAGTCCACGTCCCTGGCGGTTCCAGCACCGACGGGAGTTTCGACCGTTCGTTGGAACCGCCGCGCGGCCGCTTCTGGACGCTTCACTAGCGGCGTCACAGCTGCCCGTGTCGCTAATCGTGCCGTGCCCACCGGGAAGAATCACGATGCCACGTTCGTGGACTCGGCCAGCCATGTCGATGAGGACCTGGCCCATGGCCGCTTGACCATAGGTGTTCCCAAAGAGGTTGTCGGTGTACTGCCACAAGAACTCCGGATTGACGGGGTCCGTGACGTCCAAGGCGATGAAGCCGTCGCCGCCCGCGCGCATGCTGTTGACCAGAACCGTGTGGTACTCGTCGCCGCCATCATTCGCCGCAGGGTCGCGAGCAAAGAAGATGTCTCGCACAAGAGGCGTTCCGTCGACCATCCACAACGGAGAATCGAGGGCGCCGTCCAGGTCTCGAAGAAGCATCGGAGGAATGAAACCCCAAAGCTCTTCACCGGCAGCAACGCTCTGTCCGACCCGTGGATGCCCAAGAGGGAAGGTGTGGTCCTGCCCAACGAAGCCATGGAGGATACCGTCGTTGCTGCCGACGTAGACCATGCTGGGGCGACCCGACACTTCAGGTCGCTGGCGGAAGAGGTTGTAGCCCTCGTCAAGAATGTCCGTCGAGGGCGCTGACACCATCGTGGGCGACGAGTGGTAGATGGAACCAAGTCGGTTGCCCTCACGCTCCGTGCCGGGAAAACCGTGCACCCACTCGATCACTTCTTGTCGGCGCTCATTTGAAGCGACGTCGAGGAGCTGAGTGCTGACGTTGAGGTTGTCGAGGCGGAAGTCTGACATCTCCAGGCCGCTTTGGGCGATGGTGCCCGTGTTGGAGGGCAGTGGAAGTCCATCCGCCGTGACCTGAGTCTCCGCGGTTCCGATGAGGTGCGCGCTGTAGTCCGCCGTCGAAGACGGTACGATTGTAAGGAGTCGACGTGCGTAACCGTTCGACTCCAGGGTGCCCGTCTGGTTGTTCAGTTGAACGTGGAAGCGGTCTCGGTCTTCGATAGGTCGCGGCGTCGGCGTGAGTCCATCACATTCAATGCGTCGTCGCTCGAGGACGCCGGACCATGGAGTGCCGGCTTCGGTTGAGAGGTTGAAGCCCGTGTTGAACTGGAGCTGACCCGCGGTGCCTGCTGCACCACCGGCGGCGCCAAAGGCAGGAACCGTTCGTGTCGTCGTGCCGGGTGCCGCTGCATCCATAATCAAGGTCAGAGCCTCGATGAGAGTTCCGCGGTCATCCGCGAAGATGGCGTTGGTGGTGCCACCTGCTGCGGCCAAGTCGTTGAGCGTCGCGACCGTCTCAGCAGCCGTGGTGCGGCAGGCCGCGTCCGCAGCGGGGCAGTTGTCTCCGCTGACGTTGAAGCCGACCACATAGAGGCCATCGACGACGCCGTCCGCGAGCATGCGGGTGGCGGTCACGATCGGCGTCTCGTAGGGGCAGCCGCCGGAGCCAACAGGCTGGGCGAGCGCGTCGCAGTTGTAGGGTTCTCCGCGCATGTCCGACGTGGGCTGTCCATCCGTCAAAAGGATCGCGTATCGGTTACGGCAAGAGTTGAAGGGGTCACCCGTCAGTCCAATACTTGCGATGCGGCGCGTATCTGGATGCGTCACAAAGTAGTCAGCAACATCCGAGAGCATGCCGGCGATGGGCGT
>JBLHKB010000140.1:0-13339 GCA_047619315.1 Polyangiales bacterium
CACGAGCAGCCACTGTACGAGTGCGATCAAGCGGGCGATTCCTACTCCGAACAGCAACCGACCCTACGGCGTCACGGTCGACGCCGCGCAGCGCGTCTGGCTCGGCGGAGACCGAGACGTTCAGCGCTACGATCCCACGGAGCCGCCTTCGCGCCGTTGGGCGACGGCGGGGATCGGTACGTCAGGTGGCTGGAAAGCCGGCATCGCCGTGGACGGTTCGGGAAATGTGTGGACGACGGGCTCCTTCGGGGTCTGGCGTATTGACGCAGACAACCCACGGAACCGTTACCTGATCCGAAATACCAGCGCGAACCGTGGCGTCCGTGGTTGGGGCGTCGCGATCGCCGCGGATGACCGCGCGTGGATCATCGGTCGATGGGAAAACTCGGCTTGGGTCATCCAGCCAGGCGCGAGTCTAGCCAGCAACAATATTACACGTACCGCCTACACGGTGCGGAGTCCCTACACCTACTCGGACATGACGGGCCAGCAGCTGCGCCTCGCCGCGACGCCACGCGGCACTTACATCATGACTTTCAACGGATGTGGCGCGGGAACTCGTTGGGAAAACCTGGCGTTCGACGTCGACACTCCACGTAACACCTCCGTCGCCTTCCGTGTGCGCACAGCGGACACAATGATCGGATTGAGCGGCGCGGAATGGCATGGCGTCGGCGTTGTACCGTCAGGCGTCTCCCCACTCGCCGTAGGGAATGTTCTGGACGCCGCTGGGGTCACGCATGGGAACTTTGCCCAAGTTGAGGTGGCCCTTGAGTCCTCCATTTTGGACCCCTCGATGTTCGTGACGCCTCGCGTGCGCTCCGTTCAGCTGAACCACTATTGTGCGACGCCTACGGTGGGCTACTACCAGCGCGTCTATGACGGTAGCGCAACTTGCGATGTCCGGACGGAACGCCCTTTCTGGAACCTCCTCGACTACACCGTCGCGACTCCTGGCGACAGCTTTGTCGAGGTGCTCGTTCGTGCCGCTGAGACCGAGGCTGAACTCAGCACGGCGCGGGAGGCGGTGGTCACCATCCCGGCTCGACCCGATATGGGTAGCCTGGATATTCAACCGATACTGGCGTCTGCGGGCCTCCCTGTGGATCCGTTCTTCCTACGCGTTCGAATGCGGCTGAATCCGTCGACGAGTGGTGAGAGCGCAGTGTTCTATCGGATGTCCACTAGCTGGGAGTGTCGCCCCAACCTGTAGTTTTCCAGTGGCTTCAGATCGCGGTCATTTCCTAGGGGAGGCCGCGAGAACCTGAGGCCACCACCGAGTTGAGCTGTTATCCTCATCGGCATGGTTCGTTTCACGTTCTTCGCCGTGATGGTTCTTCTCGCTGCTTGCGACGATGTCGCTCCGCCAGGTTCCTCCTTCTACGAGGAGCGAATCGACCCGATCATGCGCAGTGGGTGTGCCCAGCAGACGAACGGTTGCCACGTCGACGTTGGAGGAAACGCCACGGGGAACCTCGACTTGAGCTCCTACGACGCCTTGATGCGTCGCGAAGATCTATTGGCTCCGTACGGTCCATACCCCGTCGGGCTCTTGCTCTTGAAGGGCGGGGACGCCGTGGAGGTTCCCGTCGAGACATGGGACCCGGATCCCATCACCGGCGAACGAATCGCGCTCATCACAACGGACATCCGCCACAGCGCTGGATCGACGATTGCTCAAGCAAGCCGCGGTTACGCTGAACTCAAACGCTGGATCGAATCCGGGTACACCCGAAGCGGCGTCCCGGATGAGACTCTTGAAGACAACGTCGGCGCTTGTGTGTCAGGACCGGGCGAGTTTCATGGCTTCGACCCCAGCGTCGCTCCGGCTGACACCGTCTCCTTCGACGCCTTCGTTCGAGACGTTCAGCCCACTCTCATCGAGAGCTGCGCGGGTAGCGGCTGTCACGGAAACCGTTTTGCTGACCTCTACCTGACGTGTGGCGACACCATCGAAGAGCAGCGATGGAACTACTTCGTGAGCGCAAGTCATGTCACCACGCCAGCATCGATTTCAGGTCTTCTGCGACGACCTCTCGCCACGTTTCGTGGTGGCACATTCCACGAGGGCGGGAACGTCCTGGGCAGCACGGACGACGAGCGTTACCAAACGCTCCTCGTATGGGCCACGGACATCGTAGAGCGTGCGCCGGAGGTCCTTCGTGATGAGGACCCAGACCCAGGCCTTCGTTTCTTTGCCAATCGAGTTCAGCCCGTTCTTGTTCGAAAGGGCTGCATGTTCGGCAACTGCCACGCGCCATCCATGTTCCACGACTTACGTCTTCGAGGCGGGGACCAAGGGGTGTTTTCACGCGTAGCGACGCATCGAAACTACGAGATGTCCCGCGAGCTGCTCGCGGTTGAATCGCCTGATCCCAACGTGGGGCGACTCGTCGCGAAGAACCTCTTCCCGGCCCTCGACGTCAGCGGAGCCTCTGGCGTTTCCCACCGCGGTGGATCGCTCTTCGAAGACTTTTCGGGCGGCGGAGAGCTCAACCCGGCCACCGTGGACGACTGCGTCGGCGTCGACGCCGACATGGGCGACCTCAACGCCATACCCGCCTACTGCGTGATCGTGCGATGGCACGAGATCGAACGCGAAGAGGCCGCTGCGCGAGGCGAGATCAGCGCCGTCGACCAGGTTGTCGACGCGATGGTCTGGGTCGCGCGTCCTGTTGGCGTCGGGAGCGTAACCGACTTCGACACGTTCCGAGGGGGCGCCGATCTTCGGAGCGCGCCCGCCACGGTGGACGCGACGGGCGCTCTCTCACTCGGAGACTCGACAAGTCTCCTCGGAGGATGCGGTCTTGGCTCTTCACCCGATGTTCGTACGCCCGCGGTGAGCTGGGACGGGGCTCGAGTTGCGTTTGCGGCGAGGAATTCGGGTGCCGAACCGCTGCGACTCTACTGGATGAACGCGGATGGCTCCTCGTGCGAAGCGGTACCCGGCGTTGCGCCTGGCATGAACGAAGCCGATGGCATCTTGCTTCACGACTTCGACCCAGCGTTCGCACCGGACGGAAGACTCGTTTTTGCGAGTACGCGAGGAAATATCGTCGGCGACTCAGCCCGTCGCGGACCCACTCGTACCCCCGCGGCGATGACCCCGAACTCGAATCTTTACGTGTTCGAGAACGGAACCGTCCGGCAGCTGACGTTCCTGCTGAACCAGGAGCTTTCACCGAACTTTATGCGTGACGGTCGCATTATGATGACGAGTGAAAAACGCGAGCCTGGATTTCACCAGTTATCACTTCGTCGGCAGAACCTAGATGGCGGCGACTACCATCCGCTCTACGCTCAGCGACCGAGCCTAGGCTTTGCATCGGCCACCGAGGTCGTGGAGCTGCCAGCAGGGAATGAACTCGCGTTCATCGCAGGTCCATTGGACGCCACCGACGGCGCCGGCGGTGTCGCGTTGGTGAACCGTTCGATTGGACCGGACCAAGAGAACCGTGTCGGAGACGAGCGCCAGTACATTCACTCGCTCTCACTACCGGCGGCCGGTGCACTCGGCGCCATCGCCGGAGTACCTGCACGTGGTGTGGGCAATGGAGCATTTCGCTCGCCAGCAACTCTCCCGACAGGCCGCCTCGTCGTATCCTGCGACCTGAGCGCCACGGACCTTCGCGGTGGGCCGTTTAACTTTGAACTTTGCGAACTCAATGTTCGCACTGGGGCCCTCCGAACGATTGGCGGCGAAGCAGGGCAGGCAAACGTCGAAGCGGTGGCGGTTTACGGGCGCTCTCGCCATCCGATCTTCACATCCCGTCAGGATGAGGCGAACGGAGCTAGTCTCATCACGAACGATTCGAGCGCAGAGATGCACATCCTGGATTTCCCTCTCTTGGAAACCCTGCTTTTCTCAAACGTTCGTGGGCCACGCAATATCGATCCTTCCGTCGAGGGCGTACGTGTTCTTGAGGCCTTAGCCCCTCCAGCTGGCGCCACGTCCTTCGCGGACGTGATGGGCGATGTCGTCAGCGACGAGTTTGGTCAGGTCTTCGTCGATTATCGCGAACTTGGTTCCGCTTTGGCCGAACTAGACGGCTCCGTTCGAGTGCTTCTTCCAGGCGGCGTCCCGATCCTCCTCCAAGCCACGGATGCCGATGGCGCAGCGCTCCAATTTGCGGCCGATGGGCCCTTTACTGGAGACCGAACACAGCGCGAGCAGATCCAGCTCTACCCAGGTGAGCGGCTCAATCAGTCGATGCCTCGGCGCTTCTTCAACGGGCTTTGCGGCACCTGCCATGGTGGAATCTCAGGCCGGGAGCTCGACGCGGCGGTGATCCCGGACATTCTCACGCATGCGAGCCGGACGATGGCCTCGGAGCGACTTCCCCACGACTTTCGCTGATTGCGCTCAAGGACGAACGGTCTCCCGCAGCCTTTCGAATATCTGCTAACATTCGTCCGGTGCCTCTGCCGAGCCTGCTGTGTCTGGTGTTTGCTGCCGGAATCGCCGCCGCGCTAGCGGGGCGTATCGAATTGCGGGTCTCCCCGCGCCCCGCGCTATTGACCCATAGCTTCGCGGCTTTTGCGCTTTTTGCGTGCCTCGTTGTCGTCCCGATCTCGGTTTATTTCTACATCTTTCACGGCGATTGGTTCCTTCTCTACTTCGTCGACGTGCAGGACGTCCCTTCGGCTCTCGCCCTTCTAGGGTTCGTGGTGGAAGTAGGCTTCGGCGCTCTCGGTTTCTTTTTTGGGGCGAGCATGGTTCGCCACCAGCGAGAAGGGCTTGGCGGCTCCCTCGCCGGCCTCGCGTTGATCGCGTCCGTCCTGGTGGTCTACGTGGCTCGTGACCGCCTCAGCCTTGTGGGCACATCCGCGCAGTTTCATGGAGGCTTCGGCCTTGAGCCCTTTATGGGCGGCGGCGCGATTCTTCAGGGGGCCATCATCATGGGCGCCATTCTCTTGGTGGCTGGAGCAAGCCTGCTCCAGCGCCTTCGGTCGAGTGGACGGAGGGGCGAGTAATGCCTGTCATTGACGAGGACCACAGATCATTGGTAGCCAAACGAACGATGAACGGTTTGTGGCGACATCCAGCGGTACTTCTTGCTTGGACGCTCTTTGTAGGTTGCGCTCCAACGCTCTACACAGTGCATATTCTTCCAGCCGCTCGTGCTGTGCAGCAGGCGGAAGAAGCCGGCGCTGCCGAGCTCGCGCCCTACGAGTACCACTTTGCGAACGAGCACCTTCGCCAAGCGCGGGAAGAGGCCGGCGACGCTTACTACCAGGACGCTCTGAGCCACGCGAAAATCGCCGAGGAATATGGCGAAAAAGCTCTCGATCTTGCCCGGCGCCGTCGTCGTGAAGAGGGGCGATGAGCCTTCGACTCGCACTGATCGGCCTCCTCGTTTCGGCCTGTACGTCCTCTGCCCAGCTAGAAGGTAGGCTCGGTGGACTTGCGGAGATCGTGGAGCAAGCCGAGCGAAACGGTGCCTACCAGTGCGCTCCTCGTGAACTCGCCCTCGCTCAAGCCCATGTGGCCTTCGCTCACGACAAGCTCGAGCAGGGAGATGCTACGGCGGCGGAGAGTCACTATATCATCGCTGCACCGAACGCTCGCGCCGCTCTTCGTTTGAGCCCGGCCGAACGTTGTGCTCCGCGGGAAATGGTCGTTGCCCAGGCTGCGCCGCCTCCACAGCCTGGCGACCGAGACGGGGATATGATTCTCGACGATGTCGACGAATGCCCGGACCAGCCTGAAGATTTCGATGGTTTCGAAGAAGAAGACGGCTGCCCAGACGACCAAGATACAGACGGCGACGGGATTCCGGACGCCCGGGATCTTTGTGTGTCGGACCCCGAAGATGCGGACGGTCAGCAAGACGAAGACGGCTGCCCGGACCCGGATGATGACCTCGATGGAATTCTTGATGCCGACGACCGCTGTCGCATCGATCCGGAAGATCGTGATGGTTGGCGCGACGAAGATGGATGCCCTGATCCAGACAACGATGGCGACTCAATCCTCGACACCGACGACCAGTGTCCAGACGAGCCGGGGCCGCAGGCGGAGCGTGGCTGTCCACGTGTCTACGAGAATGTTGAAGTCACCACGACGCACATTCGGATCACTCAGAAGATTCACTTCGCACTCAACCGCGCGGAGATCATGGCAGACTCGTTCGGCATCTTGGAGACCGTCGCGACCGTGCTGAATGACTTCCCGAATATCAACCTCGACATCCAGGGGCACACGGACTCGCAGGGAAGTGACTCCCACAACCAAGACCTCTCAGACCGGCGCGCCTCGGCCGTCCGTTCGTTCCTCGTAGGTCGAAACATCGCTCCCGCGCGACTCGTGGCCCACGGATTTGGCGAATCGCGCCCTCTAGAATCGAACCGGACTCGTGCCGGCCGGGCTCGAAACCGCCGAGTGGAGTTTGTTCGTACCGATGAGGGTGCAAACAGCACTGCGCCCTAAGTACTTGTAACTAGGGCTCCTTGAGGCTTCTGACGCTCTGCGGAGTCACCCAAGTTTAGAGAGAGGCATGTGGGACGAAACCTGTTAGCTTTGGCCCTAATCTTCGCGAAAATCCGACTTCGATGACCCGTACCCTTCTCTTGTCTTCCTTCCTCGCTCTCGCGGTGATGGCGTCCATTCCTGCCGAGGCGCAGATGCGTCGCGTCCTCGATCTCAATCGCCGAGCGATGGATGCCTACACGAATCTTGAGGTGGAGGAGTCCATGGATCTTCTCCAGCAGGCCCTCCAGAACGCGGAGAGCAACAACGTGTCGGGCACGCCGCTGGCCAACACTCACGCAAACCTCGGCATCGTCGCCGTGGGCGGATTTGGCGATAACGCCGCGGGCCTTCAGCACTTCATGAACGCGATTCGAGCGGAGCGTGACGTCGCCTTGGACCCGCTGAACTCGACGCCGGACATCCAGTCCGTATTCCTGCTCGCCCGAAACCGTGTGGGTAATAATGGTGGTGGAAACGACGGCAACGGAAACGGCGGTGGAGGCATCGTTCGGACGCCCGCGGAGCCAGGGCAAATTCCCCACCAGCCGGTTCCTGAGCAGCTTGCAAACACGGCGGTGCCGATCTTCGTCGAGGTCCCAGAGGGCGCTCCGGTCAACGGGATCACCGTTCACTACCAGGCCCCAGGCATGCGCGTCTTCCGAGCGGTGGAGATGCGGCGCATGGAGGGTGGCTTTGGACTGGAGCTCCCCTGTGCCGAAGCGATGGCACCCCGCGTCAGTTACTACATCGAAGCGTTCGACGAAGGCGGCGAGCGGATGGGAACGGCTGGTACATCAGAGTCACCCTTCGCCGTTGAGATCGTATCGTTTCGAACGATGCCTGCGCCCGCTTTACCAGGTCAGCCTGCGCCGGAGCAGTGCACGGACACCGAGTGCCCTCCCGGCATGGAATGCAACCAGAGCGGCAACGCCGGCCTGGGAGCGACCTGTGTGGACACCTCCGAATGCCGCGCTGGTCTGACTTGCTCCGACAACTTCTGTATCGCCTCCGAACATGAGGTCGACGGCGACGAACCTGCCGACAACGGCGATATGCCTCGCTTCTTCGCGGACATCGGGTTCACTTTGGGCATTGGGTTTGCGAGTTCGGGCACACGCGCGGACGCCCAAGGAACAGATGATTCCTATGTGGAGTCCGGCGCTGGCGACTGTCCCGACGAGGGCTTCCAGTGCGTTCGACTTGAACAGTCTGGAACATTGCCCACCTACGCGGCCCGCTTGACGCTTGGATACTGGATTATCCCGCGTTTCGCTCTCGCGGCCACGATCCGGTTCCAATTCGACTCAGGTGAGGGAAGCTTAAGCAGTCTGCTGATCGGACTGCGTGCGATGTATCAGCTGACGGCACCCACGGGTGTCGGCTTTCATGCCGATGTATTCGTTGGAACGAGCGTGGGGCAGATTCAGCTTCGCCCGGGCCAGAACGGAACGGAAGATAACCCTATCGAGGAGCCCTACATGGTCAGCGGCCTCAACGGAGTCCAGGTCGGCACAAACGTCGGCTACCGATTCACGAGAAATGTCGGAATCACGCTCACTCCGGAACTCCATGTGCTGTTCCCGCAGTTCTTGCTCAATATTGATATTACAGCCTCCGTCGCCGTCGCCTTCTAGGCGATCTACCGGCCGTTGTGCCGAATCAACAGCCAATCGGCGAACAAGACGATGTCAGCACGCAAGCTCATCGAAGCCTTGGTGGAACCTATGCTTCGAAGAAGCAGGGTGCTCACCGGCGGTGGCGGATGACTCGGGCTTGGACGAACTGATAGAGCGCCTTGCACACGTCGAAGGGTGCGAGTCCGGTGTGCTCGATGAGTTCGCGAACACTGCGATTATCGTCGATGGCGCCTAGAACTTGCTCTTCCAAGTCGCTCAGCTTTTCAATGGTGGCTGCGCGAGAATCGCGGAGATACACGAGGTCAAAGTTATGCACCTGCTGCTCGATGAGGCGCCACTCGTCGACGCGGCGCAGTCCCTCCATCAAGAGACCAGTCGGGGTGAGGCCCAGGTTGGCGTCCTCGGCCTCCGGCAGAACGGCGTACCGCTCGAAGCGGAACGTGGCCCGATGCCAGCGGAGCGCCTCGTAGAGGAGCTCGCTGCTTTGCTCGCGCAGGCACTCCACGAGATCTTCACGCGTAATGGTGCCCTCCTCCACGAGGGTGCGACCCAGCCATCGAGGCTTTCGAGCGGCGCGCTCAATGTCGTTTAGTTCAACGAGGGCTACGCGGCTCAGGTATCGCCCGAGGAGGAACTCTGGGCCTAGGCCCTCGTAGTCGACAAAGTCGACGAGGCCGCCGCGCAGGCAAATACGCACCGACTCGGAGTCGGCGCGCTCGACATAGAGAACGCCTTCGTGACCCTGGGCGAGCATCTGCAACACGTCGCCTAGCGGGAGGTGTTCGATGCGGCCACGAAACGAGACGTCGAAAGTCTCGTCGTAGGCTTCAACAATTACCCGAGCGAGCTCCCGCTGTGCGTCCGCGCCTGGGTAGGTCTCCCCCACCAGCTTTGCCGCGGCGAAGAGGGCTTGCTCAAGTCGTTCGCTCGCCGGCGCTTTTTCGGCTCCAGGTGGGCGGTGGGGCGCTGAATTCCGAGTTGTCCGCAGCAGGTGCGCGGCGACGGTCCGAATGGCATCCGGGGAAAACGGCTTCTTCACAGCGTCGTCCGCCGCGGCCTGCTGCACGAGGCGTTCGGAATCGGCCTCCGCCACCATGAGTATCATCGGGATATCGCTGAGGTTGTCCGTCGACTTGAGCGCTACGCCGAGACCCGCGCCTTCGGCTGCATCGAGGAAGATGAGATCGGGAACGAGGGCGGACGCCTCACGAAGCGCGTTTCCGGCGTCTGCGAAGCTGACTTCCCATCCCTCTGTCTCCAGGGTGAGGCGAAGGGCATCGCGCGCCACCGTCGAAGGATCGACGACGAGGGCTCGTCTCATTTGATGAGTCCCATGTGGCGACGCAGGTGCATCCCGGGTTTCGAAGCCCAAAAGACAACAAGGTCGCGCACGACATCGGACGAGCGAACCAGCTCCTCGCCCTCACTGACGCCCAGGTCACGTTCGGTCCGACGAAGAACTTCAACGGAGCCATGCAAGTCGTCCGATACGAGAGAAGCCGCGCGCGTCGCTGTCCGCTCTGCACCGCGAACCCAGCGGGCAAAATCGACGCGACCCGCATCGACATAGACGCGAGCCGCTTCTTCCATCGCCTTGCGACTTCGCCGTGGGAGCGCCTTGTAGATTCGTTTGGCTTGTTCGTCGAGGATGTCCTCGTTCGTCAAACCCGTTCCGTAGTGTTCTTGGACATTTCGCGCCGCCGAAGCGAGGAGGACTTCCAGTTCGCGCGGCGTGAGCTTCTCCGTTGCCGGGAAGCCCCGCGCGATATGGGCGAGTGAGCGCGCCAAGAGGAAGACCTGCTGGCTTTCTGGAAGCTCCAAAACTGGGGCCGGCATAATGATGGCCGGAGGGCTCGCTAGTTCGATCGCGAGGCCGCGAGAGCGAACCTCGTGAACGTAGACATCAAACGATTCCACGCCGAAGATCCCCGCGACGTGTTCCGCGAGAGTCCGGAAAGGATGCGCGTTTCGTCCGCCGGCGAGTTTGTCTCTCGCGGATAGGTCGTAGCTCTCAAAATCAGGCGGGTAGAGTTTCGTGAGCGCTGGTTGCAAGACGCGCAGCAGATCGCTTGCCGCGGATTGCTCCGCCGTCGGTGATCCGAGGCGGTCGAGAAGTTCTTCAGAAAGGGACCCCGCTTTTGTCCCGCGCGGGCGAACAGGCGCAGCGCGTAGCCTCTCTTCATCACGTTCGGAAAGCTGCCCTAGAACGGCCAAAGGTTGCGTCGCGATGCGGGCGCCAAGGGGGTCCCCCGCTTGTTCGTAGGTTGTCGCGAGCTCACGCCAGAGCTCCGTACGTTCGGGCTTGCCCGTCGCGAGGTCGATGAGGACTTCGACGGCGCGTTCGTGCGCGCCCGTCGACCGAAGTCGCAGCGCAAGCTCGCGCGCCAAAGTGCCATCCCCCGTCTCCCGAACACCATCCGTGAGCAACTCGATGGCCCGTTGACGTTGCTCAAGTTGGTCGAAGAGAGTGCGGCCCATCTCGAGAAATGTCGGTGCCTTGGCCGCGTCGTCGGGAAGCAGCGCGAGGTGATGCTCGAGGGCGTCATAGTATTGGCTCCACGCCGCGCTGCTCTTTGTCAGGGCCTTGCATTCCAGAGCCGATTCGCTGCCCGGGCCCTCGATGGAGACCGCCTCACGAAGCGCTTCAGAAGCCGCGGCATCGAGGCCTTGTTCTCTCTGAAGGCGCGCCAGGCGCAGAAGCGCCGCCGCTCGCTCCTGGTCGGCGGAGGGGCAGGCGAGAAGTAAACGTTTCGCCGCTTCGGACGCTTCCAGAGGACGCCCTTCGCGTTCATGAATGTCCGCGAGGCGGGTGAGTCCGCGAAGGTTCGTGGGATCGATCGACAGCACGGCTTGGAGACTGACGAGCGAGCGCTGGGAATCCCCAAGCTTGTCGTCCCACAAGCGCGCGAGCTCCAGATGGGTGTCGCGGAGCGTTCGGGAGTCCGGCGCGAGCCGAACGATGCGCCCATACAGCGCGATCGCTTCACTGTATTGCTCCTCATCGTGAAAGTAGCCGGCCTGTCGCTGCAGCGTGGGCACGTGATTGGGCATGGTGCGCAGAAGACGGTCGAGCACGGAGAGCGCGCCGTGTCGGTCATCCATATCTTCGGACAGAATTCCCGCGCTCTCCAGCCAGAGCTCTGCGGAACGCTCCGCGTCTGCTTTTGACGCCGCCGCAGAGAGTTTCGTTTTGAGTCGCGCGAACTCGGAGCGCTGACGTAGCAGTACGCTCAGATCGCGGGCCGCGTCGCGGGAGCTTGGATGTAGCTCCAGTGCTCTTTCAAGGTCATCGATCGCTTCGTCGACGTTCGCGAGTCGTTCGACACGAATGTGCGCCGCCCGCACAAGATGCGCTGCCGCCTCTTTGCCATTCGCCGCGACAGCAGCTTCCTGCGTGGCCGCTGCGATCAAGACATCTGGATCGCTGTGGCGAGCCGCAAGCCGCGAGAGCCCACGTGTTGCCGCTAGATTCCCTTGGTCCATCGACAGAGCTGTCTGGTACGACTTCAGGGCTGAGCCCCGGCCCAAGGTCTCTTCGACTTCGCCGAGCCTCACCAAGTGGGCCACCTTGCTCGCCACGCTTTGAGCTTGCTGCGCCGCAAGCGCCTCTGCCTCGGCGATATGCGCGGGCGCATTCTCCATCAGTGCAAGGCGCTCCATCGCTCGGAGGGCCAAGGCGTCTTCGGGGTCGAGGTTGAGGATCGCTCGGTAAACGTCCCGAAGCTCGTCCGTGGTGCCGATGTCATGCGCCGCCCGAACCCGAGCCTCGGCTTGGAGCGCCGCGATGCGAGCGCCGCCGTCGACAAATACGCGAGCCTGCATCGCGTGAACCGCTGCAAGGGCACCCCAACGCGAGGTGATGCGGTGCAGGTTCTCAAGGGCGAGTAGCGCGCCCAAATGTGTTGCTTCAATCTCCAATACACGCTCGTACGCCGCCGTCGCCTTCCGAGGGTCGTCGAGTCGGTGCGCCCAAACGGACCCCTCTTGAAGAAGTGCCTCGACGGTGCGAGATGAGTCATCGCTGAGGGCGGCCTCCGCGGCAAAACCTTTTGCGAGGGCGTTGAAGTTCTTGGCCGAGTGGCGAAGCCGAACCAGCGCATCGAAGGACGGACGGTGGGCGGGCTGACTCTCGAGTGCCGTTTCATAGGCCGCGAGCGCTTTGGTGTTGTCGTTCAGGTGCTCCTCAAACAGGGCGCCCACTTGATAGTGGAGTCGTGCTCTCTCCTCGCGGGCGTCCGTGGCGGACGCTTGCTCCTCAAGCACTTTCGTCATCGCGGCGAAATCTCGACGCTGTTCCAGCCCCGCCAACAGCGCGCTCGCGGCCGGCCGATTTGTCCGGTCGAGCTCGAACGCGGAGCGATAGTGGTTCAGGGCGTCACTCTCCCGACCCAGCTGGTGACGAGAGAGGTCGCCCAACTTCTGATGCAGCGAAATCTGTGCTGCCACATCGGGCTTGAGAATGAGTTCCTTCGCGAGCGTTTCGACGAGGTCTTCCCACCGACCCGCCGCATCATAGAGCCGGGCGAGGCTTGCCAACGCTGGAAGGTGCTGGTGGTCTCCCTCGAGCACCCTGCGATAACGGGCGATGGCTCCAGTTGGGTCGCCAAGGTGGTGTTCTAGGATCTCGCCGGCCCTCTGCTGAAGGCTTCGCGTACGTGCCGCGGCGCTTGTCGCGGTGATCTCCAGATCGATGGCTTCCAGTAGCTCATCGTAGCGTTCCGCGTTCTCGCAGGCTCTCTGCATCGCGCCAAGCGCTCGAAGATCCGTCGCCGCATACTCGAGAATTCGACCGTAGGTATCCGCCGCGCGAGACGGCTCCCCAAGGGGGCCTTCGAAGAGTGCGCCGATCTCAAACAGATGCGCGGTTTTCTCGACGTCGTCCTTGCAGTCCGCAATGGCGCGTTCACGCAGGTCCACAAGATCGCGGTGACGAGCGCTCTTGGTCAGCAGTCGGACAAGGCTCTTGAAGGGAGTTGTGTCGGAAGGGTCGGCGGCCAGTGCGCGACTGTGCGACGTGATGGCCTCGTCGATTCGGTTCGCCGTCGCATGAAGTTCGCCAACGCGGGAGTACGCCGCGGCACGAGTGGAGGCGACGGGAGAGTGCTGGGCCTCGGCGAGTCGAATGCGAATGATCTCATCGCCTAGGCCTTCTTTCTCGTAGAGCGACTCAAGTGAACGAATCGTGGGTGGATGAAGAGCATCGATGGCGAGCGCCGCGTTGAACCAGTGG
>JBLHKB010000141.1:0-13268 GCA_047619315.1 Polyangiales bacterium
TCGGTGCGAATGCGTGATGCCGCTTGGAGACATTCTCGTCCCACAGCTCGACGGCGCCGCCCCAGTTTCGTTGCCAAACCGGGTTGAGATAAAGCAGCAGATTCAGTCGTCGATAGAGCTGGGATTCTTCGAGGTAGTTGAAGTCGACATGCACATCGAGGCGTCCACGGGATCCCGTTATGTGAATTCCGCCGCCGGCAAGCGTGGGGTCAGCGAGGAGATTGGGGATCCCGGTGATGAACTCGAGCTCCTTGAGAAACTCGGGACTCGCGAGAAAATTGTTAAGGTCCGCGATGGGCGATGGAAACGCGTTTGAGTCCGTGACCTGAATCTTACGGACCTCGTTCACAGCGGTGAACTGCTTGCCGACCTCTCTCGCCTTCTCAAAGGTCGGAAAAGAACGCGCAAGGTTTATGGCGTCCGGTTCAGGGAGAAACGGATCCAACGACAGGTGCGGAAACGGTGTGGCATCGCGAAATGCATCGCGGAGTTCTTCTCGCTCGTACTCCAGGGGCTTCATCATCCATGGGATTATCCCCAGAAAGTGCCGTCGCCGCAAACACAGAAGCGTGTGGCATACTCCCGCCCCATGGGAACAAAGATCGTCGGGCACGGCGAAGAGATGAAGCCACTCGTTGAGGCCTTTAACGCGGAGCTACGCGCCGCCGACTCCCCGTGGGGATTCTACGTCGACCCGGTGCCGGTTTGGATCCCCAAGCAAGAAGGACAGAAGGTGTGGCGCGAGATGTTCCTCGCCATCGAAAACGAGAAGCGCTGCGTCGGCGCCTACGCTCTCAAGCCGCAAGAGTGGCGTATCCATGGTGAAACTCAGATGGTCGCTGACTGGCAGGGTCCCATCAGTCTCGGCGTCATCGATCCCAAGTACGCCGTCCTGGGTCTCCGGCTTCTACGCGACATGCTCAAGAAGTACCCGATGCTCTACAGCTGGGGCCATGGCGGGAGCGACGAACCCATCGTTAAACTGCTCGCAAAAATGGGCTGGCTCATGCACCCCACGCCGTTTTTGTTCCGTATCTGCAACGGAAAGAACTTTCTGCTCCAGAACGGAGAGCTTCGCAAAGACGCAAACCGTGCGCTCGCTCAGGACATTTTGGCCAAGAGCGGCCTCGGAAACATCGCCATGGGATCGCTTCATGCGGCGCTGCGTCTCAAATCGAAGAAGCGCTTCTCCGCCGAGGCCGAAGTGGTGACGGAGTTTGGTGATTGGGCTGACACGGTGTGGGAAAAGGTGTCGCCGCGTTATGACGCGATCGCCGTCCGCGATTCAGCGACGATGAACGCGATGATCCCTGCAGTTCACAAGACTCTCGAATGGCCCTCGCCCACACGGCTGCGAATCCGTAAGAACGGCGAAACCCTCGGCTGGGCGGTCGTGATGCAGGAGCAGAAAGAGGGTGGCCGCTTCGGAACTCTCAATGTGGGCCAGGTGGCGGACTACTTGGCCTTGCCAGAAGACGCCGGCGAAGTGGTCCATGCCGCGTACGAGCACCTCCGCGAGAGTGGCGCGGACATGGTCATCGCCAACCAGAGCCATGCGGGCTGGATCAGCGCCTTTGAGGACAAGGGCTTCGTCTCCGTGGCCGGCCGAAGGCTATTTTGCGCAAGTCCAGCGTTTCAGGCGGCGTTGGAGCCTTGGACTCAGAGCCAGCGCGGCCTCTTTGTGTCCAATTTTGACGGCCACGGGCCCATGTTCTGAGGGCCTATGAGAGAGGAAACACGCTCGCTCTTGCCGACCGGCCAAACTGCACCAATAGTTAGGGAGCTATGAGAACTGCCTCAACAGTCGCCCAAAAACTAACCAAGCTCTCACGGGACCGTTTCTGGAACGTCTATGATCGTTTTGACTGGCCCGAGGCGCTCTCCGGAGAGCTCTACTGCATGGCGCCGGAGCTTTGCAGCCTCTACGGCACCGAAGCTTGGGACGAGCTCAACGAGGACCAGCGGCTCAAGCTGAGCCTTTATGAGTGCGCCAACTTCTTTAGCCTAACGCTTCAGGGAGAACGCCCCCTCGTCGCTGGACTGAGTGACCGTCTCTACTCCAAGCGCATGGATGAGCCGTCCACGGAGTACCTGCATCATTTCCTCGATGAGGAAAACAAACACATGATCATGTTTGGCATGTTCCTGAAACGGTACATCGGCAAAGTGTACCCAGAGAAAAAGATCGCTCTCGATCGCAAGTATGCGAAGGGCGAAGAAGAGGTCGCGTTCTTCTGCAAGGCGCTCGTCGTTGAAGAGCTTGGCGACTATTACAACATCAAGATGAGCAAGGATAAGCGGCTCGAGCCCATCGTCGCTCTGCTCAACGATGTTCACCACCGCGACGAGTCGCGTCACATCGCCTTTGGGCGTCTACGCCTTGCCGAGGTCGCCGCAGAGTGGCTTCCCAAGTGGGACGATGAAATGCGCGCTGGCTTTCAGAAGTGGCTCGCTCAGTATCTCAAGTCGAGCTGGAACGACTTCTACAACCCAACGATGTACAAAGACGCAGGCCTTGAGGGCGCGTACCAGATTCGTAAGACGATAATGGCGCACCCTGTGTCGGCGGAGCACCGCGTTCGCGCGAGTCGCAAGCTCGTCAACTTCTTCCTTGAGATCGGTTTACTCGCGGAAGAGCCAGCGCTCTAAACACGACGAAATTTACCGCTGCTTAGAGCAGCATCGAAAAAAGGCTGAGGCAGCGTTTATGCTCTCTCAGCCTTTTTCAATTAACAAGAAAAGTTCAATTAACAAGAAAAGCGCTGGGAGGAGGTACTGTCGAAAGCCTCTCGTCCCAGCGCTCGTTGCCCGAAGGCGTAACGTTATGCGGCTTGCTGTTCGCTGGCATCGCCCGCCGCCGCCGTGAGACGAGGCGTTGTCCGGCGCACCTTCAGGATCTCCTTCTGCGCCATGGGGCGTAGCGTTGCCCACATGAAGTCCGTCACGTCCAGCATGTCCCGAGGTTCAAAGGCCTCCGCTTCAAGACGCGCTTTCACTTCCTTGGTCATGTTGGCCAGGCGTTCGTAAAGAATGCCCATGGGGTTGTCCGACACGCTGAGACCCGGCGCCATCCAAGCACACTGCAGCGCCAGGACCTTCCCGCGAACGACGACGTGCTCTTCAGGATGCACAGACCCCAAGAAGACCGATGCGAGACCCCAGCTTGGTGCGGTACCCATCGCCGTCGTCAACGTACGGATGAAGCCATCCATGCGTGCGACGAGCTTGCTTGTTCCATGGAGCAGAGCGTGGAGGCTCGCCGCGAACATCTCGTGGTGCTCTTCGCCAATGGAGGCGAACAGCTTTCGTTCCTTCGCCGCCACCAAGTCCGTGACGTTCGCGACGCCCTTGGCTGCTTTGTGAATCTCCGCGTATTCGCCAGCCTTCATCCATTCGGCCATCGACGCTTTTTGCAGTTTGACGGCCTTCTCGACGAGCCCGTCGCGCTGGCGCTTGAGGGGCTTCTTGCGACCATCTCCTCGGTGCCGCTCTGAGTATTCTACGTCCTGAAATCCAGCCGCGTACTTCGACTGGAAGAAGCTTATCTGCTCGTCAAAGGACACGGGCTCGGGCCCGGTGGCTCTCGGTGCATCTTCTTCGTCCACCATGGAGCAGAGCGCGTTGACCACGCTTCGGGTCAGGTCGAGTGGACGGTCCACCGCGTCGAGCATGTGGTAGTAGCCGTTGGCGAAGGAGCGTGTTCGTCCATCCTGGAACTGCATCTTCACGCGGTCGTCGTCTCTGGCGAGGACGATGCCGAGTCCCCACATCTCACGGCGGGTGTGCCGGAAGAGGGTGTGCATGGATGTGGTGCCGTCGATGATGTCGAGGTCAGTATGTTCAGGCGCGTCGATAGTCGGGTTCGTTGAGGTCACAGAGTCTCCGTTCCGGTCAGGCCGGTCGTAAGTATTCGAGGAGCGCCGCGCACCGTGCGCTGGCACTTGCTATTCGAGGGGCTGGGCCGCCTCGGCTAGCTCGCCGTGAGCAAGATGTGCGCTTTCACGCAGTGCGAACGAAGTCGGAAGACGTTGGTTCGCGCTTGAACTCGGCTATGTGGCCTGACCTGAATCACCGTCACGTGCGTCAACACGGTTAAGACAGGATCTCGTCGCCAGAGACTGAACTCTAACACAATCAGCCCCTAAAAGCCAGTGCGCTGCGGTGATAGCGCGTTGCGGACGCGCTCTCATGTGTCGTGAAGTTGTGATTGTATTCAACATGCGGGCAAACCGCTCTAAACGACTGAGTCCTATGGCTCGACCTGGGGTCAGCCGTTCGCTGGGCTGTGGACCCACGTCCTCATGTCGGAAATCACACACTTAGCGTCGGCCATGTTGCCTGGCTCGTCCTCGGGTTGGTTTTCACGGCGGATGCTCTCGTGCCTCTCGGTGTCGCGATGGGGGTCCTCTAAATCGTGCCCTTGGGACTCGCTGCACGCGGGAAGAGCCAGCGCACTCTGAAGCCGCTGTGTGTGGCAGCCACGCTCGGAACCCTCCTCGCGTGGAGCTTGGGATCTGTGCTCAGTTTCCACGGAATCGATTGGGTCGTCGCCGCAAACCGAATCATGACACTCGGCGCGGTTTGGCTTTTTATCTACTTCGCAATTCGTGGATCGGGGAATTCGAAGACAGAGAGACACGAGCGCCTGGCTCACATGATCGAAGAGGTCAGCGACTATGCGGTCATCGCCCTCGACCTCAACGGTGAAGTCCTGGCGTGGAACCAAGGGGCCGCCGACATCAAGGGCTACAACAAGGCCGAGGAAGTAGAAGGGCGCTCGTTCGCGATGTTCTACGGAGCCGCGGATCAGGCGGCGGGGCATCGGGCTCGCTCACTGCCGGAAGATCGCGCGCCTGCACAAAGGGAACGCTTGGGCCGAGCCCTCGCCGGACAACGGCGCCACTTTCTACATCGAGCTACCAATCTTTGATACGATTGAATTCGACGAAACGAGAAGCGCTGCATGAGTACCCCCAAGCACCAAATCCAGATCAATGGAACGAGTCCCATTGTCATGGTGGACGACAGCCCGGACGATTACCTGATCGCGAGTCTCATGTTCAAGCGGTCGAAGCTCGACTGCGACTTTATCCACTGCACGTCGGGAGCGGAGCTATTTGAGTACCTCGTGGCCGTTCGAGCGGGCGACAAAGTAATGCCTGCCCTTATCTTGATGGACATGAATATGCCCGAAATGAACGGCATCGAAGCCATCGAGAAACTGCGTTCTATGGATATCTACGCAGACTTGCCGCTCATCGCCATGCTGACCACTTCGCAAGATCCACGGGATATCGACAGGGCGACGGTGGCGGGCGCGAATGCGTATTTTGGCAAGCCGATGAACCCGACGTACTTCGTAGAGCTGTTCGACTCTTTGGTCGCGAACTCTTAGCGGGCTGTTCACTTGCACCCTGGCGCCAACTGCGTAACATCCCGCGGACTTAGGCCCCTGGTCAGCGAGATGATATGAACGAAGCGGAGATCCGAAATCAGCTAAAAGACTGGCTCCTTGAGCACAGTCAGGCGCCTATGGAGAAGGACGCGCTCACGGATGACCTGGCGATCCTCGAGGTTGGCTTGCTCAACTCTTTGGATATCGTCGAGTTCGTTCTCTACATCGAAGAGCTTCGCGAAGAAGAGGTCGATACGGACGAGATCGAACCCGAAGTGTTCACGAGCATCAACACACTCTGGGCGGGTTTTTTCGCTACACTCGCTGCGTGACGGCCACAACAGAAACAGTGCGAGACGGCTTCCTTCGCTCGCGCAAAGCCCACCCCGAGCGGCCGGCTTTGTCCATTGGCAAAGAGTCCCTCACCTACGCTGAACTCGACGAGCGCGCTCGACGCATCGCCGCGACGCTTCGAAAGCACGCGCCAGCACCCATCGGTGAACATCGCCTCAGCGCCGTCTTCGGTCATCGCGCGCCCAGTGCATTCGCGGGCATTCTCGGGGTGCTCTACGAAGGCCACGGCTACGTTCCGCTCAACCCTGCGTTTCCCATCGACCGCACGCGCGTTATGCTGGAGCGTTCGCACTGCCGAGCTCTCGTTGTCGACAGGACGGGTGAGGCCAAGCTCCAAGAGCTCCTCACCGGGGTTGAAGACAAGCTCGTCGTGGTGCTCCCGGACGCCGATGATGTCGAGGAGTTCCGCGCCGCATTTCCGCTTCATCATTTCATCGGGGCGTCGCAGCTCGAAGGTGCCGAGGGGTATGACGTTGGTCCGGTGAGCCCGGACGACCTCGTCTATCTGCTCTTCACGAGCGGGAGCACGGGCACGCCCAAAGGCGTCATGCTCGCTCAGCGAAACGTCGTCGCCTTCGTTCACTCCATGGTCGAGCGCTACAGCTTCGATGAGAACGACCGCTTCTCTCAGACCTTCGATCTTACCTTCGACCTCAGCGCCTTCGACATGTTCTGCGCATGGGCATGTGGCGCGTGTCTCTGCGTGCCTACCGCGCAGCAGAAGCTCTTTCCCGGCAAGTACGTCAAGAAGCAAGAGCTGACGGTCTGGTTCAGCGTGCCGTCGACGGGCGTGCTCATGAGCAAGCTGCGCATGCTCAAGCCAGGCTCGTACCCGACGCTGCGTTGGACGCTCTTCTGCGGCGAGGCTCTGCCCGTTGAGATCGCCGAGCGCTTTGCCGCCGCCGCCTCCGGATCGGTCGTGGAGAACCTCTACGGTCCGACGGAGCTAACCATCGCGTGCACGCTTTATCGTTGGCTCGGCGAAGCCTCCAAGGCAGACGCGCTTCATGGCGTTGTGCCCATCGGCGAGCCCTATCCGAATATGATCGTTCGCGTGTCCGACGCCGAAGGAAACGAAGTCCCCGTCGGCACAGACGGCGAGCTTCTGTTGACGGGCCCGCAGGTCGCCCTCGGCTATTGGGAAGACCAGGCGCGCACGGACAAAGCGTTCATGGTGCCACCTGGCGAAGACAGCGTGTACTACCGAACGGGCGACCGCGTGCGGCAGCTCAAGGATGGCCCCTTGGTTTACCTCGGGCGCGTCGACAATCAGATCAAGATCATGGGCTACCGCGTGGAGCTCGGTGAGATCGAAGCGGTGCTTCGCAAAGAGAGCGGAGCCGACGTCGCCATCGCGATCGGCTGGCCGCTTAGCGCGAGCGGTGCGGATGGGATCGTTGGTTTCGTGAGTCCATCGGACAAAGACGTGGCGGACATTCACAAGGACGTCAAAGCGTTCCTGCCTGGCTACATGCAGCCATCGCGTGTCATTCGAGTCGACACATTTCCGCTCAACGCCAACGGCAAGATCGACCGTAAGGCGCTGCAGGCGAAGCTTGAAGGAGAAGTCTCATGAGCGAGCGACGCGAGAGCGAAGAAGTAAAAGAAGAGTCCGGCCGGGGAGCGCGTTGGTACGTCAAGAAGGCCGCCCGTGGCGGCGTCGCCTACGGGACTTGGGCTTCGGGCTTGTTGGGCGCATCCCGCCTTCTACGACGTGGTCCTCGGCTGCGCGCGCTCACTTACCATCGCGTCGGAGACACGCCGGGCGACCCGTTTTGCGTGCACCGCGATGACTTTGAAGCGCAGATTCGCCTTCTGGCGGAAGAACGGCGCGCCGTGTCCCTCGCCCAGGTACAGGACTTCGTGGCGGGCACAGGCACCGTGCCGGAAGACGCCTGCATCGTCACCCTCGACGATGGGAACATCTCGAACCTCACGGAGGCGTTGCCCATTTTGCGACGCTGGGGTGTGCCGGCTGTTTTCTACGTGACCTCAAGTCTCGTCGGCGGTGACTTCGAAGGTCTCGTCGAGCGCTTCATGAGCGCGGACGAGCTGCGAGAGCTCGCGTCGAGTGAGCTCGTGGAAATCGGCGCCCACGCGCGGACACATCGCTCCCTTGGCCTGATGAACATCGACGAAGCTCGGGCCGAGGCCAAGCGTTCGAAGGATGAACTCGAGGATATCCTCGGCGCGACGGTTACTTCGTTTGCGTATCCCTACGGCACACGCTCTGACTTCTCGGCGGAGACGGACCGCGCCGTCGCTGACGCAGGCTACGACATCGCTTTCAACTCGATGCACGGCTCCATTGGCGGATCCAGCGATCCGATCTCGCTCCCACGCGTCAAAGTCGAAGGTGGCGAGCCACTGATGATGTTCGACCTCATCAGTCACGGTGCCATGGATCCATGGCGTGCAGTCGACGCCAACCTCTGGCGACTCCAGCGCGTTCGCAAAGACATCACGCCTGACGGCGTCGAATCCTAAGGCCCCGCTGATGTTTTTTTCTACACTTGGGTCCCTCGGGGCCGCCGCTACGCTTCCCGGCACCATCGAGCTTGCGACGTTGACGTTGGGTTCGCTCTTGGCCGAACGCCCGGAACCCTCGTTCCCCGAAAAGTGCGGTCGCCTCGCCATCGTGGTGCCAGCACACAACGAAGAGGATGGCATCGCACGCTGCGTGCAGAGCTTGCTCGATTGCACCATGCCTCCCGCCGGGCGCCGGATCTTGGTCATCGCGGATAACTGCAGCGACGAGACCGCACTGCGGGCGCGCGAAGCGGGTGCCGAGGTCCTCGAGCGCCACGACCTTGAGCATCGCGGCAAGGGCTACGCGCTCGAGATGGCGTTTGAGTACATTCTCAAAGACGACGCCATCGAAGCCGTCTGTGTCGTCGATGCAGATACGAGCGTTGAGAAGAACTTCCTCGTGGAGATGGCGGGCGCTTTCGGCGCTGGCGCCGACGGTGCTCAGTGCCGTTACCTCGTCGACAACCCTGACGGCGGCGACAAGACGCGCTTGATGAATGTTGCGCTGATGGCCTTCAACATCGCACGCCCTCGCGCGCGGCAGCGTTTTGGTCTCTCCGTCGGCATTCTCGGAAACGGCTTCGCACTGCACCGTCGTGTGCTGAGCGCTCTGCCCTATACGGCTCGCTCCGTCGTTGAAGACCTCGAGTACCATCTCATGTTGGTGCGCGAAGGGTTTCGCGTGCGCTTCGTGTCGAGCACGAGCGTGAGCGCCGCGCTGCCGACGAGTGATGCGGGCCAGGTGTCTCAGCGTTCGCGCTGGGAGGGGGGCCGCTATCGCATGATCCGGGAACATGTTCCGGGGCTCGTCGCGGAAGTCGCTCGTGGCGACGGCCGGCTCCTCGAACCCCTTGGCGAGCTCTTGCTTCTTCCCCTCGCGACGCATGTCGGGCTACTCGGCGGACTGCTCCTCGTTCCCTTTCCACCCACGCAGCTCTACGCCGCCGGTGCCCTAGGTCTCGTGGGCGTTCACGTCGCCGCGAGCATCAAGGCCGGTGGAGGCGGCGCGAAAGACTGGAAGGCCATCGCCAAAGCGCCCGCGTACATTCTTCAGAAGGCGAAGATCTTGCCCAAGCTCCTCAAGGCGAGCGGTAGAACTCAAGAATGGGTCCGCACCCAAAGAGACTAGAGCCATCTCGTTATCTCGTTCATCGGACGAGTCTATCGGACCGCTTCAGGCGACGAGGACGAACCACGGATCCTGCGAACTCTCGGGGATGACATCGCGAAAAATCGCGCTAAGTCTCCCCCATGAACGAATCGCGCCTATCGAATGGTCTTTTCCTTACGTCTTTTTTGACCGTGGTTCTCTGCGTTGTCGCGACGGCGAGCTCTTGCACGAGCGGCAACGGGCCTGGCCCCGAAACGGCGGATGCGTCCACGGTGGACACCGATTCCACGCCGGATAGCGCCGCTGAAGACGTCCCTGCTGCAGACGTTCCCGCCGTCGACACCGGAAGCGCCTCCCCTCCGGCGGAGGGCGCTCGAAGCTCGGCGAATATTTTCTTCTTGGGTCACAGCCTCCTTGGCTGGGACGCGCCGACGATGTTGGCGCAGTTCGCCGAGGCGAATGGACTGACCTACAGCTTTGACGCCGCCGTTGGCATTGGCGCCAACCTCTCTTGGCAGTGGCAGCATCCAGACCGCGCTCAAGGCGAGAACCCGCGTACCGCTTTGAGCGCCCAGCCCTACGACCTCCTCGTGCTCACCGAGGCTGTGCCAATCGCCAACCAGGTTCAGGGAGCGGATAGCGTTCAGAACGCGCTCAACTTCATGCAGCTTGCGTATGAACAGAACCCGGACGTCCAGGTGTACCTCTACGAGACCTGGGAGCATCGTGAGAACGACGCCTGGCGCGACAGCATCCGTGAAGTACGAACCTTCTACGACCAAATCGTCGACGGCGTGAACGCACGCTTCGACGGCCGCGATATGCTCATCATTCCTGGTGGCCAAGCGATGGGTGCGCTCGTCGACAGCATTCGCGCGGGCGATGTCCCAGGCGTAAGCGATGAAGGCGCGCTCTTCGTCGATGACATCCACCTCACGCCCCTCGGCTGGTACTTCATCGCCTGCGTGCATTACGCCACGATCTACCAGCGCAGCCCCGTCGGCGTCCCGGTGGAGACCATCGATCGCTTTGAGAACCCCTTCACGGCACCTCCCGCGGCGGCCGCCGCCGTCATGCAGCAAATCGCGTGGGACGTTGTCTCCGGGGAAGCTCGCTCCGGCGTCACCCGCTAGGAGTCTCACTCGCGCTAGGCTACCTAGCCCAGTGAACTCTGCTCTCGCAAACCACCGGCTTAGCGGCCGGTGGTTTTTTGCGTGCTACGCGTCGATGAAATCGGCGAGGGCTTGAATCAGCGGCCCGTGGGCGGCGTCGTCGATGACTCGCCCGCCAGCGCTTTGAATCATCGCCGGCAGCTCGCTGAGCCGCTCGGTGATTTCGCTTTCGCTCCACGCCACCTGCACGTTCGAGTATTGGGCGAAGCGCCTCGCTGTCGCGCTTTGGTGTTCGTTGCGAGTTTCGAGTTTCGTCGCCAGGCGTGGAAGCACCACGATGGGCTTGCCGCGTTCAAGAGCCGCGAAGAGAGTGCCGATACCTGCATGGCCCACGATGGCGTCGGAGTCCTCGCAGTACGCTTCGAAGCGCGAAGGCGAAGTGAGCTTGGACCATTCCATGTGCTTGGGCCGAAGCTCGCTCTTGCCAATTTGGGCAAACACCGAGTGCTCGGGATGCGCCGCGGCCCACTCGTCCATCGCTGTGATGAGACGGTCGAAAGGCATCTGTGCGCCCACAGTGACAAAGATCTTCATTTGAGAACTTTCACTCGAGCACATTCATTCAAGGACAGAACCCACATAGCGCGGCCCGCCGGGGCGCTCGAGTTCGGGCCACTGGGTGAGCCAGAGATCTGCAAAGCGACCGATCTTCTGGCCGCTCATGGAAAGCTCTTCGACATTCGCGAGCGAATCGAGCCAGATGGTTTTGGCGCCGATGCTCTTCGCGATCAGCATGGCAAAGAAGCCGGGGAGGGCGCCCGTGCTGACCACAACGTCAGGCTTCTCGCGAAGTAAGATGCGTGTTAACTGAGCGCTCGTTTTCAGGAGTCCCCATCGATCCCAGCGGGTCGCGTCGCCCACGACGTGCAAGGGCGCTGGTGCGACCTGCTCCCGGTAGGCTTCATCCACAGTGACATACACGACGAAGTGTCCGGCGAAGGCCGGCCGAAGTCGTAGGAGCTCCACGAAGTGGCCGCCGCCGGAACTCACGGCAAGGATTTTTTTTCGACGCTTCATGCGACGCCTACTTTAATAGCGGTTCCCAGAAGTCGTCGTTGGGTCCGACGCGGTCTGGCATGTTGGCGACTTCCTCGGAGATTCCCAGGAGCAGGTAGGCCACGCCGCGCTCGCGACCTAGGAGCGTGGGCATCTTGGCCAGGTCCATCGCTTTGACCTCGTCAGCAATGACCACGACGATCACCGCGTCAGCGCTTCGTGACGCACGGCGAAGCCCGGTGCCGCCCTCGTCGCTGTAGGTCGAAGCGACAAGCTGCTCACTGAGCATCTGCTGGACGTGCTCGGAGCTGATGCCCGGTGCCAGATCGTGAAGGTACATGCCCGCGATGGTCGCGTCGCCGTCGAGGGGGCCGCCCACGTCGCTCAGTTCACTCACCTCGTTCACGTCGAGAATGATCTCCGCGTTTCCGCTGGGGAGTGCCAAGGGCGCGTTGCCACCGTGCACGCCCACGCGAACGACGGGATTGGGGAACGAGCTGTTGCTGATGTTGTCGGGCGCCTCTGGGAAGTGGGTAGGTATCTTCGACCAAGCAGCGCTCAAGCCAAAGGCGACACGCTGCACCACATCTTGGTCACGCTCGGAGGTGCCGACGACCAGCACGTTGCCGACGGCGCCGTCGGTCATGTCTTCCATGTCAGCGATCACGTCCGTCAGGCCGATCGGGTCGAAGGGCCACTTCGACATGCCCAGGACAGGACCCTTTCCCCACCACGCTACTTCGTTGGGGAAGAGCAGCTTCAAGCCCCAGAGATCGCGGAGGACGAAAAAGACGCAGAGGAAGATAAGGACGACCGCCGGGACCGCGATGGCGACCATGACCTTCTTCTTGGAACGAATCGCGTCTTCCGGCGGAAGGGCTACGGCCACCTGACTAAACCCAGTGGGGACGTCTTGAATCTGGTCTTGGGCTGCCGAGCGTTGAACGGTGAGTTCTTCGACGAGCGCCGTCTTCACGTTGACCTGAGCGAGCAGCGTCGCGGCCTGGCCCTCGATGGTGCTGAACGTGTTGCTGCGCGCCTGTGCCGTCACCGCGAGCGCTTCGAGGGAAGCGTGCTCTTGGCGCATGGCTTCAAGGTTGGTGCGGCCGTCGCTGAGGCTTCGGCTGATGGCCTCATAGTTGGTGTTTCGACGGCTACCGGTTTCGCTCGGTTCGTCCCCGCCTGCTTCTGCGAGTGCAGCGACCTGGCGACGAAGGGACTGCACCTGTGGATGAGCTTCACCAAGCCCTTGGCCTCGTGCCTCGCGCAGCCGTTGGCGTAGTTCGGACAGGCGGGACGTCTGGCGGGACATCGTCGAGGTGACCGCCGTGGTCTGGGGTGTCCTCGCAAGTTCGCCTTCAAGCTGTGTCACGCGTGCTTCAAGGGCTTGCAGTTCGGTGAGTTTTAGGTCGGCCTGCGATCGCATCGCGGCGGCCTGGCTCATCACGCCCTCTTGCTCCTCGGAGAGGTTGGTGATGCCGTTGGCCTCACGGAAGGAGTCGTAGGCTTCGCGCGCCGCCTGAAGCTCTTCGGATGCAGCCTCGATGCGCTGCTCGAGGCTTTCCACCTCTTCGGTGAGTTCACGTTCACGGCGCGCGCGGTGATGCTCGACGAAAGTATCGGAGAAGGTATTGGCGAGGTCCGCCGCGGCTTCGGCGGTGCCTCCGTACGCGTTGAAGGTGACGAGGCCAGTACCCGGATCGGAAGTCAC